>JABXHG010000117.1 GCA_013393545.1 Alteromonadaceae bacterium | reverse complement strand
GACGAGTGTGATTCATCGCGTGGGAAAGTTAGTTACCATGAACCGGACGCTTACAGGTAAGCTAACAAGCTCTAGACATACTTGCATCCGACCTGAGCAGTGGTCTTAATGATCAATACAAATACGTATTAAGACGTCTCTGGTTGCCAGGGAACCTTGTTTCGCCCCCTGTTCGCGCCTTTGAACGGAACGCTGCCTGCCAGACGCCTCCCGAAAGGGACGCCTTTATACCAGAACTGGCCAGCCAACGCAAAAAAATTGTTGGGAATTTGGCCAGAATCCGGGCGTTTTGTCCCTGTCGATCACATCAGTCCTCTTTCGGCCAACGATATTACCTCACCGTGGCCGATAACCATATGGTCAAGAACCCTGATATCCACCAGCCCCAGGGCTTCTTTCAGCCGGCGGGTCAGGGAAATGTCCGCCTGGCTGGGTTCGGCCACGCCGGACGGGTGATTATGGGCGAAAATGATCGCCGCTGCGTTGTCTTCCAGGGCCTGGCGTACCACCTCCCGTGGATACACGGCTGCGCCGTCGATGGTGCCCCGAAACAGTTCCCGGTACTGGATGACCCGGTGGCGGTTGTCCAGGAACAAACCGGCAAACACTTCGTGCGGGTAAGTGCCCAGACGGCTGGTGAGAAAGCGGCGGGTATCGGCGGGTGAGCGCAGCGGGTCGCCCTGCCGCAGGGGTTCGTCCATCACCCGCCGGGCCATTTCCATGGCCGCCTGCACCTGGGCGTATTTGGCGGTGCCAAGCCCCTTCACTTCGCAAAACTGCCGGCGTGAGGCGGTCATCAGCCCGCGCAGGCCATTGAACTCTTCCACCAGCTGCCGGGCCAAGGTCATTACCGGCGTGCCGGCGGTGCCGGTGCGCAGGAAAATGGCCAACAATTCGGCGTCGGAAAGGGATTCGGGGCCGTGGTTCAGCAGTCGTTCACGGGGGCGTTCATCGGCGGGCCAGGGTGTTTGCAGCATGGCGGCTTCCTTGCGGTTGTTGAATTTGATGCATCCTGCATCGCTTGATAATTACAAAGGTTACTGCAAAAGGTAGCATTTGGAAATTGCCCGGCGGCTGCCCGGTGATGCCGGTCGTGGTATTGTAGATGGCTTTCATTTCAGGGAATTCACGGAGTCTCCCCATGGCTGGCAAACGATTGTTGCTGGGAGTTACTGGAGGCATTGCGGCCTACAAGAGTGCCGAGCTGGTGCGGCTGCTGAAAAAAGCCGGTTGTGAGGTGCGGGTGGTGATGACCCCCGGTGCCGAGTCCTTCATTACGCCGCTGACCTTTCAGGCCCTGAGCGGTGAGCCGGTGCGCACCTCCTTGCTGGATCCCGAAGCGGAAGCCGGTATGGGGCATATCGAACTGGCCAAATGGGCCGACCAGGTGCTGGTGGCGCCGGCCTCGGCGGATTTTCTGGCGCGCCTGGCCCATGGTCTGGCGGATGACCTGCTGGCTACCGTGTGTTGTGCCACCGAGGCGCCGATTGCCGTGGCCCCGGCCATGAATCAGGCGATGTGGAAAAACCACCGTACACAGCGCAACCTTGCGCTGCTGGCTGAAGATCCGCAGATTTCCGTCTGGGGTCCGGATCAGGGTGGCCAGGCCTGCGGCGATACCGGCCCCGGCCGTATGCTCGAGCCCGGAACCCTGGCGCAGCGGGTGTTAGCACAACACGGCGCACTGGAGCCCATTCTAGCTGGCAAACGGGTGGTGATTACCGCCGGGCCAACCCGCGAGCCGATTGATCCGGTGCGTTATATCTCCAATCATAGCTCCGGCAAGATGGGCTACGCCATGGCTGATGCCGCCGCCCGAGCCGGGGCGGCGGTGGTGCTGGTCAGTGGCCCCGTGACCCTGCCGGTACCGGAGGATGTGGAGGTGCGGCCGGTGGAAACTGCTGAGGATATGTTGGCCGCTACCACCCAGGCGGTGGATGAAGGCTGCGACATTTTTATTGCCACTGCCGCCGTGGCCGATTACCGGCCACAAAGCGCGGCCGGAGATAAAATCAAGAAAACCAGCGAGGCCATGGCGCTCGAGCTGGTGCGCAACCCGGATACCCTGGCCACCATCGCTGCACGGCCGGATGCGCCGTTTACCGTGGGCTTTGCCGCCGAGACCCGCGATGTGGAGCGTTACGCCACTGATAAAATGCAGCGCAAGAAACTGGATATGATTGTCGCTAACGATGTGTCCATGCCCGGGCTGGGTTTCAACAGCGACCAGAACGCGGTCAGCGTGTTCTGGCCGGGCGGGTGCACAGACATCGGGCCCGACACCAAACAGGCAATCGCGGCACGACTGGTCGCGCTGATTGCCCAACACCATGAACAAGGCAAGAGTGCATGAGCAAGCAGACGTTTCAGCTGAAAGTACTGGATTCGAGAATCGGCAACGAAATTCCGTTTCCGGCTTACGCCACCGATGGCTCCGCCGGGTTGGACTTGAGGGCCTGCTTGCAGCAGCCGTTGACTCTGCAGCCGGGGCAAGCGGAACTGATTCCCACTGGTTTGTCGGTACACATCGCTGACCCTTCGCTGGCTGCGATGATTCTGCCCCGAAGCGGGCTGGGCCATAAACACGGCATCGTGCTTGGTAACCTGGTTGGCCTGATTGATTCCGATTACCAGGGCGAATTGATGGTGTCGTGCTGGAATCGCGGTTCGGCCGAGTTCACCGTTAATGTGGGCGAACGCATTGCCCAGATGGTGCTGGTGCCGGTGGTGCAGGCAGAATTCGAAGTGGTGTCCGAATTCGACACCAGTGACCGGGGCGAGGGCGGTTTCGGCTCCACCGGCCGACACTGAGCCGGGTGGCAGGCCGCGCGCGGTTCTGGCCATGGGCGTCTATAATGGCCGGATAACCGCCGGATAAACATGATTCCGGAGTTCAAAATAAAGCGGGATGCTCTATGAAATTTGGCAAAAAAAAGGCAGAGGACACTTCGGCTGTCGAGGATAAAGCGGCCGGTCAGAAAAAAAAGAGATTCGTCGGGAAAGCCGACAAGGGCCACGATGCTCAGCCCGGCAAGCTGAAGCGGCTGAGTTCGGTGGCGGCCGGACAAGCTTTGGTGCTGGTGCTGGCGGCGGTGGCAATCACCGCACTGTTGCATTTTCTGGTGCTGACCCCTTCGGCCCGGGAAGCGCACCAGCAAGCCCAGGCGCGGCAGGCCAACGTTGCCCAGCAGATCCTTAATCGCTTTTTCTCGGAACGCCAGGCGCAGGTAGAAGCCGTGGCCAGCCAGGCTTATGTGGCTGACAGCCTGGCCGCCGGCGTTGCTCCTGACACTCTGGCCAGTCAGCTACAGCAGGCCCTGCCAGGCGCCCAGGGCATTTTCGTCTTCCCGCGCCGAGCCATTCCCCGTACCGGTAACACGGACACCCTGCTCGGTTTTGCCGGCCTGGAGCTGCTGCGCCGGGCCGAACAGGGCCGCTCTCTGGTGCCGGATGCCTTTCCCCGGGACAACCGCTGGTATTTCCAGTTTGCGGCGCCGGTTGCCGATCCGGACACCGGCAGGGTCACCGGTACCATGCTGGCTGTGTACCAGGCTGGCGATATTCGCCCGTTGCTGAGCCCGGAACAGACCGGCTTGCAGGGCCGGCTATCGCTGGTGCAAACAGTGTCCGGCAATAGTCGTACGGTGATTGCCGCCGGCAATGGTTCCGGCTCCGAAACCACTCGCACCCTGCTGAATCCGGACTGGTCGGTGGCCTATACGCCGGCGGCCAGGCCTCAACCGGCGGTCGGGATGGTGCCGATTGGCCTGTTTGTCGGCCTGCCCATGGTGCTGGCCATCATTGTCAGCTGGTTGCTACTGGCCGGAGCCCAGCGTGGTCTGCGTCAGGACATGACCGCCCTGGTGCAGTGGTCCCATAAGGTGTTTGGTGGCGAAAAAGTGAAGCTGCCGAACTTCCGCTGGGACATGGTGGCGGCCACCGGCGAGGTGTTTTACCGCTTGTCCCAGGTGGTGGAAAAGCGGGTGGCCAAGGCCGGGGAAAATGCCAAACCCAAAGCAGCGCCCAGGGCAAAGTCGGGCGCGACCGAAACCGCCGGCGAAGAAGGGCCGCTGTTCCAGGACAACGACGTGCCGGATATTGACATGCTTGATGGCGACGAAGATGTACTGGGCTTCGGCAAGGCCGGGGACAGCGCTTCGGGCGGTGGTGATGACGCGCCGATGTTCGAGGACGATCTGCTGGATGTGGCGGAGAACCGCCCACCGAACCTGACCATCGAGCAGGAAATCTTCCGGGCCTACGACATTCGCGGCATTGTCGGTGAAAGCCTGTCCGCCGAGGTGGTGGAAGTGATCGGCAAGGCCATCGGCTCGGAAGCTGGCGACCGGGGCGTTACCTCTCTGTGCATCGGTTACGATGGCCGTCACTCCAGCCCGGAGTTGGCCGAGGCGCTGGCTCGCGGCGTCATGGCAACCGGTTGTAACGTGATTCACATTGGCGCAGTGCCCACGCCGGTGCTGTATTTTGCCACGCACCAGCTCCAGACCGGTTCCGGTGTGATGGTAACCGGCAGCCATAACCCGGCCAACTACAACGGCCTGAAAATCATGCTCGGTGGCGAGACCCTGTCGGGCGACGCCATCCAAAAGCTGTATCAACGCACGCAAACGGCCGATTTCAACACCGGCCAGGGCGAGCAGAGCCGGGAAGACGTGCGCCGGGCCTACCTGGACCGCATTGTTGGCGATATCGCCGTTGCCGCACCGCTGAAAGTGGTGGTGGATGCCGGTAACGGCATTGCTGGCGAACTGGGGCCGCTGCTGATCGAGGAGCTGGGCTGCGAGGTGGTGCCGCTGTACTGCGAAGTGGACGGCAACTTCCCCAACCACCACCCGGACCCGGGCAAACCGGCTAACCTGAAAGACCTGATTGCCAAGGTGAACGAAACCGGTGCCGATCTCGGGTTGGCGTTTGACGGCGACGGCGATCGCCTGGGCGTGGTCACCAACACCGGCAAGATTATTTGGCCGGACCGGCTGATGATGCTGCTGGCGAAAGATGTCGTATCCCGTAACCCAGGTGCCGATGTCTTGTATGATGTGAAATGCAGTCGCCGCCTGGCGGGCGTGATCTCCGAGGCCGGTGGCCGGCCGATCATGTGGAAAACCGGGCACTCGCTGATGAAAGCGAAAATGAAGGAAACCGGTGCCTTGCTGGCTGGCGAGATGAGTGGCCATGTATTCTTCGGTGAACGCTGGTACGGCTTTGATGACGGCCTGTACACCGCTGCCCGCCTGCTGGAAATCCTGGGCATTGAAGACCGCCACAGCGACGACGTGTTTGCCGATTTCCCGGAGGACATCAGCACCCCGGAGCTGAACGTCGAAGTTACGGAAAGTGAGAAATTCGGCATCATCGAACGCCTGGGTGAGCAGGGTGATTTTGGCGACGGCAGCATAAGCAACATCGACGGCATTCGGGTGGACTACACCGACGGCTGGGGCCTGTGCCGGGCCTCCAACACCACGCCCATGCTGGTGCTGCGCTTCGAGGCCGAAACCGAAGACGCGCTGGAACGCATCAAGGCGGTGTTCCGCGAGCAGCTGGAAAAAGCCGCTCCGACGGTCAACCCGGATTTCTGACACACAATTGACAACAACCTATTCTGAACCGCAAGGAAACTGATCAAACCATGGCGCTGGATCGTGAAACCGCAATGCAAGTGGCCTCGGTATTAAGCCGGGGCCTGCCCTATATACAACGCTTCACCGGTAAGACCGTTGTTATCAAGTACGGCGGCAACGCCATGGAAAACGAAGACCTGAAAAGCAGCTTCGCCCGTGACGTGGTGCTGATGAAGCTGGTGGGCATCAACCCGATTGTGGTGCACGGTGGTGGCCCGCAGATTGGCGAGTTGCTGGAGCGCCTGAATATCCAGTCCCGGTTTGTCAACGGCATGCGGGTTACCGACTCCGAAACCATGGATGTGGTGGAAATGGTGCTCGGCGGCCAGGTGAACAAGGAAATCGTCTCGCTGATCAACTCCCACGGCGGCACCGCCGTGGGCCTGACTGGCAAAGACGCGAATCTGATTCGGGCCAGCAAGCTGGAAGTGGTGAACCGTTCCGAAGAGCTGGAACGCCCGGAAATCATCGACATCGGCCACGTAGGCGAAGTGGCCAGCGTGAATGTGGACGTCATCGACATGCTCACCCGCAGCAACGTCATTCCGGTGATTGCCCCCATTGGCGTGGGCCCGGACGGCGCCTCCTACAACATCAACGCGGATCTGGTGGCCGGCAAGGTGGCCGAGGCCATGAAAGCGGAGAAACTCATTCTGCTGACCAACGTGTCCGGCCTGAAGGACAAGAACGACAAGGTCCTGACCGGCCTCACGGCCAAACAGGTCAATGACCTGATCGACGACGGTACCATTCACGGTGGCATGCTACCGAAAATCCGCTGTGCCCTGAATGCCGTGGAAAATGACGTGAAAACAGCCCACATCATTGATGGCCGGGTAGCGCATGCCTGTCTGTTGGAAATCTTCACCGATGAAGGTGTCGGTACTCTGATTTCACGCAATTGAGATTTCACGCAACTGACAACTCGAGCGGGAGCCAACGGATGAAACGCCTGCTGTCTTTTCTGGTGATCACAGGGATACTCGTGTTTGCCGGCTACAAGGCCGCCGTCTGGTACCTGGCGGATCAGCAGCTCGCCAGTGCCCGTAGCGCGCTTTCGGACCATGGCGTGGTCGAACGTGGCCGGATCGGCTCCCGCCTTGATGGCACGCTGGTGCTGGAACAGGCGGCCTGGCAGGACTTCCGGCTGACTCAGCCACTGAACGTTGACCAGCTGGCGTTCGACACCGGTTCGCCAGCCACTTTGCTCGGTTTTCTGTTTGATCCACAGGGACTGCCGGACACCTGGCAAGTCAGCGCCGAAGGCGTCAGCCTGACACTGGAGCCGGCCATGTTCCGCAACTGGCTGGAAGCCCAGCCCGTTACCCGACCTGGCGTTGAACCGGAAAAACCTCCTCTGCTGGCCCTGGCCTGCGGCCCGGATGCCCGGCAACAGCCCGGCAGCGGTGATCTGTTGCGGATGGGCATCGCCGCTTTGGCCGGTGACTTCACCCTGAGCCAGACACCGGAAGAACTCAGTCTGGAGCTGAATGCCGGCGCTCTTGGCAGCCTGGAAGCGCGCTGGCCCGGGGGGCGGCTAAACGGCCCGGATCTTCAACAGTTGGCCAAGAGCAGCGTTGAGCCGGTCGAAGTCGTGCTGCGCGATGCCGGTCTGATGCGCAAACTCTCGGCCTATTGTGTGCGGGAAACCGGTATGGACCGGGAACAGTGGCTGGCTAGCACTGCCCGCGCTCTGGAGGCCGGGCTACAGGCCCGCGGTTACCAGCCCAGTGACCAGTTGTTGGCGCTTTACCGGCAATGGTTGAACGAAGGCGGTGAACTGGCTTTTCACTTGCGGCCGGGCGCATTGGCTTTCGGGCTACCGGTACGTGAGCCGGGTGTGGAGCAGGCCGAAAGCTGGCCGGTCAGCTGGAACGGCCAGCCTGTACCGGATGTTTTCCTGACAGAAATTCAGCCCCCCGAGCCGGCCCTGCAACCGCCAGTACCGGAACCGGTGATTCCCCGGGAAGCGCCGGCACTGGTGAGCCGCTGGTCGGTCGAACCGGTTGAAAGCGCGGCAAACTGGCAAGGCCGGCAAGTACGGGTCACACTGAATAATGGCAACCAGTTGGAAGGCCGGCTGGACCGGATCAGCAAGCGGGAACTGGAAGTTGCCAGGCTTGTGGATGGTGGCGAAGTGGCCTACCCGATCCTCAAGCGCGCCATCAACCGCTTCGAGGTCTGGCGTCGGGCCCGGCCAGACCAATAACCCGAACCGGAGACCGCTATGCGACAAGTGACCCGTGCGAGTGATTGTGTGCCCGGCGTGCAGGACATGCTGGCCAGGCTGATTGGCCTGCCATCCATTTCCAGCGCCTCGACAGACTGGGACCACAGTAACGAAGCGGTGGTTCGCACCCTGGCCGAGTGGCTCGAAGCCCTGGGGTTTGCCATTGAGATCCTGCCCGTACCGGGGTTGCCGGGTAAATACAATCTGATTGCCACCCTCGGCAGTGGGCCCGGGGGACTGGTGTTGTCCGGCCATACCGATACCGTTCCGTTTGACGATAAACGTTGGCAAAGTGATCCGTTCACCCTCACCGAAAAGGACAACCGCTGGTACGGGCTGGGCACTTGTGACATGAAAGGCTTTTTCCCGCTCGCCATCGAAGCGGCCAAAGCATTCATTGACCAGCCACTGCAGCAGCCGCTGATTATTCTCGCCACCGCCGACGAGGAAACCTCCATGAACGGTGCCCGGGCGCTGGCCGAGGCCGGCAAACCCGTGGCCCGTTATGCGGTGATTGGTGAACCCACCCGATTGCGGCCGGTACGCATGCACAAGGGCATCATGATGGAGAGGTTGGTGCTGGAAGGACAATCCGGCCATTCCTCCGACCCGGAACTGGGGCGAAGTGCCCTGGAAGGCATGCACGAGGCCCTGGGCGAACTGTTGGCGTTGCGGCGGCAATGGCAGGAGCAGTACCGAAATCCGAATTTCCGCGTGCAGGTGCCCACCATGAACCTGGGCTGTATTCACGGCGGCGACAACCCCAACCGCATCTGCGCCCGTTGCGAGCTGCACTTCGACCTGCGCCCTCTGCCGGGCATGGACATGGCCAGCCTGCGCCAGGCGATACTGAATCGGCTGCAGCCGATGGCCGAGCGCCGGGAGCTGGGGCTGAATTTCGAACCGCTGTTTGACGGCGTGCCGCCGTTTGAGACTCCGGCCGATGCGGCGCTGGTCAAGGCCTGCGAAACACTCACCGGCCACACCGCTCACGCCGTGGCCTTCGCCACCGAGGCGCCCTGGCTGCAACAGCTGGGCATGGAGACTCTGGTTATGGGCCCGGGCTCTATTGACCAGGCGCACCAGCCAGACGAATACCTGGAGCTCTCGCAACTTCAGCCCACGGTGGATATCCTGCGCGGGTTGATCCAACAGTTCTGTCTTCAAGGGAGTAAGGCTTGAAATCCAACGACTGGCTGCATGGCTTTCGCCACTCGTCGCCCTACATCAACGCCCATCGCGGGCGGACCGTGGTGCTGACCATGCCCGGCGATGCCATCGAGCATCGCAATTTCATCAACATCATTCACGACATTGCGCTGCTCAGCAGCCTGGGCGTGAAGCTGGTGGTGGCCTTCGGTGCCCGCCCGCAAATCCAGTCCCGCCTGGATGAAGCCGGCCAGGAATCCTCGTTCGCCAACAACCTTCGCATCACCCCGGATGAGCAACTGCCACTGGTGATGGAAGCGATAGGCGGCTTGCGCGCCTACATTGAAAGCCAGCTGTCCATGGGCCTGGTGAACTCGCCCATGCACAACGCCCGCATCCTGGTGAGCAGCGGCAACTACGTGACCGCGCGCCCGGCCGGGGTGCTGGACGGCATTGATTTCGGCTACACCGGCAAGGTTCGGCGCATCGACGCCCGTGGTATAGAGCAACTGCTGGACCAGGGCCATATTGTGTTGCTGCCGCCCATGGGCTACTCGCCCACCGGCGATGCCTTCAACCTTTCCTATGAGGATGTTGGCAGTCAGGTTGCCGCCGCGCTGGAAGCGGAAAAACTCATCGTATTTATTGACGACGAAGGCCTGCTGGAAGAAGACGGCGCGCTAATCCGCGAACTGTCCGCCCGCGAGGCTGCCCGGCGCCTGGACGCGAACAGTGTGACCGGCCACGACGCCGCACTGCTAAAAGCCGCCTGCGACGCCTGTGTGAAAGGAGTACGCCGGGCCCATATCATCAGTTATGCTGAAGATGGAGCCCTGCTGGAAGAACTGTTCACCCGTGACGGCTCCGGCACCCTGGTCAGTGGCGATAATTACGAGCAGATCCGCCAGGCCCGTGTGGAGGACATCGGCGGTATCCTGGAACTGATTCAGCCGCTGGAAGAGCAGGGCATACTGGTCAGGCGGTCCCGGGAGATGCTGGAAACCGAAGTGGACAATTTCGTAGTGGCCGAGCGGGACGGCACGATTGTCGGCTGCGCCGCACTGTATCACTACCCCCGGGAAAGCGCCGGCGAGCTGTCCTGTTTCGCCGTGGACCCCAATTACCGCAGGGCCGGCCGGGGCGACGACATCCTGGCCATGGTAGAAAAACTGGCCCGTGGCAAAGGTATCGAGAAGCTGTTTATCCTGACCACGCAAACCGAGCACTGGTTCCGGGAACGGGGGTTTCTGCCGGCGGAGGTGCAGGAACTGCCGGGGCCGAAACTGGCCAGCTACAACACTCAGCGCAACTCCAAGGTTTTTTTCAAACCTTTGTAACCGTGATAACAACGGCAGGAAACGATGGACCCGAAAGAGCGTCGCAGCAGTACGCGCCAGCCGATAAAGCTTGCCGCCCGGATAGAAGCCGGCGACGGTCTCAGCCTGCCGTGCCGAATTGCTGATTTTTGTCCCGAAGGCCTGTTCATCCGCTACTCTACCGATACCTCGGATAAACTCGACAAAGCCTTTGTCGGTGGTATGCCGGAAGAAGTAGTGGTGCGTTTTCGCGGCGCCGACGGCAAGCGCAGCCATGAGCTTTATGCCCGGCCCGTACGGCGCATTGACGGCGCCATGGGGGTGCAGCTGACACGTCCCAATCCCCAGGCCCTGGAAGCCATGCTGCAATGGTGTGGTGGCCAGGTGCAGCAGCGGCCCTCAAACTTGAAAGCGCCCAGCGAGCAGGTCCAGTTTATTCTGCGGCAGTCATCCCGGGCCATCGTCCGGTTTATCGAGCCGTTGATGGCTACCTGCTGCACCCGTATCGCCGAAGCTCTGATAGAGGCTGCACGGCAGGCCACAAGCAACCAGTTGGCGAATGAATACATGGACGGTTCCGGGCTGGTTAAAAGCCGCCAGCGGGTGATCTGGCGAACCATGGCCAGTCACCTCGAAGCACCGCTTAAACCTGAACAGAAGGGAGCGCCCCCCACCAGTCTGTCGGTGGTGGACAAAAACGAATTTGAAGACTGGCTGGCGGTTCGGGTGATGGTCACCCGGGCCGACACCCGCTTTCGGGGCGAGCTGCTGCCATTGAAGCTGCGCCTGGATGAGTTGGGCATTGCCAACCGTACCGGGCACCACAACCCCCTGGGTCCGGCGCTGGTGTGTGAAGCATTCCACCAGGCGCTGGCTCCGTTGAGTGTGTCCCGAGAAGTGGAAAAAGTCTGCCTGAAGGTGTTTGAAAACACGGTTATCAGTGAATTGGAGCCACTTTACCGGGAATTGAACGACATTCTGATACGTCAGAGCGTACTGCCCGATCTGGATCTGTCCCGATACCTCAGCGACCAGGTGAAAAAAACGGAAAAGCCGGTGCCGCCCGCCCGGCCAGAGCCACCGGAGCCCGGGAAAACCATTTCGGAAGCACCTGATGCCCCGGCCGAAGCGCTGAACGCGCCAGCTTCGGGTACCCGTCAGCGTGCCGGCCATGATTTTCGGGGCTATGCACGGGCCGCTCAAACTGCCTTTGCAACCGTGCGTAACCTGCTGGGTACGCTGCAGGCCAGCCGGCTGGGTAAGGGCGGAAGCGAGGCCAGCCCTTTCCCGGTTAATGCCCGGCCGGTCTCTTCCGGTGAACTCCAGGCACAGCTCCAGCAACTGCAAGCCACCCTGCCGGCTGACAGCACTTCCCCCGAGCCCTTACGGGAACGGGTGGTGGACAAGATCCGCGAACAACAGAACCTGCGTTTGAACGAAGAGCAGCAAGACACCCTGGATGTTGTGGACCGCTTCTTTAAAAGCGTGGTGGAAAGCCCGAAGCTGGGCGAATTCGGCCAGAGCCGCCTGCGTCAGCTGGAAGTGCCGGTGTTGAAAGTAGTCATGCACGACCCCGCTTTTTTTGAAGACCAGGACAGCCCGGTGCGTGCGGTAATGAACCGTCTGGCTCAACTGGGCGTGAAAGGCGGACGCCTGAACCCCGTGGTCCAGCGCAAGGTGGATGAACTGGTGCAGCGGATTGCCACAGAGTTTGAGCAGGACACCGGCATTTTCGAGCAGACTGTTAACGAGCTCGACAGCCTGATTGACCGGCAAAATCTGGTGTATCGCCGCAACGTGGAACGGGTAACGGCCGCGGCCGAGGGCGCGCAGAAGGTGGCGGAATCGAAAGCCGCCGTGGCCGAAGCTCTGGATAGCCGGCTGGCCGGCAAGAGAGTACCTCGGGCGGTGATCAGCCTGCTCGACAGTGGCTGGCGGGATTTGTTGTCACTCACCTGGATCCGGCAGGGGCCGGACAGTCAGTTGTGGCAGGACTACCTGGCGGTGATCGATTCTTTGTTGCTGTTCGGTTCAGACCCGGATAGCGGGGTCAATCTGCCGGAATTGTTGAGGTTGATCCAGGACGGCCTGGCGTCCATTTCTAGCAATCATCTGCCGTCTTCCCAGATTCGTGAAGAGCTCAAGCGTTTTCTGGTGCGC
The DNA here is from genome assembly GCA_013393545.1 of Alteromonadaceae bacterium. Next base: position 42,828 of record JABXHG010000117.1, on the reverse strand, counting down.
AAACCCGGTCACGAGCCGGATATGGTGCAGATGCCCGACGCCAAGCCGGAAACGGCTCAGGCGCCGGATGGCGAGACTCCCGCCACAGACTCGGAGCAACGCAGCCTGCAACGCTGGATGAACCGCGCCCGCCAGTTGCGTACCGGCGACTGGCTGAGAGACCAGACCCGCCCGGACGAACCCCAGTACGTTCGGCTTGTGTGGGTGGCCCGTAGTTTCAGCCGGTTTGTGTTCGTGAACCATCAGGGCATGCGGGTGGTGGAACTGAATTTGCCGGAGCTGGCCCGGCAGATGCGTAAAGGGATTATCGTACCCGATAGCCAGTACGACAGGCCGCTGGTGAATGAAAGTATCGACCGCATGGTGCGCAACGTATATGACCAGTTGTCCTGGGTCTCCACCCACGATGATGTAACCGGAGTGCTTAATCGCCGCGAATTCGAACGCATGGTGGAACAACAGTTGGTGCGTCACGAAGACAGCCGAACCCTGTTGCACCTGGATTTGCGGGGCTTCCGTCTGCTCAGTGATACCGCCGGCCACCAGGCGGCGGACCAGGCCCTCAAACGGGTGGCCGCGATTGTCGGCGAGCATACCGCCGATGGCATGCCGGTGGCCCGGGTGGCGGATACGGAATTTGCCCTACTGGTGCCGGCAGAGCAGGATGAAGCGCTGGCAGGACAAATCATGAAAGCGCTGGAAGCCGAGCGTTTTACCTTCAATCAGAGGGGTTACCAGCTCTCCGCCAACATCGGGCTGGTTCCCGAATTGCCGGCGCTGGTGAGTGCCGAGCGCTGGTTGCGGGCTTCAGAACGGGCACTGTATGACGCTCGCAAACAGGGGCCGGGCAGGATCTCCCGTTATGCCCCGGATGGCGATGACCAGGCCCTGCAGGAACAGATTGCTGCCCGGGTGGCCGGCCTGAACAATCCGGACGACGAGAGCATGCTGCTGCGTTGCCAGAAGATCATTCCCCTGCATGCCCAGGCTAAACTGCCTACTCAGTATGAGATTCTGATCAGCATGTATGACGACAGCGGTGGCATGATCACAGGCCAGGATTTCATCAACATGGCCGAGCGTTACGACCGCATGCAGGTGGTCGACCGCTGGGTGGTGGGCCACATGCTGGACTGGTTGCGTGACAAGGCGCCGGACGCCGGGCAGGTAGCGGGCGTGTGCATTAACCTTTCGGGCCACTCGTTGAACGATCAGAGCCTGCTGGAATTTATTTACGAAAAGCTCAGCCAGAAAGACGCGCCCATCGAACGCCTGTGGTTTGAAGTTACCGAGGCGTCCGCCATTCAGGACATTCAGGCCGTGGCGGAGTTCATGGCCGAGATGCAGGAGCTGGGTTGTCGTTTCTGCCTCGCCAACTTCGGTAGTGGCCCCGGCTCGTTCGAGTTCATGCGCGAGCTGCCGGTGGACCTGATCAAGATCGACAGCGCATTCACGGCCGGTCTGGAGTCCAGTGAAACCGATCGGGCCATGGTGAAGTCCATGGTCGACATGGCTCATTATATGAAGCGGGAAGTGATTGCCTCAAAAGTGGAATCGAGAGCGGTGCTGGATGTGCTTCGGCAATTGGGCGTGGATTACGCCCAGGGTTTTCTGATCGAGAAGCCCAGGCTACTGGAGAGCCTGGTGTAGCGAGAGCCGGGATGAAAACGCAGAATTCTGGCGGGTGTGTTCAAAAAAAACTGAATGAAGAAAAACGGCAGCCCGGAGGCTGCCGCGAGACGGTTATTCCACGTTGCGGGAATAGAAGATCTCCAACATCTCCCGGCGCAGCCGGCTTTCGATGGATTCGGCTTCGGCCGGGTCCAGGTCCTCGGCGTTCACGCCGAACACATAGTTGTCCAGGTTGAAGTCCTTGAGCATCATCTTGGTGTGGAACAGGTTCTCCTGGTACACGTTCACATCGATCATCTGGTACGCCGCCTGGGTGTCTTCGGACAGGTAGTTCTGAATCGAGTTGATGTCGTGGTCGATGTAATGCTTGGTGCCGTCCACGTCACGGGTGAAGCCGCGTACCCGGTAATCCACGGTGACCACGTCTGAATCAAAGCTGTGGATCAGGTAGTTCAGTACCTTCAGCGGCGAAATCAGCCCACAGGTGGACACATCGATATCTGCCCGGAAGGTGCTCACGCCGTCGTGCGGGTGGCTTTCCGGGTAGGTGTGAACGGTCACGTGGCTCTTGTCCAGGTGCGCGACGATGGTGTCGGGCAGCGGGCCGGGGGATTCTTCGTTGTTGGCTTCCTCGCCGGTCAGCTCATGTTCGGCAATCAGCATGGTCACCGAGGCGCCGTGGGGCTCGTAATCCTGGCGGGCGATGTTCAGCACGTTGGCGCCTATGATTTTGACCACATCGGTGAGGATCTGAGTCAGGCGTTCGGCGTTGTACATCTCGTCGATGTAATCAATATAGGCTGCCCGTTGTTCTTCGGTCTGCGCGTAACAGATATCGTAGATGTTGAAACTCAGGGACTTGGTCAGGTTATTGAACCCGTGCAGCTGCAGTTTGTTCTCTGTGGTCATTGTTCACCTATTGCGCAGACCGGTATTGAAAGGGCGTATTATGCACAGCGCTCAGGGTAGTGAATAGGTTTTGCAAACATTTTTCACCGCCTGGAAGCCCGGGGTGCTTAGCCTTGATCAGCTTCCCGGATTTCATGGCTGTGAGTAATCTCAACGCCGGCTTTTTCCAGCATGATCGAGGCCGAGCAATATTTCTCCGCCGAAAGGCTAACGGCGCGCTGCACCTGCTTTTCTTTAAGGTTGCGGCCGGTGACCACAAAATGCAGGTGAATTTTAGTGAACACCGAAGGCACCGCGTCGGCTCGTTCCGCCTCCAGCTCGGTGTGACACGCTGTCACATCCTGCCGGCCTTTTTTCAGAATGTTCATCACATCGAACGAGGAGCAGCCGCCGAGGCCCATTAGCAGCATTTCCATGGGGCGCGGGCCCAGATTTTCACCGCCATGGTCGGGCGGGCCGTCCATCTGGATACCGTGGCCGGTGCCGCTGGTGGCCTTGAAACCGGCGTTGCCGGTCCAGTCGATGGTTGCTTTCATCGTGTGTGTTCTCCTGAAGTTTGAAACCCTGATTCGGGGGCTGACAGTCAGCGGATGCTAACACAGAGCGGCAGGCCAGGCAGCCGTTTGGACGGCCGCAGAGCCCTGTCGTAGCAGGCTACATTAGAAGTGCTGCGAGTTGCCCGACAGTAACCTTATTGTTATAAGACTCTATACTATTGTTAATCCGCATCGTCTGTAGGGATAAAACAAGAACAGCAACGAAAAACCTCAGATTCCCAGGAGGCTCGCCCCGTACCATGGCTACTATCGTTAAGCCGGTTGAACAGAAAAACCAACACCTGGATTACTTTCTTTCCCAGTGCCATCGCCGACACTATCCCGCCAAAAGCACGATTATCTACGCGGGGGACAAGAGCGATTCGCTGTTTTATATCATCAAGGGTTCAGTCACGGTCATCATCGAGGATGACGAAGGCCGGGAAATGATCATGGCCTACCTGAACGCCGGCGCTTTTTTCGGTGAAATGGGCCTGTTCGATAACATGGATTCGCGCAGTGCCTGGGTACGCGCGAAAACCGAATGCGAAGTGGCGGAGATCAGCTATACCAGGTTCCGGGAGATCGCCCGTGAAGACCCGCGCGTGCTTTACTTCATTGGCGAGCAGATGGCTTCGCGCCTGCGCCAGACCACCCGTAAAGTGGGCGACCTGGCGTTTCTGGACGTCACCGGCCGCGTGGCCCGTACCCTGCTGGATTTGAGCAAGGAGCCGGACGCCATGACTCACCCGGACGGCATGCAGATCAAGATCACCCGCCAGGAAATTGGCCGCATTGTTGGTTGTTCCCGGGAAATGGTGGGGCGGGTGCTGAAAACCCTCGAAGACCAGGGGTTGGTACGCGTAAAGGGCAAAACCATGGTCGTCCAAGGCACCCGCTGAGCCTGAGAATATCGATAGCAGCGTTGCGCTGACTCGATTGGTCGCCACTGAGAGCTCTGATAGCCGCGTTGCAGCGGCTCGATTTGGCACCACCAAACCTTCGCCACTGCGCCTTGCTCTCAGGGCTCTCAGTGCAGGGCTCGATTAACGGTTTTTGCGGTACATTTGGGCCACTGGTTCCACGGTGGCTTGCCAGTCCTGCAGCCAGGCTTGAACGGGCCGGGGTACCTTGTGGGGTTTGGGCCAGGGCACCGGGTATTGGGCTGGCATAAACAACGGCGCCAGCAGCGCGCCGGCGGTGATATCCGCGCGGCTGAAATGCTCTCCGGCCAGGAAAGGCTGTTTTCCGTACTCTTCCGCCAGTTCCGTCAGCAGGCTCTCGAGGGTTGCCTGGGCCTGATCCGCGGTTTTCAGATTGATCTTCATCGACTCGCGCATGATCTCGTCCACCCGGCTGAAGGCCAGGCTGAGCAGGATCCGGTTGTAGAAGGGGGTGCCGGCCGCAAGCATGGGCACCACCACTTTCGGGCGTTGCAGGAAGTAGTGGTACACCCAGGTACGGATGGCCGGCCCGGCTTCTTCATCCAGTCGTTTCTCCCACGCAAGCGCCTTTGCTTTCTGCCCGGGATCGTCCGGCACCAGTGGGTTGTCCGGAAAGCTGTCATCCAGGTAATCGAGAATCCGTGAAGAGCCCTGGACAATCTCTCCGTCATGATCCAGCACCGGTACGGATGATTCGCCCCCGGTCAGGGGCAGGATGGTTTTTCGATGCTGTCCGGGCAACAGGTTCACCGGCTGATAGTTAATGCCCTTGAAATCCAGCGCCCAGCGCACTTTCTCGGAATAATGGGAAATGCAGAACTGATAGAGTTTGATGCTCATTGGCGCCTCCTAAAACCTGAATGGCCCAAGGGTACCCGGTCTTGTCGGCAACGGCGAGGCACCTTGACGCCATCGGCCTTTGCCGTCAGTCTCAAAAACCTGTGACTGCGATTTTATGGAGCCAATAACAAGATGAAAATCTACGAAACCAGTACCGCCCCCAATCCCCGCCGGGTGCGCATGTTCATGGCCGAGAAAGGCCTGTTGGAGCAGGCGAGCTTCGAGCAGATCGACATTGTGAAGGGCGAAAACCTGACCCCGGAATTTACCGCTCGCAACCCGATGAAAAAAGTGCCGGTGTTGGAGCTGGATGACGGCACTTGCATCTCCGAAACCCTGGCCATTTGCCGCTATTTCGAAGAAGCCTACCCGGACACCCCGCACCTGCTGGGCGACACGGCGCTGGAAAAGGCACAGATTGAACAGTGGCAGCGTTGGCTGGAATTCTACCTGATGCAGCCCACCACCATGTGCTTCCAGCATGGCACCGGTTACTTCAATGACCGGATGAACCCGATCAAGGAATGGGGTGACGAGTGCGGTACCCAGGTGCATGACTTCATGGCGTTCCTGAACGACCACCTGGCCGACCGGGATTACCTGTGCTGTGACCGCTTCACGGCGGCAGACATCACGGCCTTTGTCACCATCGCCTTTGCCCGCGTGGTGAAAATCCGCATCGCTCCGGAGCAGGAGCATTTGCAGGCCTGGTATGACCGCATTGCCGCCCGGCCGTCCGCTTCGGTTTGAATGAACTCAGGGATAAGGAACCATGACAGACAGCGACAAGCTGAGTTGCGCCATCGAGGCCATTGACCAGGCCAACCTCCAGGACCCCAATCAGGAACAGGTTGGCCACCAAACCCTGCCGAAGGAATACGCCTACAGCCAGCACATGACTCGCTGGCTGTTCGAGTTGGAGCCCGAACCCAGCGAGCGAATGCAGATTGCCTGCCGAGCCCAGCACATTGAACGCTGGACCATGCCGCGCTCCGATTACGGGGAAGGAAAAAAGAACTACTACCAGTGGCGCCAGGCCTGTGGCCGCATGCACGGGCGCCGGGCAGCGGAGATTATGGCCGAATGTGGCTACTCCGCCGAGGATTGTGAACGGGTGGAAACCACTCTCACCAAACGCAAGCTGCAGGAAGACGAGGACACCCAACTGCTCGAAGACGTGGCCTGCATGGTGTTTCTGGAGCGCTACTTCAGCCAGTTCTTCGACGACAACCCGGATTATGACCGGGAAAAGTGGGTACACATCGTGCGCCGTACCTGGGGGAAAATGACTCCGCGCGGGCACAAAGCGGCCCTGGCGTTGGCCGGCGAGTTGCCCGAGCACCTCCAGCAGGTGATGCAGGAGGCGCTGGCGGAACAGGCCGACTGAGGTCAGCCGGGCCGGAGGTTAACCGGCGGGGAAGAACAGCTCCCGCAGTTTCTCGCCGGGCTCCGGTGCCCGCATGAAGGATTCACCCACCAGAAAGCCGTAAATGCCCCGGCTGGTCATGGCCTGAACGTCCTCGAGCGTCATGATGCCGCTCTCGGTGATGGCCAGGCGCTCGGCGCCGATGCGCTGGTGCAGCTCAAAGGTGGTGTCCAGCGAGACTTCAAAAGTGTGCAGGTCCCGGTTGTTGATGCCCACCAGCGGTGTGTTCAGGGTGAGGGCGTCGTCCATTTCCTCGCCGTTGTGCACTTCCACCAGCACATCCAGCCCGATTTCATGGGCAATGCCTTCCAGTTCCTGCATCTGGTGTTTGCTCAGGCAGGCGGCAATCAACAGAATGCAGTCCGCCCCCATGGCGCGGCTTTCGTACACCTGGTACGGCGCCACCATGAAGTCCTTGCGAATGACCGGCAGGCTGCAGGCCGCACGGGCCGCTTTCAGGTAGTCCTCGTGGCCCTGGAAGAAATCCTTATCCGTAAGCACAGACAGACAGGCGGCACCACCTTGTTCGTAGCTCATGGCAATCTTTGCCGGCTCGAACGGGTCACGGAGGATGCCCTTGCTGGGTGAGGCTTTCTTGATTTCCGCGATGACCGCCGGGGTCTGCTGTTCAATGCGCGCCCGCAGGGCGTTGGCGAACCCCCGCGCCGGGGCCTGGTCCCCGGCCATGGCTTTCAAGTCCGCCTCGGAAACCTTCGGCTTACGTTCGTCGATTTCTTCCCACTTCCGCTCAACGATTTTGCGGAGAATGGTGGGTGTCTTGTCCAGATGTCGCTCAGTCATATCAGGCCCGTAAGATTGGGTGCAGGAGCCGATGGTGAGGTGCTTTCCAAAACACGCCCACAAGTACGTCCCTGTAGGGCTTGACTGCAGCCATCCATGGCTGCAGACAGTTTTGGAAAGCACCTCACCACCGGCTCTATCCAGCTTTGTTGATCGTCCGGCTAAAAATTCAACAGCCCGGAATTAAAAACACCGAGAAAAATCAGCCAGCTCGGACATCTTGCCCATCGCCAGTCCAGAGCCCATGGCATCCAGCGCCATATCCACGCCTTCTTTGGCGGTATCGGCCAGGCCGGCCACGTAGATTGCCGCGCCGGCGTTCAGGGCAATCATGTCACGGGCTTTCTCGGTGGTTTCATCGTGGGTACGACCAAAGGCCGCCTTGATCAGTGCCAGTGACTCCTCGGAGGAATCCACCGTCAGCCCCACCAGAGACTGACTCTTCACGCCCAGGTCTTCCGGGGTGATGTCGTATTCGGTGATCTCACCGTCTTTCAGTTCGGCCACATGGGTGGCTGTCGCCAGGCTGATTTCATCCAGCCCGTCTTTCGAGCAAACCACCATAATGTGCTCGGCGCCCAAGCGATACATTACCTCCGCCATGGGGCGGCACAGTTCTTTGGTGAACACACCGATCAGCTGGCGTTTCACGCCGGCCGGGTTGGTCATGGGGCCTAGGATGTTGAAAATGGTGCGGCAGCCCAGTTCCTTGCGCGGGCCGATGGCGTGCTTCATGGCGCCGTGGTGGGCCGGGGCGAACATGAAGCCAACGCCGATTTCTTCCACGCAGCGGGCCCCCTCCTCCGGTTTCATGTCCAGGTTGATGCCGGCTTTCTCGATCAAATCCGCACTGCCGCTCTTGGAGGACACGCCCCGGTTGCCGTGCTTGGCGACAAAACCGCCGGCGGCCGCCACCACAAATGCTGAAGCGGAAGACACATTGAACAGGTTGGCGCCATCGCCACCGGTACCAACAATGTCTACCAGCGGGTCGGCGTTGACGGTGACCCCGGTGACCAGCTCGCGCATCACCTCGGTGGCGCCGGTGATCTCGTCGATGGTTTCGCTTTTCAGGCGCAGTCCCATGAGAAATGCGCCAATCTGGGCGTCGGTGGCCTCACCGTTCATTACGATGCGCATCACCTCTTTCATTTCCTCCCGTGAGAGGTCCAGATTAGAGGCGATGCGGTTCAGTGCTTGTTTCATGTCCATCTATTGTGGCCCCTCAGGTTGTCAGAAAGTTGCGCAGCAAGTCGTGTCCCTGCTCGGTCATGATCGACTCCGGGTGGAATTGTACCCCTTCAATGGGCAGCGTTTTGTGGCGTATGCCCATGATCTCGTCCACCGAGCCGTCGGCGCGCTGGGTCCAGGCCGTGATCTCCAGACACTCCGGCAGGGTGGTCTTGTCGATCACCAGGCTATTGTAACGGGTGGCGTTCAGCGGGTTGTTCAGCCCCCGGAAAACCCCGGTGTTGGTGTGCACCATTGGCGACACCTTGCCGTGCATCACCGCTCTCGCTCGCACCACATGGCCGCCAAACACCTGGCCAATGGCCTGGTGTCCCAGGCAAATGCCGAGGATCGGCAGCTTGCCGGAAAAATATCGGATCGCTTCCAGGGTAATGCCGGACTCATCCGGCGTACACGGCCCCGGCGAAATCACCAGCCGCTCCGGGCGCAGCGCCTCAATGGCTTCAACAGTGATCTCGTCGTTGCGGACCACCCGCACCTCGGCGCCCAGCTCGGTCAGGTATTGCACTACGTTGTAGGTGAAGGAATCGAAGTTGTCGATCATCAAAATCATGGCGGCGTTACTGGTTCACTGTGTTGCTGAAGGTGCTCGCCATGGGCTCACCGTGTTGCCTGATTCACCGTTGCCGGGTCGGAAGCGAATAAGAGGAGGATTATTGCAGCCAGCCGGCCCCGGTACAATATCGGGTTGCCGGGGTGAAAGTTGAACAATGCGTGCCGGGTGAAGGGGTGGCAGTTGCCCATCAAGTCGGATGCAAGGCGTTACCCATAGAGCAGAAGGCGCGAATACCCTAAGATAGGTGGGCGACGGCTGCGAGCGTGGTGCCGTTCTGGCTGAGTACTGTGCGCAGCCTAATTTTTCAACCCAATCATGAAGATAAGCCATTGCCTATGCCGAATGCCCCGTCGACCCGTCTCAACAAATACATCAGCAGCAGTGGCATGTGCTCACGCCGTGAAGCGGACCGCTACATTGAACAGGGTAATGTGTCTTTGAATGGCAGGCCTGCTGTGGTGGGCGACCTTGTGATGCCCGGGGATACGGTGAAGGTTAACGGGCAACTCGTTGAGCCGCCAGAGGCTGACGACTTTGTGTTCATTGCACTGAATAAACCCGTGGGTATCGTCAGCACCACGGATACCAGTGAGCCCAATAACATCCAGCGCTTTGTGGGCCACGGCACCCGGATTTTCCCCATTGGTCGCCTGGATAAGGATTCCCAGGGCCTGATCTTTTTGACCAGTAATGGCGATCTGGTGAATAAGATCCTGCGCGCGGGCAATGACCATGAAAAAGAATATTTGGTGGAAGTGGATAAGCCCATTACCAAGGGCTTTATTCAGGGCATGGCCAATGGGGTGCCGATTCTGGGCACCGTGACCAAGAAGTGTAAGGTGCAACAGGAGTCCGCCAGGGTCTTCAGAATCACCCTGGTGCAGGGCTTGAACCGCCAGATTCGCCGCATGTGCGAACACTTCGGTTACGATGTGGTCAAACTCGAACGTGTTCGCATCATGAATGTGAACCTCAAAGGCCTGGCCGTTGGCGAGTGGCGCGATCTCACTCAAAAAGAGCTGAACGGCATTATGGACGCCATCAAAGATTCATCGTCTGAGGCGCCTGCCGGGCAGAAAACCACGCAGAAACGAGCCGGTAAAAAGCCTGGTCAGAAACGCGGTGGCCCACCCAAAGCCAAAAAAACCGGCGGTAACCCCAAGGGCAGGCATCAGCCCGGGAAGCCATCGGGCAAACCGGCGAAACCCGGCAAGGGCGGTCATAAAAACAGGCCGGGTGGTAAGCCTGGCGGTAAACCCGTCGGTAAGAACACGGGGCCAAAGTCGAAACGGCCACGCAAGCCAAGCGTCAAGAAGGCGCGCGGCTAGCCCTTGAAGCCTTTGGCCACCAGGTAGACCTCGCGGGATCGGGCGCGTGAGGCATCGGGTTTGCGAATCAGCAGCTTGTTGAAGGACGTGCGCACGTCTTTCAGATACTCGTCGTAGCCCACCCCCTGAAACACCTTGGCGACAAAGCAGCCTCCTGGTTTCAGAACCTGGCGGGCCATGTCCAGGGCCAGCTCCACCAGATACATGGAAGCTGCCTGGTCGGCCACATTGATTCCGCTGATGTTGGGAGCCATGTCCGATACCACCAGGTCCACCGGGGCGTTGTCCAGGGTGGCCATGATGTCGTCAAAAACGTGGTCTTCGGTGAAGTCGCCCTGGATAAAGTCCACATCTGCGATGGAGTCCATGGGCAGGATATCGGACGCGATGACGCGGCCCTTGGCGCCGACAATGTTCGCCAATACCTGCGACCAGCCGCCCGGCGCACTGCCAAGGTCCATGGTCACCATGCCGGGGCGGACCAGCTTGTCCTTCTCAATCAGCTCAAGCAGTTTGTAGCTGGCGCGGGAGCGATAGCCATCGGCTTGCGCGCGTTTCACATACACATCGTTGACGTGCTCATCGAGCCATTGCTGGCTGCTTTTGGATCTGGCCATGTCATTGCTCTAAGTCGAACTTGAATGATGCGTGGATTATACCTGCTCAGGCAGAGGGCTGTAACACCGGTAAATTCCGATCCATGCTAGTATTCGCCTGCTTTGCAGGCACTGTGGCCTTTTGGCGTCAGCTTGGCGGGTGAATGGCATGGCAGTGGTGGATGCGATTTTGGTTGGTTGAGTAACGCACGATGAAACTGGATGACATAAAGAAGCTGCACAAGAAGAAAGGCCGCAAAGATCTGGGCTGCTTTCTGGTGGAAGGCGAGCACCTGATTCTGGAGCTGGAAAAGGCGGCCAAAGCCGTTCCCGCATTCCGGCAGGCGAAAGTTTATGTCAGCGAAAGCCATGGCGACGTGGCGACATCGCTGGAACAGGTGCGTATTACCGACAAGCAAATGCAGAAAATCGCCGATACGCAAACCCCGCAGGGCATTGTGGCGGTGGTGCCGTTTCGTGGCCCTGAGCCGTTGCCTGCACCTCGTGCCAATGCCGATGAAACAACCCGGGAAAAAACCATTTATTTATACGAAGTGCAGGACCCGGGCAACCTGGGCACTATTTTGCGAACCCTGGCCTGGTTCGGTGGTTTTCGCTGCGTATTAAGCCCCAACAGTGTGGACCCGTACAATCCCAAGGTGGTGCGTGCCAGCATGGGGGCGATTTTCCACTTGCCCATTGAGCTGGATGTGAGTCTCGATGAGCTGAAAACGCGATTTGATCACTTCGCGTGCCTGGATATCGAAGGCGCACCGCTTTCCAGTGAAGGGTTTACCAGAGAGCAGTGCTTTATCTTTGGCAATGAAGCGCGCGGCGTCCCCCATGACGAACTGGCCGGGCTGGATGTCACCGCGTACTCGATTCCAGGCGCCGGCGTTCTTGAATCGCTGAATTTGGCCACGGCCGTGAACATGTGTGCGTACGAACTGAATCGTTAGCTTCGAGGCGCTGACTCGCCTGTTCGTCAGAGCAGTTCGGCCAGTGAGTCCACCACCGCATCCGCACCCAGGCTATCGATGGCAGCGCCTGAGTTGTAGCCGTAGCGCACGGCCACGCAGGGAATGCCGGCAGCCAGCGCCGCGTTCACATCGTTGTCGGAGTCACCGATCATGACCGTGGTGCCCACGGTGCCGTGAAGTTCTTTCATGGCATGCAGCACAGGTGCCGGTTCGGGCTTTTTCTCGGGCAGTGCGTCGCCGCCAAGGGTCAGCTCGAAATAATCAGCCAATCCGGTTTGCTCCAGTAGCGGTGCGACGAACTGCTGGGGTTTGTTGGTGACCACGCCCATGCGACAACCACAGCTGCTCAGGTGGTCCAGGCATTCCTTGACGCCGGGGTACACGTGGGCGTGCTTGCCGTTGGTGTGCCGGTAGTGTTTGAAGAAGATCTCCAGGGCGCTGTCGATCAGGGCGTCGTCTTCCGGGCGAGGTGGTTGCCAGTCCCGCTTGTCGGCCAGGGCCCGGCGAATCAGGACCTTCGCACCGTTGCCCACCCAGGGGCGCACTTTTTCCAGACCTGCCGGCGCGCGGCCAAGCTCCCGCAGGGTAAGGTCCACCGCCTCGGCCAGGTCTGGCGCGCTGTCTACCAGGGTGCCGTCCAGGTCAAACAGGGCGACCCCCGGCCAGCGGGCGTTGAACAGGCCTTTCAGGCTCATTCGCCGCGGGCCTTGCGGGCTGCGTCCAGTTCGGCGCGCATCGCGTCGATGGTGGCCTTGTAGTCCGGGGTTTTGAAGATGGCGGAGCCGGCCACGAAGGTGTCGGCGCCGGCTTCGGCGATCTCGCGGATGTTGTCGGTGTTCACGCCGCCATCGATCTCAAGGCGAATGTTGTGGCCGCTTTCGTCGATTTTCCGACGGGCTTCTCGCAGCTTGTCGAGGGTGCCCGGGATGAACTTCTGGCCGCCAAAGCCGGGGTTCACCGACATCAGCAATACCATATCCAGCTTGTCCATTACGTAGTCCATGTAGCTCAACGGCGTGGCCGGATTGAATACCAGGCCGGCCTTGCAGCCGCCGTCGCGGATCAGCTGCAGGGAGCGGTCGATGTGGTTGCTGGCTTCGGGATGAAAGGTAATGTAACTGGCGCCGGCGTCGATAAACATACGGATGAGGTCGTCCACCGGGGAAACCATCAAGTGTACATCAATGGGGGCGGTTACGCCGTGCTTGCGCAGGGCTTCGCACACCATGGGGCCGATGGTCAGGTTGGGCACATAATGATTGTCCATCACATCGAAGTGGACCACGTCGGCGCCGGCGGCCAGTACGTTGTCGACTTCTTCGCCCAGGCGGGCAAAATCGGCGGAGAGAATGGATGGGGCAATCAGGTATGGGTTCATCGGGGCTCTCTCGGTTGGTTCTCGATGGATTCGGTCAGTTGGTTGGTTTTAAGGTGATAGTCTATCAGTTTGCCGTCCAATTTCGCAGCGCGGGGTAATGGCTTTGATCAGAAAACGGAAGCGTTCGTGGCTGGTGTTCGGCCTGTTGTGGGTCTGGAGCTGTGGTGCCCTGGCCCAGGAGCAGGACGCGGAGCAAGCGCCCGGGGATGAGCAGGCGAATGAGGAAGAGCCGGCACCGGCGTCGGCTAAAGATCGCCCGGTGTTGCATACCGGTTTGGGGGAATGGGGGCTGGCCAGCCAGTACCCGGAGCAGGCGGTTTGGCTGGAGCTGGAAGACGACAGTCGCGCCCTGGCCCTGTTCCGTCCGGAGCTGGAAACGCCGGCAAAAGCGGCGGTGATTGTGCTGGCCGACGAGGGACAAACGGCCGATGAAGGCGTGACTGGCGCCTTGCGCCAGGCCTTGCCCGGAGCCGGAATGGCGACCTTGACTCTGGGCTTGCGAACACCGCCTGAGGCCCTGCGCCGCAGCCGTCTGGCGCGCACTGTGCCGACGCCGGGAGAGGATGGTGGAGAGGACGGTGAACCGGCTGGTGACAATGGTGATGATGCCGCCCCGGGCGCTGGCTCGGTGATGATTGACGTGGCGTCGGACGAGGAACTGCAAACCCTCTTTGATAACTACGCCAACTCGGTCAGAACCCTGCTCGATGCCGCTGCGGCGACGTTGAGCGAACAGGGCTACCAGGCGCTTGTGGTGCTGGGCGTCGGCTGGTCGGCGGATTACGTTGCTCAGTGGGCCGCTGGCCGCAATAATCTGGAGGGTGTAGTCTGGCTGGCACCCTCGTTCTCGCCGCCGCGTCTGGCTGAGGTGAGTGGCCTGTTGGCCGGCGAGCGGGTCTGGTGGTTGCTGGATTTACACGGCAGCTTTGGGCCGGTTGGCGTGCAAGGTCGCGAGCGTGCTGCCCGGTTCGCCCGGGAAGGGGTAGAGAGGTACCGGCGCCAGGCGCTTCCTCTGGCCAGCCCGCCCCGGCGTGAAGACGCGGATCGGGTGGTAAACCGCCTGCGGGGGCAGTTCCAGCGTTAGCGATTGGCCATATTATGGCGTTTCTTGATCAGCTCCCAGGCCACCTGGTAATTCAGCAGCTGGTCTTTGGCCATGGCCCGTTCGGATGGCGTCAGCTTTTGCTGGGCCAGCTTGTCCGGATGGCAGGCCGACACCTTTTTCCGGTAGTGGCGCTTGATGTCTTCCAGGCTGTCCCGGCGTGTCACGCCCAATACCCTGCAGGCCTGCTCATAGGTAACCGGCTTCTCCCGGGTTGATGGGCTTTTAGCCCACACCTTACTGGCGTAGTGTTCGAAAATCTCGTCGGCCATTGCAACCGGCAGGCCTAGCCGGATCAGACTGTCCTCGCAACGATAACGTCTGGATTTGGCCGGTTGTCCCAGTACCTGGGCGCCATGGCACAGGCAGATAGCGGTGGTTACGGCGGCGCCGGTGCGAAGAGGCGTTTGCCAGCGTAACCACAGGCCGCGCTGGAAGGGTAGGTGCTCGGTGGCCTTGCCTTTCTGGAAGTGATGGATGGCGCGTTTGCGTTGGCGCGCAGACAGGCCCAGTGCTTTCATCAGGTGCTGGGCATAGGTGATGTCGGCTTCTGTTACCCGGCCGCTGCCCTTGGCGGTGAAGCCCAGAAAGTAAAACAGTACATTGCGGTAGGCCCGGGGTAAGCTGGTGCGCCGGGCCAGCTCATCGGCCCGGTGGCCGCACTCGCTAAGCTGAGTCAGCCGGTTGATCAGTGTGCTTTCAATTCTTGGCGTCAAGGCCTGGCTGTCGGTCATTGATGGCCTTCTTGTTTGCCCAGTTGCTCATCCAGCTGTGCCAGCCGTTCCGGCGTGCCAATATCCATCCATTGGCCCTGGTGGTGCAGGCCAAGAGCGCGGCCCTGACTGATCGCCCGGCGCAGTACCGGCCCGAGTTTGCCGGCGCTGTCGTCCAGGCCTGCGAACAGGCTTCGGTGTAACAGGCTAATGCCGGTGAAAGTCAGGCAATTGCCGCCGCTGCTGGCCAGTCGGCCGTCTGAGTTCAGATGAAAGTCCCCGGCCGGGTTGTGGTCCGGGTTGTCTGTGAGCACCAGCAGGGCCTGGCAATCCGGCTGCTTGGGCGGCTGCAATTGATGGAACAGAAAATCGGTCCAGATATCGCCGTTGATGACCACAAACCAGTTCGAAGCCGGATCGGCCAGCAGGGGCAGAGCCCGGACAATGCCGCCGGCGGTTTCCAGTGGCTCGCCTTCGGCGGAATAACGAATGCTGACCCCCAGCTGCTCCCCCGCCCCCAGCCGGTGCTCAATCTGCTCGCCCAGCCAGGCGTGGTTGATCACCAGCTCGGTAAAGCCGGCTGCTTGAAGGCGCTCAATGTGATGCACAATCAATGGCTTGCCGCCCGCTGCCAGCAGCGGTTTGGGCGTGTGCAGGGTTAACGGCCGCATGCGTTCGCCCTTGCCGGCGGCCAGAATCATCGCTTTCACTGGGGACCCTGCTCCTGTTGGCTCGCCGGCGCTGGCAAGGCGCCGATGCGGTCTTCAATACGGGGAATGACCACATCGCACAACCATTCGTGGAAATGGCGGAACGCCGGCTGGCGGGCGCTGGCATCGCGCAGATAGCTGACGGTGCGGGGCACGTCGGCCAGAAAACCGTGTTTGCCATCGCGAATGGCCAGTCGGGCGAAAATGCCGGCGGCTTTCAGGTGGCGCTGCATGCCCATCAGTTCAAACCACTGCTCGAAGGTGTCGCTGTCGGCCCGGTGCAGGCCGGCGGCCAGGGTGTGCTGGCGATAGTCTTCCAGCCATTGCTGAATGCGTGATTGCGGCCAGCGAATGTAGCAGTCCTTGAGAAGCGAGGCGGCATCGTAGGTCACCGGGCCACGCACGGCGTCCTGAAAATCGATCACGCCTGGGCGGGCCTGGTGGTCGCGAATTAGCAGGTTGCGGGAGTGGTAGTCCCGATGCACGGTAACCACCGGCTGCGCCAGGGCACTTTCTTTCAGGAGGCCAAAGGCAGTATCCAGCAGGGCGCGCTCCTGGTTATCCAGTACCAGGCCCAGATGTTTTTCCAGCAACCAGTCAGGAAACAGCGCCATCTCGCGGTCCAGCAAGGCGTCATCGTAGGTGGGTAACGGGTACTGGTCCGGCTCCGGCAGGGCTGCGATGCGGGCCAGTTCCTTCAGGGCCGGCTGGTACAGGGAATCGGCAGTGTCGGTGGTTAGTGCCGGCAGCATCAGCCGGTCACCGAGATCCTCAAGCAGCAGGAAGCCCTGCTCCAGGTTCTCTGCTTCAATAGCCGGTACGCCAATGCCGTGTTGGTGCCAATGCCGGGCGATGGCGAGAAAGGGGCGGCAGTCCTCGTGTTCCGGAGGCGCGTCCATGACGATCAGCGGGGTAGTAGTTTCGCCCGATGCAGCGGTTCGCCATACCCGGAAATAACGGCGGAAGCTGGCGTCGCCGGAAACCGGTTCCGGGGTGGTGTCTGCCAGGCCGGGAAATTGCCGGACCCATTGGGTCAACAGTTGCAGGCGGGTGTCCATGAGGTGCGGGCTTCCTGACGTTGGTGTTACGGATTCAAGCCGAAGCGTTTGAGTTACCCGGCCAGTATAAAGACCGTAACATCTATTTGCAGCGGTGTTTCCGTTAACAAGCCGGTGGGGCGCGTGTAAACTAGGCGCACGTTTCAACCCCAGTGTTCACCCGAAACAGGAAGCTTACCACCGTGCCCAGCCGCAGCCATCGTCTGACAGGAGTCAGGGCCCGCCTTACCCGTAGCCTGCTGGTAACCGGGTTGATGGTTGGTACTGCCCATGGCCAGTCTGCAAGCCCTCAAACTGGCAGTCCGAGTGCCGCCGAGCTGGACTGGCGACCGCGCAGTGAGTTGCCGCAAGAGATACGCGAGCGGGTGCCGGTGTTTTGCAGCGGGGGATATCTTCCTTCGCAGGTGGAATCGCCCCTTTCCGAGGACGCTGGCCGGGCGCCATTACAGGCCAGTTCCCGCGATGCTCGCTATCAGATAGATTCAGAACTGTACCTGCAGGGAGATGTGCAGCTGCGCCAGGGCGCGTTCCAGGCCTCGGGTACCGAGGCTCTGTACAATCAGCAAGCCGGCACCGTCAATCTGCAGGGGCCGCTGATCAGCCGGGGGCAGGGCTTCTTGCTGACCGGGCAGGACGCCCAATACTCGGTGGAAAGCGGCAAGTTTGATATCAACACCGCTACTTTTCTGTTCCACGAAGCGGAATTGCGGGGCACGGCCGCCTCCCTTTCGCGCATCGGTGAAACCCGGATGGTGATCACCGACGGTATGCTGACTACTTGCGGCCCGCAGCAAAACGATTGGTCGGTGGTGGCCTCGGACATCGAGCTGGATCGTGCCGAGGGCGTTGGTACCGCCACCCATCTGAGGCTGGAAGTGCTGGATACACCGGTGTTCTACTGGCCGTACCTGAGCTTCCCCATTGATGATCGTCGCAAGAGCGGCTTTCTCTACCCGCAGTTCGGCAGCTCCAGCGCCGGCAGTGGTGCTTTTCTGGCCACACCGTATTACCTGAACCTGGCACCGCACTACGACGCGACCCTGACCCCGCAATACATTCACGGGCGCGGCCTGTTCACGGAAGTGGAAGGCCGGTACCTGAGCGAGCTGGGCGAATCCGTTTTGCAGCTGGGTTACATTAACGGCGATTCGGCTCACGAGGACGAATTTCCGGGAGAAGACGGCGAGCGTTGGGGGCTGGATTTCACCACTCGGGCCGCCTTTGGCGGTGGCTGGAATGGCTACGTGGATTACTCGGCGGTTTCGGATGAGGATTACCTGAGTGACCTGAACCGGACGCTGGAGATCAACTCGGCCACGCATCTGCGCCGGCGCGGCGGAGTGCGCTATTCCGGTTCGGACCAGTATTTTGAGGCGTACCTGAACGGTTACCAGACGCTGGATGAAGATGTGCTGGACGTCAATAAGCCATACGATCAGCTACCTGAGCTGATCTACGGCGGGACTGTGGATGCAGGCCCTTTTGAAACCTTGCTGGATAGCCAGTACACCTGGTTTGACCGGGAAAACGAAGATCTGACTGGTCTGGACAAGGCTACCGGCCAGCGCCTGCGAATGGTTCCGGAAGTTGCCCTGCCCATGCGCGCGCTCTGGGGCTTCAGTCGCCCGTCGGTGAGCCTCGATTACACCCGTTATGAGCTGGATGATTACCAGTACAACCAGCGCGACGGCAGCTTTGATCGCACCGTGCCGGTGTTCGAGTGGGACAACGGTCTGTATTTTGATCGCCGGGGCGAGTTGTTCGATGTGCCCTATAATCAGACCCTGGAGCCACGGCTTTACTACGCGTGGGCCGACGCCGACGATCAGAGCCATATCCCGGATTTCGACACCGGCCTGCGCAGCTTTCGTTTTGACCAGTTGTTCGAGCGCAACCGCTTCGCCGGTGGTGATCGGGTGGGCGACACCAACCAGCTGACGGTCGCTTTGACCAGCCGTTTCAATGACCTGCTTACCGGTGCCGAACGGGCCCGGGTCAGTGTCGGACAGGTGCATTACTTTGATGACCGGAATGTTGCTTTGGATGGCAGCTGCGGCATGGCAGGTTGTGCTGATACTAACTCGCCGTTGGCCGGGGAGGTGGTGCTCAACCCGCTGGAAAACCTGGAAATTCGCTCCTCGGGGCTGTGGGATCACGAAACGCACAAAACCCTGGAAGGCCGCAGCCAGCTGATTTTTCACTCCGAGGGTTACCGGTATCTGGCCACCCTGGGGCATACCTACCGGCGCGGCGACGACGGGGCCGCCAGCGATGAGGGCCTGGAACAATCGGACATTGGCACTGTCTTCCCGATTACCGACCGGGTCAGCGCCATTGGCCGTTGGGTGTATGATTCCGTTGACGACCGCACCGCTGGTAGTCTGGCGGGTATTGAATACAACAACTGTTGCTGGAGCGTGCAGCTGGTGCATCAGAATTATCTGACCAGCGATGAAGAACTGGACAGCCGTATACTGTTCCGGGTCGAACTCAAGGGCCTGGGTGGCAGTGGCGGTGCCACGGAAGATCTTTCCGATGCCATTTATGGTTATGACGAACGCGAGCGCCGCCGTTTCGGCACGCCACGCCCCTAATACAGACCGGAATTTGCGACGCCCCCAGCGGGCGGCTGCTTCGAATTGACCAACCAAGAGGTGATTATGAAGGCAACTGTCCGCCACGGACTGACACTGCTGCTGACACTGGCCATGGTGGCACTGTCGGTTTCGGCCCAGGCCGAACGAAAACTGCTGGACCAGGTGGTGGCCATCGTCGACGACGAAGCGCTTCTGCAAAGCGAGCTGGATGCGCGCGTTAATACCATCATCGGCCGGCTGAGTGCCCAGGGCACCGGCCTGCCGCCCCGGGATCTGCTGGAAGAGCGGGTGCTTGAACAGCTGATTACCGAGTCCATTCAGTTGCAGATGGCCGACGACATGGGCATGCGGGTAAGCGACAACGAGCTGAACGAAACTCTGGCCAACATCGCGCGCAGCAACGGCCTTAGCCTGGCTCAGTTCGAACAACAACTGACCCGGGAGGGGGTAACCTATCAGCAGGCACGGGAGCAGATTCGCAACGAAATGCTTACCAGCCGGGTGCAGCAGCGGCGCGTGGGCAGTCGGGTACGGATCACCGACAGGGAAGTGGAGAATTACCTGCAGGCCCAACAGGCCCGCGGTGCCAACGAGCCGGAATACCGTCTGGCGTACATCTTCATCGAGAACGAGCAGCCTGGTAACGAGGCCGCCGAAAACCGGGCCCGGGCCAAGGCCAAACAGCTTCGCCAGCAGATTGTCGAAGGCCGGGATTTCCGGGAAGTGGCGGTCGCTGAATCCGATGCCAGCAACGCCCTCGAAGGCGGCGACATGGGCTGGCGTTCAGAAAGCCAGCTGCCGTCTCTGGTTGCACCGGTTGTGCCGGAACTGGAGGAGGGAGAAACCTCCGATGTCCTGGAAAACAACAGCGGCTTTCACCTGGTGCAGGTGATGGAGACACGCGGCGTTGAGCAGCAGGAATTTGTCCGGCAGCATCGTGTTCGCCACATTCTGATCCGTTCGTCTGACGCAGTAACAGAAGCCCAGGCTGAACGGCGCATTGATGAGATCTACCAGCAGTTGCAGGATGGTGCGGATTTCGCCGCACTGGCCCGTGAGTTCTCCGACGATTCTGTCTCCGGCTCGGACGGGGGCAACCTCGGTTGGGTGAGCCCCGGCCAGATGGTGCCGGCGTTTGAACAGGCGATGATGGACGCGGAAGTGGGTGAGTATTATGGCCCTGTTCGCTCACAGTTCGGCTGGCACATCCTGCAGGTGCAAGAGCGTCGTAAGCAGGATGTCACTAATGCAAATCGGGAATCCCAGGCCCGTCAGGCCATTTACCAGCGCAAGTTCGAGACCGAGTTGCAGAACTGGTTACGTGAAATCCGGGATGAAGCCTTTGTTGAATTCAAAGGTGAATATTCCGATTTGGACGCCAGCAATGAAAACAAAGGCGCCTCATGAGTGAGTTGGTAACACTGGCCCTGACCGCTGGTGAGCCGGCAGGTATCGGCCCTGAGCTGTGCCTGCAACTGGCCGGAAAACACCGGCAGACAGGGCTGGTGGTGGTGGCCTGCAAAAACCTGCTGGCCGCCCGGGCACAGACTCTGGGGCTGGTAGTGCAGTTGCACGACTGGCTGCCCGGCCAGGCACCGGAAACCGGCGCCGGGCACCTGTCTGTATATCATGTGGATGGTTGCAGCTCACACGCTGCGAGCCAGCTGGATGCCAGTAACAGTCAGTACGTGCTCGATACCCTGACCATTGCCGCCAATGGCTGCCTGAATGGCGATTTTGACGGCATGGTCACCGCACCGGTGCACAAGGGCGTGATCAACGAGGCGGGCATCGCCTTTAGTGGCCACACCGAATTCCTTCAGGAGCTGTGTGGCGTGGAACGGGTAGTCATGATGCTGGCCACCGAAGAGCTACGGGTTGCCCTGGTAACCACTCACTTACCCCTAAAGGACGTATCGACGGCGATTACACCCGAGCGCCTGATTCAGGTCACCCGTATCCTGAATGCCGACCTGAACACCTTCTTCGGCATTGATCAACCGCGCATTCTGGTGGCCGGGCTGAACCCCCACGCGGGTGAAGGTGGGCACCTGGGCCGGGAGGAAATCGAGGTCATTGAGCCAACCCTCGAAAAACTGCGGGCCGAGGGCATCCAGCTGACCGGTCCGTTGCCGGCGGACACCCTGTTCACACCGCACTGGCTGGATAACGCTGACGCGGTGCTGGCCATGTACCACGACCAGGGCCTGCCGGTATTGAAATTTCAGGGCTTTGGCCGGGCGGTCAACATCACCCTGGGCCTACCCATTGTGCGCACTTCGGTAGACCACGGCACCGCGCTGGATCTGGCCGGAACCGGCAAGGCCGACGCCGGCAGCCTACACACCGCCATTCGTGTGGCAGAACACATGGCCCGTTGCCGCCGGGCGGCAAAAACGACTGAATGAGTAATCTCAATGAGTAACAAACACGGGCACAAGGCCCGCAAACGCTTTGGTCAGAATTTTCTGCATGACCCGGGCGTGATCGAGCGCATCGTCCGGGCCATTAATCCCAAACCCGACGACGCCATGGTGGAAATCGGCCCGGGGCTGGGCGCACTCACCGAGGAAATCCTGGCGCTGAACCCTCGCTTGCAGGTAGTGGAACTGGACCGAGACCTGATTCCGGTGCTGCGCACCAAATTCTTCAATTACCCGGAGTTCCGCATCCACGAGGCGGATGCGCTCAGCTTTGACTTCAGCCAGCTGATGACAGATCGGCCGCTGCGCATCATCGGCAATTTGCCGTACAACATCTCCACGCCGCTGATTTTCCACCTGCTGGGGCAGGCCGGTGTAGTGGCCGACATGCACTTCATGCTGCAAAAAGAAGTGGTGCAACGGCTGGCGGCGGTACCAGGAGATAACAACTATGGCCGGCTGGGGATCATGGCCCAGTATTACTGCAAGGTGCAGCCTTTGTTCGAAGTGGGCCCCGGCGCCTTCCGGCCGGCCCCGAAAGTGGATTCGGCCATTGTACGGCTGGTGCCGCACAAGGAACTGCCGCACCCGGCCAAAGACATAAAAACCCTGCAGCTGGTGGTGCGCACGGCTTTTAGTGCCCGCCGCAAGACTCTGAGAAAAGCCCTGGGCGGGCTGATCAGCGCCGAACAGTTACAGACGTTGGGCATCAACGATGGCTTGCGCCCGGAAAACCTGGGCCTGGCCGAATACGTAACCATTGCCGACAGCCTGGTGGATAACGCACCTGCACCAACGCAGAGCGATGAGGTAAGTAATGACTGACTACGCCATTGGCGATATTCAGGGCTGCTACGAACGATTGCGGGACGTACTGACGAAAGTCGACTTTTCGCCTTCCCGTGATCGGTTGTGGGTGGCCGGCGATCTGATCAACCGGGGGCCGTCGTCGCTGGCGACCCTGCGTTACATCGAGAGCCTGGGCGATTCGGCGGTGGTGGTGCTGGGCAATCACGACCTGCACCTTCTGGCGGTGGCTTTCGGTGGCCACGGATTCAAGAAAAAAGACACCCTGCAGGAAATCCTGGACGCCCCGGATTGCGACCACCTGCTGGTCTGGCTGCGCCGGCAGAACCTGTGCGTGCACGACCCGGTCCGTAACCTGGCGATGGCTCATGCCGGGCTGCCGCATATCTGGGGTGTGGACCAAGCGGTCAGCTACGCCCGGGAAGTGGAGGCGGTGATCCGCAGCGAAGAGGCTGGCGAATACTTTACCCACATGTATGGCAACGAGCCGGCCTGCTGGAGTGAGCAACTTGCGGGCATCGAACGTTGGCGAGTGATCACCAACTATTTCACCCGTATGCGGTTCATCGCGGAAGATGGCAGCCTGGAGCTGGCCACCAAACTGCCGCCGGACAACGCGCCCAAGGGCTATGCGCCCTGGTTCCAGCTGCCCCGACAGGATGACACGCGGATTGTCTTCGGCCACTGGGCTGCTCTGGAAGGCAAGACCGACAACGACCAGTTTCTGGGGCTGGACACCGGTTGTGTGTGGGGCGGTGTGTTAACCATGATGAACCTGGACACCGGAGAGCGAATTCACTGTGACTGCCGCTGAAACCAACACTGCAAACCGATTTCACTGGCCACTGGTTGTCGCCGCCATAGCTGGCCTGCTGGCGGTGATGGCCGGCGCCTTTGGTGCGCACGGGCTGCGTGGCGTGGTTAGCGAGCGGGGCCTGGAAGTCTTTGAAACCGCCGTCAGTTACCAGATGTATCACGCGCTGATACTGGCGCTGGCTGCGTTCCTGCCGGTGCTCGGCCTGTCCCGACGGTTAGTGGCGCTGGCCTGCGGGTTCTGGACCGCCGGTATTGTGCTGTTCAGCGGTAGCCTGTATCTGCTGGTATTGTCCGGCACCCATTGGATTGGGCCGGTAACACCGTTGGGCGGTGTCTGCTTCATGCTTGGCTGGTTGTTATTATTGATCGCCGCCGTCAAGAAATCTTAAAGCCGAGGATTGCTATGCACATTCAACTCAATGGCGAAGCATTGGAATTGCCGGAAGCCACCACCATTGCTGGTCTGATCGAGCGCCTGCAACTGACCGGCAAGCGCTTGGCCGTGGAACTGAACGAAGACATCGTGCCACGCAGCCAGCACCCGCAAACCACCCTGAACGATGGTGACCGGGTGGAAGTGGTGCACGCCATTGGTGGCGGCTGACGCCTGTTTAAACACCTTCGCTGCCGTTCGCTCGAAAGTTTGCCCGAAACCTAACGACCACCGAATTCAGGATAACCATGACAGACTCTGCGCAGATCCAGCTCCCCGAAGACAAGCCTCTGGAAATCGCCGGCCGGGTGTACCAGTCCCGGCTGTTGGTAGGCACCGGCAAATACCACGACCTGATGGAAACCGGCCATGCCATTGAAGCCTCCGGCGCGGAAATGGTGACCGTGGCGGTGCGCCGCACCAACATTGGCCAGAACCCGGACGAGCCGAATCTGCTGGACGTGGTCAATCCGGATACCTATACCATTTTGCCGAACACAGCCGGCTGTTACAGCGCCAAAGATGCGGTGCGCACCTGCAAACTGGCGCGCGAACTGCTGGATGGTCACGACCTGGTGAAGCTGGAAGTCCTGGGCGACCAGAAAACCCTGTATCCGAACATGCCGGAGACCCTGGTAGCGGCCGAAGAGCTGATCAAGGACGGATTCAAGGTGATGGTTTATTGTTCCGACGACCCGCTGCTGGCCCTGCGCCTGGAGGAAATGGGCTGTGTGGCGGTGATGCCGCTGGGCGCGCCTATTGGCTCCGGCCTGGGTATTCAGAACCGTTACAACATCCGCCTGATTGTCGAGAATGCTAATGTGCCGGTACTGGTGGATGCCGGTGTAGGCACCGCCTCGGACGCCACCATCGCCATGGAGCTGGGCTGTGACGGTGTGTTGATGAATACCGCCATTGCCAAGGCTCGTGACCCGATCAAAATGGCTCACGCCATGCGCCTGGCCATCGAGGCCGGCCGTGAATCCTACCTGGCGGGCCGCATGCCGAAGAAGCTTTACGCCAGTGCCTCTTCACCCATCGATGGCACCTTCTTCTAATATGACAAACAAGAAACCCAGTCGCCGGGAAAGCATTCTTCAGGCGCTTGTGGAGCTCATCCAGTCCGACCCCGGCGCCCGCATCACCACTGCCGGCCTGGCCCGTACCGTGGGCGTGACCGAAGCAGCGCTGTATCGCCACTTTCCCAGCAAGCGCAAGATGTTCGAGGCGCTCATTGAGTTTGCCGAGGAGGCGGTGTTTTCCCGCTGCCAGGTGATTCTGCAGGAGCAGGAGGATGTGCGGGTGCGCCTGCAGCAAATGGTGCATCTGGTACTGGTGTTCGCCGAGCGTAACCCGGGGCTTTGTAGTGTGCTGACTGGCGATGCGCTGATGGGCGAGGACGAGACTCTGCGCAAGCGGGCGTCGCAGTTTTTCGAGCGGCTGGAAACGCAGATTCGGCAGGCTCTGAAAGAAGGCGAAATTCGTCAGGGCCTGAGCCCGCGCACCACCTCGGCGCGTGGGGCGGACTTTGTGATGGTCTTCCTGGAAGGCCGCATTCAGCGGTTTGTGCGTTCTTCGTTTGCTCGTTTGCCGACCAGTGATTTTGACGAGGCCTGGGGGCTGGTTTCCGAGTCTGTTTGGGGCTGACATTGGCGTTGGCTTCTTCCCAGCCTTTTAGGTTTGGTGCCGGGATGATGGCCGGGATGCCTTTCCCGAAACCGCTACGAGCACATCCATGTGCGCTTATTTCAGGCCATCCATGGCCTTCAAAATTTCGGGAAAGGCATCCCGGCCATCCCCCGTTTATACCTTTCTAATATCGTTTCAGTAACCGGAAGCAGATCGAAGAATAGAGCGCACAGGCTCCCACACCGCCGGTGCGGAAATCAGGATGTCCTGGCCCCAGAGATCTTCCGGATAACCCTCGGGTACGTCGCCGAAGTGGCCGGCCGTGGCGCCGGCTTCCTTGGCGATCAGGCGGGCGGCGGCGAAGTCCCAGGGGCTGACGGTTTCGTAGTAGATATCCAGCCGGCCGCAGGCCACCCAGCAGATGTCGAGGGCCGCCGAGCCGATGCGGCGCAGATCTCGGCATTGGTGGATCATGGCGTTCAGGCGGTCCACCAAGGGTTCAAGGTTGTCCTTGGTGTAGGGAAACCCGGTGGCAAACAGGGACTGCCGGGGTACCGTGGCACCGCTGTGTGCAATAGCCTTGCCATTGAGGGTGGCACCTTCGCCCTTGGTAGCGCGGAAGGTCTCGCCCGGGAACGGCGCGTGCGCTACGCCGGCCTGTACCTGGCCGTTTTCAGCGTACGCAATGGATACCGCTACCTGCGGGTGACCGTAGGCGTAGTTCACCGTGCCGTCGATGGGGTCGATGATCCATAGCGGCGTGTCCAGCTCTTCGGCCTGGGACAAATCCGGCATGGTTTCTTCGGACAGTATGCGGTGCTCTGGGAAATGCTTTCGGATGGCGCCGGTAATGAACTCGTCGGCCATGACATCGGCGTGGGTCACCAGTTCGGTTTGGTGTTTGTACTCGGTGCGCAAGGTGTTGGCGTTCCGTTCGCGGCGAATGAGTTCGCCGGCCTCGCACGCCAGTTGTTCGGCGAAATCGGTGATTGCTTGAAGCTTGCTTGCGTCAGACATGGCGCCCCCGGTTCATCGATGAGGGCGCCAGTCTAACATGCCCGGCGGGTGTCAGCTCTTACAGGCTGGCAAACCACCGTTCCATTTTGTCCATCGCGGTGACCAGGCGCGGGCAGGCCTGGTTGACGAAGTCGTCGCCCAGTTCCAGTTCGGCGTAGTCGCCACCGGCCAGTTTCAGGGCCTGGGTGCCGTCAAAGTCCACGAACGCCAGGCGGGCGCCCAGGTGGTCCGGTACGAAACCGAAGTCGCTGGCCGGCAGAATGGCCACGCCGGTTTTTTCCAGCAGGGCGGTGCAAAGGGCCTGGGAGGTTTTGATGTCGTGGGCGGCCAGCTTTTCCCGGTAGCTTGAGAAATTCGGGAACAGGTAGAAGGCGCCCTCGGGTTTTTGCACCACGGCGTTCATTTCGGTCAGGCGCCGGTGGGTATACTCGCCCACCACTTTCA
Source organism: Alteromonadaceae bacterium (assembly GCA_013393545.1). The sequence continues at coordinate 15,902 of JABXHG010000117.1, read as the reverse complement.
GCACCCGGCGAGACTGGCGCAGGTATTCGTTGATGTCGTCACCACCGTTAAAGGCGGTAATGGCCGCGTGCTGGATGGGCGCGCTGGTGGAGGTGAAGGTTTCACTGGCGATGATGGCCATGGCGTCCTGCAGCGGGCGCAGTTCCGGCGGGAAGATGAAGGTACCCAGGCGCCAGCCGCCGGCACCCAGCCATTTGCTCATGCCGGTGCTGATAATGGTGCCTTCCGGGTAATAGCGGGCAATGGATTTGTGCCGGCCTTCGAAATGTACTTCGCCGTAAATTTCATCCGATAGCAGGATAATTTTGTACTTGCGGGCCACGTTGGCGATGGCCAATAGCTGGTCGTCGGTGTAGGTGCAGCCGGTGGGGTTGGATGGGTAGTTCAACACCAGAATGCGCGGGCGCGTGGGGTCGTCCCGGCAGATGATGTCCAGCTCTTCGGCGGTCAGCTGCCAGTTGTTCTCCGCGTGAGTGGGCAGCCAGTGCACCGAGCGGCCGATGATCCGGGCCTGAGGAGCATAGGACACCCAGCTTGGGCGTGGAATCAGCAGGTCGCCGTAATAGGCCAGCTGCAGGATGAACAGCAGCTCCTTGGAGCCGGGGCCGATCAACACGTCTTCCCAGGTGCTTCGCATGCGTTCGTTGCGGTTGATGTAGCCAGAAATGGCTTCGCGCAGGCCTTTTAGGCCTTTGACCGGCAAATAATCTTTCTCGTGGGCGTGCTCCTTGAGGGCTTCCACCACCCGTTCGGGTACCGGGAACGGTGATTGCCCCAGACCCAGCTTGATGATGTCTTTACCTTCGGAGCGCAGCTGGTTGCTCAGCTCGTTGATGCGCAGGGTGGACGAGGGCTGGATGCCCCGAACGTTCAGGTTAATCGCGTAACGGTGGTCGTGTTTGATGTCCATTGTGTCCGGTCTGTTGGTTGGATGGCGACCACCGCAGTATAGGAAACCCAAACATATTTTGAATCCGCTGGCGGATAAGGGATTGCCGCAGACGCCGGCCTATTCCGATTTGATCCAGACCTCCACCCGCCCGTTGCGAGGGCTGCCCTTGCCGCTGACTGGCATGTACTGGCCGTAGCCGGTGTAGGAGGTGTTCTTTACTCCCACTTCATTCAGTGCCTTGCGCACGGATAGGGCACGCAGCTCCGACACCATCTGGGACTTCAGCTCGTGTTGTTGGGTGTCGGCAAAACCGATCAGCAGCAGGTCGCTGGCATCGCGACCGTGGCTGGCCAGATAGTGTTTTATCCGCAGCAGATCCCTCAAGGCCTTGTTGTCCAGTTTGGTGCGGCCTTCGGCGAAGCGGAAGTTTACGGTCAGGCGGTGATAGCGTTCGGTCAGCTGCCGGAAGGAATCCGGCACCACTGCTTCGAAATCCGGCTTTACCGCGATTGGGTTCTGGGAGATAAAGCCGGATTCAGCCACCAGGGCCTGGCCATCGCTGCTGAGTGCGAAATCGATCAGTTCCCGGGCCATGTCCGGTGCCTGTTCGCCGGTGGTGTACATGTACAGCCGGCGCGACAACGGGTAATCCTCGCTGGCGACGGTCAGTTGGTTGGGTTTCATGGCAGGTGCGTTGCCGTCTGACACCGCCAGCAATTTGCTGTTGCGCACCGAGGCCAGGCCGGCAAAGCCGATACCGGCCGGGTCGCTGGCGACGTCGTCGGACAGCCGGTCATTCGACTCGTAGCGTCGGGCCGATTCGTGCAGGGCGTAATCGCCGGTCAGCACCAGTGATTTGAACGTGTCCCAGGTGCCGGAGCGGTCGTCCCGGGCGTACAGGCGGATGGGCTGGTCAGCGCCGCCGAGCTGAGACCAGTTGTTGATCCGGCCAGAAAAAATTTGCCCGATCTGGTCAATGCTCAGCTTGCTGACCGGGTTTTGCGGGTGTACCAGAACCGCCAGGCCGTCGATTGCAATCACGTGTTCGCTGTCCAGGGAGCGCAGGTCGGCTCGCGCGCTCAGTTGTTCCACTTCTTTGGCCTTGGCGGGCCGGGACGAGGCCCAGATATCGGCATCGTCGCTGGCCAGTGCCCGGTAGCCAGTGCTGGAGCCGTGGGCGGCAACCAGAATACTGATGTCCCGGTCGGCCAGTCGGGTGCTCAGTATCTGCTCGTTCACGGTGCCAGTGCCGCTGGCACGGATGTCGCTATCGGTTTTGCTCTGCAGATAGCCGGTAACCAGCATGGGTGCGAGAGTGGCGCCCACGGTGTTGGAGCCGTGAATTTCCAGGTCGTGGGCGTTAGCGGCCAGGCTCAGAGAAAAGGCAGCGATGGCGGCGGCCGTCCGGCCGGCCAGGGTGCGGGCGTGGGAAAGAATCATGTCCTTGATACCTGTGTTGAACAACGGAGTTGCCGGCATCATGCGTGAGGACTGTGACAGGGATATTGCAGCGCGCTCCGGGCGGGCGCTGGTGGGTCAGAAGCGGTGCGGTTCCAGCTCCATATGGGTGATGGTCTGGCCGAGCATGATGATGCGGCCGGTGTAGCGCTCTTCGCCGGTGGTGGTGAATTCAAACAGAAACCGGCGCCAGACCCGCAGTTGGCCCCGGTCGTCGCGCTTGACCCACAGGCCGCGCAGGTAAATGGCATCGTCCAGTAGCAGTACGTCCATGGTTTTGCAGTACCGTCGGGCGGCCTGCAGAACGAAGTCCTTGATGGCTTTGGCACGCCACCAGTACCAGATGGCAAAGCCGGCCACGAAAAGCCAGAAGAGGGTTCCCAGGGTCAAGGTATTGGTGATCCTGTTGGTTGGTTGACCGTTTGGCGGATCGCCAGAGTACCTTATTGCGCCGGTTCGGGAAATTGTTTGGGATGGCAGACCTTTGCAGGATACCCGTCAGTTTCCGCTCCTGAGACACTAACTATCGATTTGTAGCAAAAAAGCCCGCTTTTTGGGTGATATCGGAAGAATCGAAAAGGTTTGAGCTTATGCTGACTACAAGAATAAAAAACGTCGACACGGACGTGCGAGCGAGAACCGGCATGCGGCCACTGAGCGAACAGGATTTCAAAGCACTGGTGGATTCCCATCCGAAGGCCATCATGTTGGCCAACCCTGATGCGTCCATTGCCTATGTGAACGAGCAGTTCGAGCGGGTGACCGGCTACCATCACGATGAGATTGTCGGCCAGAACCCGTCCATTCTCAGTTCCGGACTGCATTCCCGGGAGTTCTACAACGACATGTGGCACAGCCTGGAGCGTGACAAACGCTGGGAAGGGCTGATCTGGAACCGTCGCAAGAATGGTGAAACCTACCCCCAGTGGCTGAACATTTACCCGGTTGAGCACGAGGGCGGTTCGTTCTACACCGGTGTGTTCATGGATGTGGGTGAACTGACCGCCAACGACGAACGGCTGGCGGCACTGGCCTATTACGATCCGTTGACCGAGCTACCCAACCGTACCCTCTTCCAGGAATTTCTGAAGGCCCGGGCCTGCCAGCGAGAAGCTTCCGGCCGCTGCTTTGCGGTGCTGTTCATCGACCTTGATTTCTTCAAATCGGTGAACGATCTGCACGGCCATGATTACGGAGACCGGGTGTTGAAGCAGGCGGCTATCTGCATCCAGAGCGTGTTACGCAAAGGCGACCTGGTAGCACGTCTGTCCGGAGATGAGTTTGCCGCCATTGTTGAATTGCAGACGCCCACCGAAATCGACGCCGTGTGCGAGCGCATGACCGGTGCTTTCCGTAAACCAGTGTCGGTGGATTATCGGGAGTACTTCCTGTCCGCGTCGGTGGGGGCCGCCATTTACCCGCGGCACGCCGATTCCGCCTCGGATTTGCTGCTCAAGGCGGACCGAGCCATGTATGTGGCGAAGACCGCCGGCCGCGCCTGTTATCGAGTGTACAGCGCTGAAGAAACCGAGCAGGGGCAGCACGAGCAGGTGCTGTCGGAAGCGTTGGTGGCATCGTTGAAGGTAGCGCCGGAAGAGTTTTCGGTGGTGTACCAGCCCCAGTATGATCTGCGCTCCGGCGCCATGGTGGGCATGGAAGCGCTGCTGCGTTGGCGGCACCCGGAACTGGGCGCGGTGTCGCCGGGCGAGTTTGTGCCGCTGGCTGAACAGCGGGGCCTGATTCACGAACTGACCGGGCATCTGGTGCGCTGTATTACGCGGGATCTGGCCAACCACAACTTTGGCGACCACGGCAACATGCGCATGGCGATCAATATCTCCGCCCGACAGATTGCCGATGATCGGCTCGAGCCCCTGCTGGACCCTTTCTTTACCCGGCTGCAGCTGGCCGGCTGGCGGCCGGAGCTGGAAATCACCGAAACCCACCTGATGAACCTGTCCCGCCAGTGTCTCGACAAGCTGCGGGAGTTCGGCCGGCGCGGCGTGATGGTGGCCATTGACGATTTCGGTACCGGCTACTCGTCGCTGGCGTACCTGCATGCCCTGCCGGTGCATGTGCTGAAGATTGACCGCCAGTTTGTCCAGCGCCTGGGCACCGACAGCCGGGATTCGCGCATTGTCTCCGCCATTCTGGGTATCGCCGAGGCGCTCGAGCTGGAGGTGGTGGCCGAGGGCATTGAAACCGAAGCGCAGAAGGCCAGGCTACAGGAGTTGAACTGTCATCGCGGCCAGGGCTTCCTGATGGCCCGGCCTGCACCATTGTCGAGCCTGGCATCCACTTAGATTGTTGTCCCGTCCCTAAAGAAAAAGCCCGCCGAATGTGGTTCCGGCGGGCTTTTTTATAGGAGTGGCCGTCAGCTTCAGGACGGCTGTTCGTCTGCGTATTCATCCGCTGCCGAGCCGTGGTGATCACGGGCCAGCAGCAGGTAGAACGCCGGCAGCACGAAGATTGTGAACAGCGTACCAATGCCGAGGCCGGCGCTGATGGTCAGGCCGATGGCAAAGCGGCTTTCTGCGCCCGGGCCGACAGCAATCAGCAGCGGCACCATGGCGAAGATCAGTGCCAGTGAGGTCATGATGATCGGCCGCAAGCGAATGGCCGCCGCTTCCACCACCGCATCGAACTTGCTCAGCCCCTTGTCTTTCTGCAGCAGGTTGGCAAATTCCACTATCAGAATGCCGTTCTTCGACACCACACCGATCAGCGTGATCAGCCCCACCTGTGTGTAGATGTTCATGGAAGCAAAGCCCAGTACGATGAAGGCCATGGCGCCGGCCACCGACATGGGGACTGACACCAGAATGATGAACGGGTCGCGCCAGCTTTCAAACTGCGCCGCCAGCACCAGGTAGATCACCAGCAGTGACAGGAAGAAAGTCACCACCAGCGCGCTGCCCTGGTTGTCCAGCTGGCGGGTTTGGCCGGTGTAGTCGTTGCTGAAGCCCTGCGGGAAGACATCGGCGGCAGTGCTTTCCATGAAGCCCATCGCGGTACCCATGGCCACGCCGGGCATGACCACGCCCTCGAGGGTCAGGGAGTTCTGCTGGTTGAACTGGGTACGGTTGGACGGCTCCACCTCTTCGGTAAAGCTGACCACACTGGCCAGCGGCACCAGCTCGCCGTTACCGGCGCGAATGTAGTAATCAGCCAGCGCCTCCTTACTGGGGCGGAAAGCGTCGTCCACCTGGGGCATGACCTTGTAGGAACGCCCCTCCATGTTGAAGCGGTTGACGTAACCGCCACTGAGCATACTGGAGAGGGTTTCCCCCACGTCCTGCATGGACAGTCCCAGGTCCGCCACTCGGTCCCGATCCACATTGATGCGAGTGGACGGCTTATCGAAATTGATGGATTTCTTCAGAAACATGAAGTTGCCGCTCTGCATGGCCTTGCCCAGCAGTTCGTCGGCCACCTGGTCGAGCTGCTCATAGCTGCCGCCGGTGGTGATCACGAACTGGAACGGCAGGCCACCGCCGGAGCCGGGCAGGGACGGGCGCGGGAACACGGCGGTTTGCAGGCCGGTGACATTTTTCAGCTCTTTGTCCAGCAGTGGCTGGGCTTCAAACTGGCTGATGTCACGCTCGCTCCATGGCTTCATCTTGAAGCCGCCGAACACGGCGTTCGGGCTGGTTATGCCGATGATCATGAAGTCTTCGTTGTAGCCGGGCACGGTGGAAATTCGGTCCTGCACTTCCTTGCCGTGTTCCAACAGGTAATCCAGCGTGGCGGTTTCCGGCCCCAGGCCCTGGTGGAACAGAATGCCCTGGTCTTCGGTGGGGGCCAGTTCGCTCTGGCTCATGTTCACCATGAAGTAAATGGAGCCCAGCACCACCACGGCGAAGAAGATCACCACCGATTTGGTTTGCATCAGCGAGATCAGCGCTGCCTTGTACAGGTTGGCCAGGCCATTGAAGGTTTTCTCCACCAGTTGCTCGAAACGCCCCGGGTTGCCGTGGGGTTTGAGTACCTTGCCCGACAGCATGGGTGACAGGGTGAGTGCGACAATACCGGAAATCACCACGGTACCGGCCAGAGTGAAAGCAAACTCGGTAAACAGCGAGCCAACCAGCCCGCCCATAAAGCCGATAGGGGCATATACCGCCACCAGGGTGCTGGTCATGGCGATGATTGTCACGGCCGTTTCCCGGGCGCCATTAATAGCGGCATCAAAGCGGGACGCACCCTGTTCAATGCGCCGGTGAATGTTCTCAAGCACCACGATGGCATCATCCACGATCAGGCCAATGGCCAGCACCATGGACAGCAGTGTCAGCAAATTAAGCGAGAAGCCGAACATCAGCATGATAAATGCGCCACCGATTAACGACAGCGGCACGGCAACCGAAGGCACCACGGAGGCACGCACTGAGCCGAGGCACAGGAACACCACCACCAGTACGATGATCATGGCCTCCAACAGGGTCTTGATCACCTCGTTGATGGAATCCTCGATGAAATCGGAGGCGTCGTAGGCCAGGCGCACGTTCAGGCCGCTGGGCAATTGCTGTTCAATCTCTGGTAGTTCGGCTTTTACCAGGTCGGCCACGGTCAGCGGGTTGGCGCCGGGTGCCATTTCGATGGCCACGAACGCCGCCGGCTGGCCCTTGTAAAGCGCCAGCTGGTCATAGGTTTCCGAGCCCAATTCCACCCGGGCAATGTCCTGAAGGCGGATCAGCGAGCCGCCGGATTCCTTCACCACCAGATTGCGGAAGGCGTCCGGATCGGCGATGTCGGTGTCGCTGGCCAGACTGATTTCGGTGTATTGGCCCCGGGTTTTACCCACGGCCGCCTGATAGTTGTTGGCTCTCAGTTTTCCGGCCACTTCCCGGGGCGTCATGTCCACGGCGGCCAGCCGTTCCGGATCCAGCCACACCCGCAGGGCGAAACTTCGGCCGAGGATCTCTGCCTTGCCCACGCCGGACAGCGCCTGCAGCTTGGGCTGCACTACCCGGGTCAGGTAATCGGTAATCTGTGGCACGCCCAGTTCGGTGCTGTAGAAAGAGATGTACATCAGCGCCGTGCTGTCACCGGTGGTGGAGGTGATCACCGGGTCTTCGGCCTCGGCCGGCAGCACATTGCGCTGACTGGCCACTTTGGCCTGAATTTCCGCCAGTGCGTCGTTGGCGTCGTAGTTCAGGATCATCTTGGCCTGAATGGTGGACACGCTCTGGGAGCTGGTGGAGGTCAGGTAATCAATGCCGCTGGCTTCGGCAATGGCTTGTTGCAGCGGCGTGGTAATGAAACCCTTGATCAAATCCGAGCTGGCACCGGGGTAGGCGGTGGTCACCGTTACGGTGGTGCTCTCCAGTTGCGGGTACTGGCGGATTTCCATTTCCATGGCGGCCCGGGCACCGAGCAGCAGGATCAGCAGGCTGACGACCGTCGACAGGACCGGCCGATAAACAAAAATGTCGGTGAACTTCATGATTCAGGGGCCTCCTGGCCGGCGTCTTCCTGAATCTCGACCCGTTGGCCGGCGCGCAGGCGCAGCAGACCCTTGGCCACCACGGTGGCGCCCGTTTCAAGGCCGGAGATCACTTCCGCCCGGCCGTTGCGAACTTCGCCAGTGGTGATGGTCTGGCGGTTAACAATGAGTTCGCCGCTATCGTTCTCTTCCACCAGGAACACGAAATTGCCGTAAGTGTTGTAGGAAATGGCGGTGCGCGGCAGGGTCACCACCTGGTTCTCGCGTGGCTGGCCGGTCTGGATGGTGGCAAACATGCCCGGGCGCAGCAGGTTGTCTTCATTATTCAGGGTGGCGCGAATGCGCACGGTGCGACTCTCCGGGTTCACCGAAGTATTGATGGCGCTCACCTGGCCATCGAAGTTCATTTCCGGCACGGCGGCCACGGTTACTGATACAGGGTAGCCGTTGTCGACCTGTGGCAGTGCCTTTTCAGACAAGGTGTAGTCCACATAGATCGGGTGCAGCATGTTGATCTCGACAATTGGCGTGCCGGTGCCGATGTATTCGCCCTGGTCGACCATGCGAATGCCCAGGGTGCCGTCGAAAGGTGCCCGGATCACTTTCTTGTTGAGCTGCGCCTCAGCCTCGTTTACACGGGCCCGGGCGGCGTCGTAGTTGGCCTTGGCTTCGTCGTACTGGGATTGCGAGACCGCGCGACGCGGTAGCAGATCCGACACCCGCTTGAATTCCTGGGCTGCCAGTTGCGCTTCGGCGCGGCGGGTGCGCAGGGCGGCTTCGTCGATGGCGGCATCCAGGCGCACCAGCACATCGCCCTTGCTTACCGTGTCGCCGGATTCGAAGTTGATGGCTTCAATTACGCCCGGCACCTCGTTGGCCACTTCAATACCGTTGATCGCCTCAATGCTGCCGACGGCTTTGATGGCCGGTTGCCAGTTTTCGGTGGTTGCCTGGGTAACCGAGATTTTTGCCGGCGGCTGGGGCTGTGACATCTGCTTTTGCATCTGTTCGAACTGATAGAACTTGTAGCCGAAGATGCCGCCCAGAACGAGGCCGAGAAAGAGAAGGACAATGACGAAGCGGGAAGCCATGCGCATGATTGTGTTCCTGGTGCAAAGGTAACTATGTAGTCAGACAGCATGCTACACAAACCCGATGAGAAGGTCATTAAATGAGAATCACAAACGGCCCGATTCATTTACATTCATTCTTGTATGGATGTAAAATGCTTCGGTTACTAATTATGTTGACGGGATTCTCACGCCTATGAACACCATGAACCGTTTCGGCCGGGCGAGCCTTGTCGCCCTGATTTCAGGCCTGTTTCTGGCGGGTTGCAGCCAGAATGAAGACTCCGGGGCAGGCCAGGGCGATGCCCAGGAGCAGCCGCCGCACCCGGTGGAAGTTGCTGAACTCAAACGCCGGGATCTCAGCCTTGAGCGTTCCTATTCCTCGCTGCTGCGTAGTGATGATGAAGTGGCCCTGGTGGCACGGGTGACGGGCACTCTGGAACAGCGCCATTTCGAACCGGGCGACATGGTGAAGCAGGGCGAGCGTTTGTATTCCATTGAGCCGGATGTGTATCAGGCGGCGGTCAATCAGCGTGAAGCGGATCTGCAGAGCGCCCGGGCGGAGCTGACCCGTGCCCGGCGGGATGCGGAGCGTTTCGAGCGTTTGCTCAACCAGAATTCGGTGAGCCGTCAACAGTATGATCAGGCCCGTGCCGATTTGAGTGTTGCCGAGGCGGCAGTGGCTCAGGCCGAGGCCGCGCTGGCTAGCGCTCGCATCGACCTGGATTACGCAGAGGTGATTGCGCCGGTTGCCGGCATGATCAGCCTCAGTCAGGTCAACATTGGCAATCTGGTCAGTAACGGCACTGAGCTTGCCACCATCACTCCGCTGGACCCTCTGGAAGTGCGTTTCCAGATGCCGCAATCAGACGCGTTCGAGCTGCGCCGCCAGTTGGACGGCCAGCCGGTATCCTCGATCACCACCCGGTTGCAGCTGCCGGGCACTTCCGATGACAGCCTGCAAGGGAACATGGACTTTTTGGGCTCGCGGGTGGAAGCCAATACAAGCACGGTACAGGCCAGTGCGACTTTCGATAATCCGGACGCGCAAATTCTGCCCGGCCAGTTCGTGAGGGTGAGTCTTGAAGGCCTCAAGCGCTTCGATGTGCTGGCGGTGCCGGAGATTGCCATTGGCCAGGGCCTGATGGGTCCGCAGGTATTTGTGCTGGATGAGAACGACACCGCACGGGCACGGACAGTGGAGCTTGCGGAAGTAGCTGGCCCCTGGCAGATCCTTCGTGCCGGTGTTGAGCCCGGTGAGCGGGTGATTGTCGGTGATCCGTCCGGCATCGAGGCTGGCATTATCATTAAACCGCTGCCGTTCGACGGCGATGCGCGGGCGCTGATGGAGGAGGCCATGGCAGAAAGCACTGCTTCGGCGAACGCTGAGGGAGGCGACAGCTGATGCCGTTCTCCAATTTCTTCATCAAGCGACCGATTTTCGCCACGGTTCTGGCCATTATCTTGACCGTGATAGGCGTGGTCAGTCTGCGGGTGCTGCCGATCGAGCAGTACCGCAGTGTGGTGCCGCCGACGGTTTCCGTGCAGGCCCAGTTTCCCGGAGCGGATGCCGAGACCGTCGCCCAGACCGTGGCCGCGCCTCTGGCGGAGGCCATCAACGGCGTTGAAGACATGCTCTATATGACGTCGACCAGCGCCGACAATGGCCTGATGAGCCTGAACGTGGCCTTCGATATCGGTACCGATGGCGATATAAATACCATCAACGTCAACAACAGGGTACAGGGTGCTCTTTCCCAGCTGCCCGAGGCGGTTCAGGGGCAGGGGGTCACGGTGGAGTTGCGCTCCACATCCATTCTCATGTTGGTTGCGTTGGTGTCGCCCGATGGCGACTATAACGACATCTTCATGCAGAACTACGCCACTCTCAATATTCTGGACGAGTTACGCCAGGTGTCGGGTGTCGGCGAAGCCGAAGTGCTGGGCGGTGGCGAGTTTGCCCTGCGGATCTGGATGGATCCGGACAAGCTGGCCCAGTATGACCTGACACCCACCGAAGTGGCGGCGGCGATTCGTGCGCAAAACACGGAGGTGCCGGCCGGAAGCCTGGCCGGAACACCCCAGGCTGACCCCCGTGCGTTCACCTACACCATCACGGCGGGTGGGCGCCTCAATGACGCGGACGATTTCCGCAATATCTTTTTGCGCACCAATCCGGACGGCTCGTCGTTGCTGCTCAAAGACGTGGCGCGCATCGAGCTTGGCGCCTCCTTTTATGGGGTTAATGCGAAACTTAACGGCGGCGCCATGACGCCGATTATTATCAACCAGCAGCCCGGGGCCAACGCGCTGGAAACCGCGCAGCTGGTGCGGGACAAGATGGAAGAGCTGGCGGCGCGCTTCCCGCCTGGGCTTGAATTCGTGGTGCCCTACGACACCACCGCCTTTATCGGGGCCTCGGTGGATACCGTAACCAAGGTGTTTATCGAGGCGTTCCTGATTGTGGGCGTGATTCTGTTTGTCTTTCTGCAGAACTGGCGTTTCACGGTGATTGCCATGTCGGTGGTGCCGGTTTCGGTGCTGGCGACGTTTGCCGGTTTCTACCTGTTCGGGTTCTCCATCAACCTGCTGACGCGGTTCGCACTGGTGCTCTCGATTGGCATTGTGGTTGATGACGCCATACTGGTGGTTGAAAACGTTGAGCGAGTGCTCAGCGAGGATGAGGATATCAGCGTGACCCAGGCCACCATCCGGGCCATGAAGGAGGTGGGTGGTCCGGTCATTGCCACCTCGCTGATCATGGCGGCGGTGTTCGTTCCGGTGGCTTTCCTGGGTGGTTTTACCGGCCAGATTTATCAGCAATTCGCGCTGACGGTAGCCATCTCGGTGGCTTTCTCCGCACTCATGGCGCTGACCTTTACGCCGGCGTTGTCTGCGGTGTTCATCAAGCACAAGCCGCAACTGTCGGAATCAAAACTGATGCGTGCGGTGAATACTCCGCTACGTCTGTTTGACAGCCTGTTTGCCGGCATTACCGCCGGTTACATGTGGGTGGTGCGGGGGCTGGTGCGCCACTGGGTGCTGGCGCTGGCGCTCACCGGGGTAACCATCGGCGGTTCCTGGTGGCTCTATCAGACCACGCCTGCGACCCTGGTTCCAGAGACCGACCAGGGGGTGGTGCTGGCAAGCATTCAGCTGCCGGATTCCGCGTCTCTGGCCCGCACCAAGTCCTATATGGCTGAATTGAGTGAGCGGATTGAAGCCATCGAGGGCGTGGAGTACAGCTCAGCGGTGGCGGGTTATGACATCCTGTCCAGTGCGGTGAACACCGCCCGGGGCGTGATGTTCATCAACATGGTGCCCTGGAACGAGCGGGAGCTGACCGCCGAACAGCTGGTAGGCAAGATCATGCAATTGGGGGCGGAGGTCCCGGGCGGCTCGGCCATGGCGTTTAATGTGCCACCGATCATGGGGCTTTCCACCACCGGGGGCTTTACCGGCTATTTGCAGTCGTTCGAGGGTGCGACCTCGCAGGAGCTGTTCCAGGCGTCGATGAAGGTTATGCAGGCTGCGAACCAGCATCCGGCGCTGCAGCGTGTTTTCTCCACGTTTAATGTAAACGTGCCTGGCTATCGGGCCAACATCGACCAGCGCAAGGCCCTGAGTTACGGGGTGCCGCTGCCGGAGCTGAACGCCACCCTGTCCAACACGTTCGGCAATGGTTTTGTCAACTACTTCAGTTACCAGAACCGCAATTTTCAGGTGTATCTGCAGAACGAAGACGAATTTCGTGATACGCCGGATGACCTGAGCAATGTTTATGTTCGTGGCGGCAACGGTGACCGCATTCCGCTCTCGGAGTTTGTCACCCTTGAGCGCCAGGCCAAGCCGGCGGTGGTTTCGCGCTTTGGCGTGTACCTTGGTGCGCAGTTCCAGGGCGGGCCCGCGCCTGGTTATAGCTCCACTCAGGCGATCACGGCCATGGAAGAGATCGTCCAGCAAGAATTGGGTAGCAACTGGGGCATGGGCTGGACTGGCACTGCCTATCAGGAAAGCCAGGTGGGCAATACCGCCAGTCTGGCGATCATCTTCGGTTTGCTGATGGTGTTCCTGATTCTGGCGGCCCAGTATGAAAGCTGGTCATTACCGCTTGCGGTGTTGACGGCCACGCCTTTCGCGCTGTTTGGGGGTATCGGTGGTATTGCCCTGCGCGGGTTGGACACCAGTGTTTACGTGCAGATCGGGATGCTGGTGGTCGTAGGGCTGGCGGCGAAGAATGCGATATTGATCGTCGAGTTTGCCGAACTGCAACGCAAGGAATTGGGCAAGAGCATCCGCGAAGCGGCCATTATCGCGGCAGAGCTGCGTTTCCGGCCCATCGTGATGACATCTTTTGCCTTTATTCTGGGCACGTTACCGCTGGCGCTGGCTACCGGCGCAAGTGATACCAGTAGCCACCATATCGGTACCACCGTCTCGGTGGGCATGGCTACGGTAGCGATTGTATCAAGCTGCTTTGTACCGAGCTTCTACGCCATGATTGCGCGGTCAGCCGACTGGATACACCGCAAGCGCGGTGCCCATGGGGCGTCCGAGGCAGAGACCCGGCACTCGTCGTAGCGAGCATTTCAAGCAACTTGCCTGTCGTATGGCAAGCAAGCACCGGCCTTTGAGCCGGTGCTTTTTTATGCGTGGATGCCAGAGGCGATACGTTCAAGGGCGGTATGACATAGCCATGTGGTCTACACTGAAAGGAGTCAGGTTTACGTGGCGAATGACGGAGAGGGGGCATTATGGAACGCGTTTACTCGCTTTTACTCAGCTTTCCTTTAGTGGTGTTTACCCTGTTGGTACCGCTGGTAGTGCTTTACTGGCTGCTGGTGATACTGCGGCTGGTGCCGCTTGAGCTTTTTGAGCGTGATAGCCTCAGGCATGAGCATACGGCAAGCACGCTGGTGTCGCTTGGCTTTGTGGGTGTGCCGGCCACTTTTTCCTTGAGTGTGCTGATTGTTTTTGCCGGTATGATAACTCTTGCCGTGGAGCTTTTGGTGCTGCGCTGGTTGCCGCTGGGGCTGTTTCGTATACCGTTGGGGGTAGCCGTGCTGTGGGCGGCTTTTGCGCTGGCCTCGCCGCTGGCCAGCAGCGTGTGCTACGCGGTTCATCGCTGGTTTCACAGCCAGCGCCGTACGCTGTTGGGTGAAACCGTTGAAGTGACCGGCGAGCCGGATGCTGACGGCTGGGCCGAGGCCGAGCTGTTAAGCGATCGCAACTGCCGCGTGCGCCTGCATGGCAAGCCGCAAAGCGGCAGCATGCCTCATATGGGGGAGAGGCGAGTCCTGGTCAAGTTCATTACCCGGGAAAATGCCTACCGCAGCGTGGCAGAAAGCGTTTACCGTGATGCCCGGGTGCACGCCAAGCGTCTTACGCTCAGGCACAAGACACCCTCGCATCATGTGTAGTGCAACAGGCTGTGAGGTAGGTTAAGCGTCAAGGGGCATGCTGCATCAAGGCGAGTTGGGTCTCGACCAGGCGTGCCCCTTCGTCGTGGATGGAGTAGTGTTCGTGGTTGCGCAGCCAGTCATGGAACAATCCACCGAGCATGGCCTGCATGATCTGTGCGGCAATGTCCGGTGCCAGGCAGGGGCGCAGCTGGTCGAGTTTGGCAGCCATATTGAAGTACTTCAGCAGGGCGCTGCAGGTGTCTTCCGACATCTCGTTTTGCATGCTGAGGGGGTCAATATCGCCAAAGGTTTCGCAGTGATGGAGTAAAATCGAGTGCACCCGGCGGTAGCGCGGCTGCTCCAGGCGCGAAAAGCCGCTCATGCAGGCCAATCGCACGGCCTCAAGTGGCTTTTGGTCAAGCGTCGGATCATCGAGCTCTTCCACCAGATCCTCGAAGGGCAGGCGCACGCGCTGCAACATGGCTTGGAACAGATCAGCCTTGTTTTTGAAATGCCAGTACACCGCGCCGCGGGTCATGCCGGCGTGGCGGGCAATTTGGTCAAGCGACGTGCGGGCGACGCCGTGTTCAATAAACATGTCTTCCGCCGCGTTCAGCAGCGCTTCTCGCGTGGCGGCAGCTTCGGCTTTGGTTTTTCTGGCCATGATCAAGCAACCTGAGTCATAAAACAGCCTGGGCAGTTTACCCCACCGCGGAGTTTTTTACATTCAAAAGTGTATGGATAAAGCCGGACGATGACAAAAAAGGTTTCCACGGCGCGTGCGCCGTTCATGCTGGGCCAGGAAAGTGTGGCGCCCGGATCGCGCCGCCAGATCGATGTGCCGATTGCGCGGCTTTATACGCATACGCCGCTGCATATTCCGGTGGAAGTGGTCCACGGACGCAAGGAAGGCCCGGTACTGCTGGTGTGTGGCGGTATTCACGGCGATGAAATCAACGGTGTGGATATTGTGCGCCGGCTGCTGCGTGCCAAGGCCATTACGGGCCTGCGCGGTACGCTGATCGCGGTGCCGGTAGTCAACGTGTTCGGCTTTTTGCAGCAGACGCGCTACCTGCCTGACCGGCGTGATCTCAACCGCTGTTTTCCCGGCAGCGAGGCCGGCTCCCTTGGCGGGCGTATTGCCGCACTGTTCCGCGAGCAGATCGTGGATCACGCCACGCATATTATCGACCTGCACACCGGTGCGATTCACCGGACCAATCTGCCGCAGATTCGTGCTCAGCTAACGCCGGGCAGCGAAACCGAACGCATGGCCGATGCCTTTGGCGCCCCGGTGGTGCTCAATGCCGAGCTGCGCGAAGGTAGCCTGCGCCACTATGCCCAGCATCGTGGTATTCCGGTGCTGACCTACGAGGCAGGGGAAGCGCTGCGCTTTGATGAATGGGCCATTGCCCCGGGCGTGAGCGGCATTTTACGGGTAATGCGTCGGCTGGGCATGCTAACCGGTGAACATCGGCGCCGCCGGCCGGCGCCGGCGGACGCGGTGCGGATACCGGCGTAGGCCTGGAAACCGAACGTTTTCTTTCGTCACCGTTTATCACCGGCACCGATTACGGCACCCGCGCAACCACGGTGGTAACGGTGGATGCCAGCGGGTACATCCGGGTTTCCGA
>JABXHG010000116.1 GCA_013393545.1 Alteromonadaceae bacterium | reverse complement strand
GGAGGGGAAAAAAGAAGGGGGGGAAGAGAGAGGGAAAGGGGAGGAGAGGTGGAGAGGAAGAAAAAGGAAAGGAGAAGAAAAAGGGGTAAATGGGAGAGGAAAGAAAAGAGGAGGAAGGAGGAAGAATGAAGAAAAAAGAAAAAGAGAAGGAAAAAAAAGGAAAAAAGAAGGAAGAGGTAATCTACGAGGAGTTCAAGGGCACCGGTAACATGGAAGTGCACCTGGATCGCAAGATTGCCGAGAAACGGGTGTACCCGGCCATCAACATCCGCAGCTCCGGCACGCGTCGCGAAGATCTGCTGATGTCCGAGGCCGATCTGCAACGCACCTGGATCCTGCGCAAGTTGCTGCATTCCATGGAAGACGACACTGCGTCTCTGGAGTTCCTGCTGGACAAGCTCAAGGACACCAAGACCAATGACGAGTTCTTCCTGTCCATGAAGCGCCGCTAAGCTCTGATGAAATACAGCGACTTGCGAGACTTCATCGCCCAGCTGGAAAAGCTGGGCGAACTTCAGCGCATCTCTGTGGAAGTGGATCCCCATCTGGAAATGACGGAGATTTGTGACCGCACGCTGCGGGCCGGTGGTCCGGCGTTGCTGTTTGAAAACCCCAAAGGCTACGACATGCCGGTGCTGGCCAACCTGTTTGGCACGCCCAAACGGGTCGCGCTGGGGATGGGCCAGAACGACGTGACCGCCTTGCGGGACATTGGCCGGCTGCTGGCGTTTCTGAAAGAGCCGGATCCGCCCAAGGGCTTCAAGGATGCCATCGAAAAGCTGCCCATGTTTCGGCAGGTGATGCGCATGAGCCCGAAAGTGTTGCGTTCCGCGCCTTGCCAGCAGGTTGTTGTTGAAAAAGACGACGTGGATCTGGGGCAAATTCCGGTGCAGCATTGCTGGCCGGGCGATGCCGGGCCTCTGGTAACCTGGCCGCTGGTGATTACCCGGGGCCCGGACAAGGAGCGCCAGAACCTGGGTATTTACCGCCAGCAGGTGATTGGTCGCAACCGACTGATTATGCGCTGGCTGAGCCACCGTGGTGGCGCCCTGGACTATCAGGAATTCCGCAAGGCCAACCCGGACGAACCCTATCCGGTGGCGGTGGCTCTGGGGGCGGACCCCGCCACCATTCTGGGCGCCGTTACGCCGGTGCCGGATACGCTATCAGAATACGCCTTCGCCGGCCTGTTGCGCGGTGGTCGCACGGAGCTGGTGAAAGCCGGCCTGAGTGATTTGCAGGTGCCGGCCAGCGCGGAGATTGTTCTGGAAGGGTTTATTTACCCGAATGACACCGCGCCGGAAGGACCGTTTGGCGATCATACCGGCTATTACAATGAGGTGGACGAGTTCCCGGTGTTTACCGTGGAGCGCATTACCCGCCGCAAGGACGCCATTTACCACAGCACCTACACCGGCCGCCCGCCCGACGAGCCGGCTATTCTGGGAGTGGCACTGAACGAAGTGTTTATCCCCATTCTGCAAAAGCAGTTCCCGGAAATTGTCGATTTCTACCTGCCGCCGGAAGGCTGTTCCTATCGTTTGGCCGTAGTAACCATGAAGAAGCAGTACCCCGGCCACGCCAAACGGGTGATGATGGGGGTCTGGTCGTTCCTGCGTCAGTTCATGTACACCAAGTTTGTCATCGTGACGGACGACGACGTGAATGCCCGTAACTGGGAAGACGTGATCTGGGCCATGACCACGCGCATGGACCCAACCCGGGACACCACTCTGGTGGATAACACCCCCATCGATTATCTGGATTTTGCCTCGCCGGTGTCTGGTCTGGGCTCCAAAATGGGGCTGGACGCCACCAACAAGTGGCCGGGAGAAACTGACCGGGAGTGGGGCACGGCCATCAGCATGACCGATGAGGTCAAGCAGCGCGTTGATGAGATCTGGGATAGCCTGGGTATTGAAATCCCGGCCTCCCGCCCCGAGTGACAGAACCGGTTTCATTTATTCTTCCAGACAGCGGACGGCCAGGTTGGCCCGTCTGCTCGTCTGTTTTCGTATTGGAGATACCTGCCGTTATGGCACCAACAAATTATCAGCCCCGGGAAGTGCTGGCCCATGTAGTGGACGTCAGCCCGATCAACCATGATGTGTATCGCGTTACCCTGCAGTTGCCCCGCCGGGACGAGGTTGGTTTTCACGCCGGGCAATATCTGTCAGTGAATTTGCCAGACGCCGAACCCTGCTACTTTTCCATTGCCAGTAGCCCGGCCGCCGAGTTGATCGAGTTGCAGATCCAGGCCTGCCCGGATGGCGGCGCTGCCCGCCGGGTGATTGATGCCCTGCTGTCAGGTGAAGATGTGCCGGTGGTATTGCCCCACGGCAAGGCTTGCCTGACCACTCCGCCGAACAAGCCGTTGTTGCTGGTGGCCGCCGGTACCGGTTTTGCCCAGATGAAAAGCCTGGTGGAGTACCTGCGTGACCAGCCCTTTGATCAGCCGGTCAAACTGTTCTGGGGCGTGCGTAAGCAGGAAGACATGTATTTACGCTCGCTGGCACAGCAGTGGCACGATGATTGGTCGCCGCTGACATTCACGCCAGTGGTGAAAGATGATGCCGACAATGACTGGGAAGGGCACCATGAACCGCTGGTTCGCGCGGTGCTGGCCTCGGGTGTGGACTGGCAGAATGTGGAGGTTCATGCCAGCGGGTCGCCGACCATGGTGTACACGCTGATGGATGCCCTGCTGGAGCAGGGTATGCCGGAGCAGGCGTTTTTCTCCGATGTGCTGGAGTATGCGCCGCGCTCATAGATCCCGGTCAGCAAGCAGGCAGGTCTTTCCAGAACACGCTGTGAATACATCCCTGTAGCGCTCGAGCTCCGCCATCCATGGCTCCGCACGGTTCTGGAAAGACCTGCCTGCTTGCTTCCCTACTCAGGGCGTAGGTTTCAGGCAGAGAAGGCTGTTAGGCCTTGGGCATGGGCAGTTGCGGCAGGCCGTTGTCGGCTTCCAGGCCCTGCATCATCAGTTTCAGGCTGGTGTCTTCGTGCCCCATGTGGGCATTGAGCCGGCTGAGTTCCGCCAGGGTTTCGCGGCTGCGGCGCAGTTTCAGACTGGTTTCGAAATATTCTCTTGCTTTGCCCCATAATTCGTTGCGGAGGCTCAGGCGACCCAGCGCCAGCAGTAGTTCAGGGTTGTTGGGTCGGTCTTTCAGCCATTGCTCGGCCAGCAGGAGTTGTTCTCCCGGTTCCCTGCCGGCAATCCGGCCATACAGGTTAGCCAGCTCGTCACTCCAGTTGTTTTGCAGGATTTTCCGGATCAGTGTCTCGGCCTGGGCTTCATCGCCAAGATGGGCCAGTATCAGGGCGTAGTCCCGGATAATCTGTTCGTCCTGGCGCAGGGTTTTGGGCAGTTCGTCCCATACCCGGGTCAGGGGTTCCAGCGAGGTTTCCGGGTGCTCTTCCAGACGTTTTTCGCAACGTTCCGCGGCATTCTCCAGCAGGTTGTGCCAGGCCTGGCGTTCGAGGTCGGCAACTTCCGCTTCGGTGAGCACGCTGCGTTTTCGCAGCTCGGGTATCAGTTTGGCCAGTTCGTTCCAGTCTTCCAGCCGCACGTAGGTGTTTTTCAGTAGTTTGAGTACAAATGGATGGTGAGGTGATTCCTTGCGCAGGCGCAGCAGCGTAGCCAGCGCCTGCTCCAGCCGGTTGCCAGCCAGTTGCAGCTGGGCCTGGGTGAGCCCTACGGCCATACTGGAACCCGGGGTGCTTTCGAAAGCCTTGCGCAGCAGTTCGTCCGCCCCTTCATGGTCGTCGGTTTCAAAGGCGGCATGGGCGGCGGCCAGGTAGTTGATCAGTGGAGTTTCCACTTTTCCGGCCGAGCGGGTCAGCAGCTTGCGCGCTCGTGGCCAGTTGCCCTCGGCCAGCGCTAGCAGGCCTTCGGTGGTCCGCCGCCGGGCCCGGCGTTGATGGCTACGAGCGACCCAGCCGCTCATCATGCTGGTACCCTGGCGCAGGCGCCTGATGCTGTTGAGCAGAAGATGGGTGACGATGACCAGGGTTGCCACCAGAATCAGGCCGACCCAGAAATTGGTTTCCACCACGTAATTGCCCAGGCTGACACGGATATAACCCAGATCATAAGCCAGGCCCAGTGACAGGCCGGTTCCCACCAGCAGCGCGACGAGGATAATCAGCAAAAGGCGAATCATGAATCGTCGCCTCCGGATTCGCCCTGGTTGCCGGTGTTATTGACGCCGCGCCCGGCCAGGCGTTCTTTCAGCAGGGCGAGGGATTGGCTGATGTCGGGTAGTTCAGGGTCCACATCTCGCCCGGCCAGTTCTTCAAGGGTGCTGCTCAGTCCCCGGATTTCCGGGTTATTGCTGTTATACCAGTCGTTGACGGTGGTAATGGCCTTTTCCAGTGCTCGTTCGTAAAGGGGCTGATTGCCTCGCAGTACCGCCATTTCCGCTTCTTCCAGCATCAACTGCAGGTTCAGGCGCGCCCAGGCGCTCTGGTCCGGAGAAAGCAGAGGCTTGACCGGCTCGTCCATTCGGCGCACAACGACAACCTGCTTCAGGGTATCAACAAAGCGGTTCCAGCCACGGGTGAAGCGGTTGCTGCCATCGCTGGAGGTATCCGTGCTTTCGGCCAGTTTCATGGCCGGTGCCTGGTCGTGGATCAGGGCCTGGTCGGTCAGGTCGTGGACGGTGGCGATGGCGGCTTCCAGTTTCAGGTAGAGGCCGGTGCGATCCACTCCTTCAATGCCCTTGAGCGACTGAATTTCCCGGGCCAGCTGTTGGCGTACCGGGTAAACGCCAACATCGTCTGATTCGGCCAGAACCTCATCGGCCGATTGCAGGGCAGACAAGGCGCCCTTGATATCTTTTTCGATCAGCAGTCTTTGGTTGGCAATGCGCAGCAGGTATTCTGCCTCGGCCAGCAGCCAGTCGGTGCGCGTGCGGTTGCCGGCTTCCAGTAGTTCGCGGGCGTTGTGATCGATTTGTCGACGTTGTGTGGCAATCAGTTCCCGCTGCTCGGCCAGACGTTGCTCCAGCGCTTGCAGGCGGCTGCTCTGTTCGTTGCTGCGATCACCGTAACGATCTTCCAGCCGATTGGTGTCGGCTCGCAGTTCGGCCAGGGTTTGCAGTGTGGCCTGGTGCTCTTGCCGTTGTTGCCAGTTCCAGAACGCCAATGCCAGCACCAGGATCAGTGCCAGGCCGGCCACCAGCCAAATGGGCCACAGGCGTATTGGCCCGGACGCGGGCTGGGCAACGGGTGCGGGCAGTTTTTTGGGTTCTTCAGTCACGGGCATCCTTACTTTGTTATCCGGTATGGCCGGTCTTCGGTATAAGCCGAGAAGCCACGCTGGCCACCAGGTCATGGTCCGCCAGTCCGTCGGGCACCAGAATATGCCCGAAACCGGCCTCGCGAGCTTGTTTGGCCACCCTTTCGGCGGGCACCACCAGCAAAGCCTGGTGCAGGGCCGGCAGGGCATCCGGGTCGGTTTGAACCAGATTGTTCAGGGTTTCTCCGGAAAGCGCAACGATCACCTCCGGGCAAAACCGGTTGAACCGTTCATCAATCACTTCTGAAGGATAGTACGGGCAGAAGCGTCGGTACAGTGGTAACACGGTTACCCGTGCGCCGCGTGCTTCCAGGGTCTGCCGGATCAGCTCCCGGCCTTGTTCGCCCCGGGCCAGCAGAACTCGTTCGTGCTCAAGGTTCTGCAGAGAGGGCAAGGTCAGTAGGGCCTCGCTGGTCCAGCCGTTTGATGGCCGGCGCGGGCGCAGGCCGTGGTGGCCCAGTTCGGCGGCGGTGGCGGCGCCCACGCCGTACCAGTGAATGCCCACCGGCAGCTGCGGCCACCAGGCATCGGCCTCTTCCAGCAATCGCCGCGTGGCGTAGGGACTGACGGCAATCACATGGGTGAAGTTGTCCAGTTCCTGCAGAACGCTGCGCTGCTCCGGCGTTTCCGGTAACGGCTCACGATCCACCAGCGGTAGCACCCGCGCTTCCGCGCCAGCCTGCTCAAAGACCCTCGCCAGACGCGAGGCCTCCGGTTCGGGGCGGCAGATCAGCACCCGCCGCCCGTTGAGGTTCGGCAGCGCTTCAGGTGGGGGTGTGGCCATAGATTTCTGCCAGTACTTTGTCAGCGCCCATACCCAGCAGTTCTTCGGCCAGCTCGCGGCCCAGACGTTCGCCTTCTTTACGCGGCACGCGGCCTTCCACGCGGAAGATCTGAGTACCATCGACAGCACCCACCAGGCCTCTCAGCCACAGCATGTCGTTATCTTCCAGCAATGCGTAGGCGGCGATGGGTACCTGGCAGCCACCTTCGAGGCGACGGTTGAGGGCGCGTTCGGCTTTCACCCGGTCGGCGGTGTCCTCGTGGTTCAGGGGCTCGATCAGCTGCAGCAGTTCGGTGTCGTCGGTGCGGCACTCGATGCCCAGGGCGCCCTGGCCCACGGCCGGCAGGGACACTTCGGCGGGCAGGCAATAGCGGATCCGGTCGTGGAATTCGAGACGCTTGAGGCCGGAGCTGGCCAGCACGATGGCGTCGTACTCGCCGGCATCCAGCTTGGCCAGCCGGGTGTTGACGTTACCGCGCAGCACTTTGACGATCAGGTCCGGGCGGTTGGCGCGCAGCTGGGCTTCGCGGCGCAGGCTGGCGGTGCCGACGACGGAGCCTTCCGGCAACTCGTCAATGGTGGCGTAGTGGTTGCTGACGAAGGCGTCTGTCGGGTCTTCGCGCTCGCAGATGGCGACCAGGCCCAGGCCTTCCGGGAATTCCATGGGCACGTCTTTCATGGAGTGCACGGCGAGGTCGGCCCGGCCGTCGAGCATGGCTTCTTCCAGTTCTTTTACGAACAGACCCTTGCCGCCAATTTTCGCCAGGGGCACATCCAGGATTTTGTCACCCTGGGTTTTGATCTTGACCAGTTCCACGGTGACGTTGTCGTGGAGCCGTTCCAGCTCGGATTTGATGAATTCCGCCTGCCAGAGCGCCAGTGCGCTGCTGCGGGTTGCAATGCGTAGGGTTCGTGTTGACATGGTGCTCGCTGTCGTTTGGAAATGTGTGGTGCAAGGTTACCTTGTGATTGAAAAAAAGTCCCGTTGTGGTTGGACTCTTCAGTTTTGATTGCCATCCAATCTTGACCGCGCATTGATAATAGATTCGTGTAGTTTGGCCTGCAGGGTTTCGCGTGGCGGCAGTACGGTTAGGTACTCGGCGACATGTATGCCGCTTTTGTCCAATTCGAGCAGTTCGATTTGTTCCTGTTGTTTGCCTGCACACAAGATGATGCCCAGAGGCTGTTGCTCGCCGCTCTCCAATTCGTTCCGTGCCAGCCAGCGTAGATACAGTTCCATCTGGCCTTTGAACTCAGCCTTGAAACGCCCGAGTTTCAAATCAATTGCGACCAGTCGTTTTAGCTTTCGGTTATAAAATAACAGGTCGATATAGAAATCTTCGTTGTCGATTTGGATTCGCTTTTGGCGAGCCACAAAGGTGAAGCCAGCCCCGAGCTCCAAAAGGAATTGCTCAATATCACGCAGGATAGCGTCTTCCAGGTCTCGCTCAAGATAGCGATCATTCAAACCTAGAAAATCCAGCAGGTAAGGGTCTTTTAGCAGAAGCTGTGGTGAGGGCTCCCCCTGCCGCCGAAGAGTGCCAAGTTCGTGTTGAATGGTCTCTTCCGGTTTTCGTGAAATGGCGGTGCGCTCGTACAGCATTGACTGCATCCTTTCTTGTAACTGACGCACGGACCAGTTTTCAAGGCAGCACAGTTCAGTATAGAACTCTCGCTGCAGGCTATCTTTCTGGCTGATGAGTAGCACAAAGTGGCTCCAGCTCAATTGTGCAGACAGTGTCTGCACAATACTGAAATCCGGATAGGCTTGAGCAAACAGGCACATATTTGCCAGATTACGTTTGGACCAGCCTCTGCCATATGCCTGGGTCAGTTCCGAGGCCAGCCGTGACATGACATGTTCTCCATAGCCGGCACGTTGTTCCTGCAGAATGTCAGTGTTGATCCGCTTGCCCACTTGCCAATACAGCAGGGTCAGTTCGCTGTTTACCGCGACGGCCGCACGTTGACGGGCTGAATCGATCAATTGGCGTAACTCTCCCAGTAGAGTGGGAGAGGGTGCAGGAGAGTTGCTCATGCCGGGGCGCCCTCCAGGTGGCGATAGAGATTTTTGGGCTGATGTGCTTTGGGCATAACCTGTAAACACCGAAAATTCCATTTTGCTTTTCATGATATCAAATGCATCCGGGTGGTTTTCGGCTCTTCGTTTTATTTATCGATGCTCCAGCCACTGACGAACCTGAGACACATGCCTCCGGCTGACAGGCAACCGGGTGTTGGTTTCTTTCAGGGCGAGCCGATGATGGCCGTCCGGGGTTCGGTTGAGGGCCTGGATGAAGGCGGTGGCGGCAAGGGTGTGGCGGTGAATGCGCAGAAACCGGGCGGGGTAGGCCTGTTCCAGTTCTTTCAGGCTGTAGTCGCACAGGGTTTCGCCGTGGCGATGCACCAGGGTGACGTATTTCTGGTCGGCCTGGCAGTAGAGGATGTCGGCCAGGTCGATTAGTTCGGTGCCGCGCTGGCTGCGGACGGTTATTTGCTCGCGTTCGTTTGGTAGCGGGCTGTTCAGGGCCTGGCGTTGCAGGCGGTTGGTTTTGCCGGCTTGCGCCAGGGCTTGCGCCAGGGCTTCCTTGCGCACGGGTTTGAGCAGGTAGGCGGCGGCGTTGACGCCGAAGGCTTCCAGTGCGTGCTGCTCATGGGCGGTGCAGAAGATCAGTGCGGGTGGGTTGGCCAGTTCGGCCAGTCGGCGGGCGGCGGCCATGCCGTCCAGGCCGGGCATGTGGATGTCGAGTAACAAAATGTCCGGCTGGTGTTGGCTGACGCCGGCTAAAGCTTCTTCTCCGTTTGCCGCTTCACCGCAAACCCGGTGATCCGGTAACTGGTCGATCAGGCGCTTAAGTCGGTCGCGGGCGAGGGGTTCGTCGTCGGCAATAAATACCTGTTTCGGGTCGTTATCCATACGAGGTTTTCTCCTTTTTTACCGTTTGTGCGGGCAGGCGCAGGGTGACGGTGTAGGTGCCATTGTGCCGGCTCTGTTTCAGTACCGCCTGTTCGCCAAATACCGCCGTCAGTCGGGCCCGGGTATTGGCCAGGCCCACTTGATTGCCGTTGTGTCCGGGGCTGTTGCTGTCCGGTTCGGGATTCTGGATTAGCAGGTAGACAAACGGGTCCTTATGATAGGCCTCAATGTTGATAGTGCCACCCATGGCCCGGTTCTGGATGCCATGGTGTACGGCGTTTTCGACCAGTGGCTGCAGTGTCAGTGGCGGGATGGCCTGTTGTTCCAGGCTCTCGGCAATGTGCCATTCGGTCTGCAGCCGTTCGCCCAGGCGCAGGGTTTCGATGTCCAGATAGCGCCGGCACAGTTCCAGCTCCCGGGTCAGTGGTACAAGCTGTTGGTCGGTGCGCAGGTTGGCTCGGAACAGTTCGGACAGATCCAGCACCGCGTCTTCGGCTTTATCCGGGTCACTGGCGATCAGGCTGGCGATGGTGTTCATGCTGTTGAACAGAAAATGCGGGCGAATGCGCGCCTGCAAAGAGGCCAGTTGGGCCTGCATCTGCGCTTCCCGTTGTTGTTGCCACTGGTGCTGCAGGTAAAAGTAGCGCAGCACCATCAGGGTGATCAGTGCCGCCAGTAGCAGTTTCTTGGCGATGGTTTGCCAGTCAACGCCGCCGGGGCTTGGATGCAGCACCCGGTCGGCAAACAGGCTGAAGGCCAGTACGTCCAGCACCACGATGAATACGATGACGGTGGTGGCGCGGGCAATGCCGGTGTTTGCCAGCCTGGGTCGCAGCAGGCAGATGAAGGCGGCACTGGTGAGGGTGGCCCATTGCACAAACAGCGACAGCAGGCCGAAATAGCTCCAGTCGATCCAGCCCTGGGGGGCCTGCACCACGGCCAATACCAGCACCAGCAACTCGCTGGTCACCAGCATCAGGAACACGGCCCGGACCCGGCACAGGTCAGGCACGAAGAATTCCGGTGTTTTGGGCTGTCTGTCGGTTTTCAGGGGTGTCTCCTTAACGGTAACCACAATGCTATACTGCGACCACTTTTTGCTCATCCATTCATTTACGCATCGCCGGTGGCACGACACTGGCGTGACAGCAGGAAAGATAGACCATGACGGATCAGAAAAACTCTGACCAGGCCACATCCTCCGAAAAACCCTGGGGCGGCCGTTTCAGCGAGCCTACCGATGCTTTTGTTGAACGCTTCACGGCCTCGGTGGGCTTTGACCAGCGCCTGTACCACCACGATATTACCGGCTCCATTGCCCATGCGACCATGCTGGCGAAAGTCGGCGTGCTGACCGACGACGAGCGTGACCAGATTATCGAAGGGCTCAAGGGCGTCAAGGCGGACATCGAGGCCGGGCGTTTCAACTGGTCCGTCAGCCTGGAAGATGTGCACATGAACATCGAGGCGGCGCTGACCGAACGCATTGGCATCACGGGCAAGAAGCTGCATACCGGGCGCAGCCGCAACGACCAGGTGGCCACCGACATCCGTCTGTACCTGCGTGACGAAATCGATGTGATTGCCGAGGAACTTAACCGTCTGCAAAACGGCCTGCTGGACCTGGCCGAACGCGAAGCCGACACCATCATGCCCGGCTTCACCCACCTGCAGACCGCACAGCCAGTCACCTTCGGCCATCACCTGCTGGCCTGGTACGAAATGCTGGTACGCGATGGCCAGCGTCTGCAGGATTGTCGTAAGCGGGTCAACATCATGCCCCTGGGTGCCGCCGCCCTGGCCGGCACCACCTATCCAATCGACCGCAACCTGACTGCCGAGCTGCTGGGTTTTGACCGGCCGACTGAAAACAGCCTGGATTCGGTCAGTGACCGGGACTTCGCCATCGAGTTCTTCAGCTTTGCGGCACTGTTGATGACCCACCTGTCCCGCTTCAGCGAAGGGCTGGTGCTGTGGACCGCGGCCCAGTCCGATTTCAGCGATCTGCCGGATCGTTTCTGCACCGGCTCTTCGATCATGCCGCAGAAGAAAAACCCGGATGTGCCGGAGTTGGTCCGGGGCAAGACCGGCCGCGTGAATGGCCACCTGATCAGACTGCTGACCCTGATGAAGAGCCAGCCGACGGCATACAGCAAGGACAACCAGGAAGACAAGGAGCCGTTGTTCGACACGGTTGATACGGTCAAGGGCAGTTTGAAAGCCTACGCCGACATGATTCCGGCCATTCGCTCCAAGGCCGACAACATGCGCGTGGCGGCCAAGAGCGGCTTCTCCACCGCCACCGACCTGGCCGACTATCTGGTGAAAAAGGGTGTGCCTTTCCGCGATGCCCATGAAATCGTCGGCAAATCCGTGGCCTTTGGCGTGGCCGAGGGGCGCGACCTGTCGGACATGACTCTGGAGGAGTTGCAGCAGTTCTCCGATTTCATCACCGAGGACGTGTTTGACGTGCTGACCCTGGAAGGCTCAGTACAGGCTCGCAACCATACCGGTGGCACCGCGCCGGATCAGGTTCGGGCGGCCGTTCAGCGTGCCCGCGCTGCCCGCACCTAACGACCAGGGAGGTCTCTTTGACGGTTCAGGCCCTGCCCATTGTCCTTGATTTCGAGGACGGCATTGACCGCAAGACGCTTAAGCGCTTGCGTGACCGGTTCTTGCTGGTCAACCGTCAACGCTGGGAGAGGGCCTGTTCCGCCCTGACCTGGCGCCAGCAGGTGGTACTGGAAGTGCTGCCCCTGGTGTTTCACCTGAACCACCCGTCTCTGCCCGGTTACCTGAACGGCCTGTGTCCGGAAGGCATCTGTGGCTACACTCCCTCCCGAAGCACCATTAACGCGGCCCGCCGAGTTGCCCGTAGTTTCTGCTTCCGCGACAAGGGCCTGCGCCAGCCGGACATCGACAGCCTGTTTCTGATGGGCAGCCCTGGCACCCTGGGCCATTCGGTGGCCAGTGATCTGGATGTCTGGCTGTGCCATCGACAGGATCTGTCTGCTCAGGGTGTTCGCAGTCTGGAGCGCAAAGCCGACAAGCTGTCGGAGTGGGCGGCCAGCCTTGGCGTGGAGTTACATGTATTTGTCTTTTCCGCTGCCGACTGGCGTGCGGGAAGGCAACAGGTGGAAGTGACCGGTGAGAACTGCGGCAGTGCCCAACACTACCTGCTGCTGGATGAGTTCTATCGCACCAGTATTCACCTGGCCGGCCAGTACCCGATGTGGTGGCTGGTGCCGGTGGACAGCGAACAGGATTACGACGAAATTCGTCAGCGCCTGGTGGACTGCCGGTTTGTGAAGCCGGACGAATACATCGATTTTGGCCCGGTGCCCTCCATCCCGCCAGAAGAATTCCCCGGCGCCGGTATCTGGCAGCTTTACAAGGGCATTGATGCGCCCTGGAAAGCGATCCTCAAGTTGCTGCTGATCGAGTGCTACGCCACTGCCCGGGCACCACAGCTTTTGTCGTCGAGGTTCAAACAGTCGGTGCACGAGGGATTCCTGGATGTGGATGAACTGGATCCCTACATCATGATGTACCGGCGTCTGGAAGAATGGCTGCGGGCTCAGCAGGCAGAAGGCCGCCTGGACCTGGTGCGCCGTAGCCTGTACCTGAAAACGGGTCTGCCCCTGAGCCGGACAGGCATGGTGGGCGATCAGTGGCGGATCGACATGCTGCGCCGGCTGGTGGCCGAATGGCAATGGGGTGAAGATCGCCTGAAGTCGCTGGATGACCGCCAGGGATGGCGTGCCGAAGAGGTTATTGGCCTGCGCCGCACTATTGTCAGCGAGCTGACCCACAGTTACCGGTTATTGTCGCGCATGGCCCGGGAGCAGGGCACCGACGCCGCCATCAGCCCACACGATATCAATCTGCTTGGGCGCAAGTTATACGCTGCCTTCCAGCGCAAGGCCGGCAAGGTGGAGTTTATCAACCCCGGTCTGGTGCCTTCGCTGGCCGAGGAAAACCTGTCGTTTCATCATCAGTCCGAGCAGGGCCGCGAGGGCGAAGGCTGGCTGTTGTTTCGTGATCTGGAAGACCCGTCCGATGCCTTCTGGAAACCGGTTATCCGCCGTTCCGGGAACCTGGCCGAGCTACTGGTGTGGTGCTACTGCAATGGCCTGTTGAACCGCGCCACCCGCCTGAACGTGCGCGCTGGTACCAGCGTGGCCACGGTTACCGAAGTTCGGGAAATACTGGACGTGTTGCAAACCTTCCTGCCCATGCCGTTGGCGCCTGCCTCTCGCCAGGCTCTGACCCGGGCGGTACGGCCGGTAAAAAACCTGTTGCTGGTAAATGTGGCTACCGACCCCCAGGCACATCTTTCCGAACGTGGGCTGCACAAGCTTTCGGCCCGTAACGATTCGCTGGGGTTCAGTGGTGGTCACGATAATCTGGTGTCCACCATCGACCAGATCGCCCTGAACAGCTGGCAGGAACTCAGTGTCCAGCATTACGCGGCCGGCGACACGCTGATCCAGTGCCTGAAAAACGTATTGGCCCAGGTGGCCGCTAGCCCGGCGGAGTTGCCGGAAATTCAGGTGTTTGCCCCTACCCGTGGCCATGGCGCGGCCATCGCCCGTCGTTTGCAGGAGCTGTTTGGCGATGTGTTGCGCCAGTTCTTCAGCGGTGGGCACGGGCCGGCGCCAGTGCGCTACCTGATTGAAATGGATCGCCGGTACTTCTTGCTGCAGTTTAACGGCCCCGAGCCGGGCTTTGTCGCCCTCAACAGCCGTCAGGCATTGATGCAAACGCTGCAACAGCCGCAGGAACACTATTTGCCGCTGGTGCCGGACCGCCATGCGCTGCACGATGAGCCCGAGCTGCGGGCCGTCTGTGAAGCTTCCGAACCGGATAACCTGCAGGTGTTCTGGTCATTAAGGGCCGGCATCGGCCGCCTTTGGGTGGTGGATGAGTGCGGCAGTATCTGGAGCCGGACCATGCGCGCCCAGCGTCGCAGCCACATGCTCGGCCCATTGTTGCGTTTTCTCGATAACCTGCAGGAGCGGCGAATGTTGCGTCAGCTCGACACGGGTGGGCCAACCGGCGAGCTGCGGTGTTACGAGCTACAACGCCGGGGCGGTCAATGGCAGGCGGTGGCCCGGCCGGACCAGCAAAGCCGTATTGCCCTGCCGGGCTTTGAAGTGCAGGCGGTGGGCGTGCGCCAGGGCGATGGCTCGATGAGTTTCGATGTCTACTGCCAGGACCGGGAGTTCACCGCCGAGGAATACGGTGAACAGCTCATTCCCGCCGTTGCCCATTACATCCGTTCGCTGCGCCGCAGCAATGAACCCTATCCGATTTACCTGACCGATCTGCACCTGCCCCACGACCTCGAGCCGCAGCATTATCAGCGCGATATCCAGACCTGCCAATACCTGCAATACCTGAACGTGCTGGAGCGGGCATTGAACCGTTAGCTCCACGGGCCGGCTGTCGGTTATACTGCCGCCAACAGTCATTCAGGGGTAGGGTATGCAGGTTTCAGACAGGATTCGCCCGGCGTTTGCGGCCATCGCAGTGCTGGCCATCGTGTTGTCCGGTGCACTGGCCGGCTGCGGACAGAAAGGCCCGCTGTACAGAGATGCCGGTAATGCCTCGGGGCAGGCCGCCGAAACGGCCAGCCAGCTCCAACCGGCCAGCGAATCCCGCTGAACCCACCGACCCTGCCGCCCCAGCTTTCAGGATTATCATGGATCACTTCAATTACCGTGACGGCGAACTGTTCGCCGAAGACGTGCCCGTCAGTCGTATCGCCGAGCGTTTTGGTACACCGGCTTACGTATACTCCCGCGCGACTCTGGAGCGTCACTACCGCGCCTACGACAACGCCCTGGGCGAGCACCCGCACCTGGTGTGCTATGCGGTGAAAGCCAACAGCAACCTGGCGGTGCTGAACGTACTGGCCCGCCTGGGTGCCGGTTTCGATATTGTCTCTGCCGGCGAGCTGGAGCGGGTCTTGCGCGCCGGTGGCGACGCCTCGAAGGTGGTTTTCTCCGGCGTTGGCAAGCAGGAATGGGAAATGAAGCGGGCGCTGGAAGTGGGCGTGCGCTGCTTCAATGTGGAATCCGACACCGAGCTGGACCGCCTGAACAAGGTGGCCGGCGAGCTGGGCGTGAAAGCCCCGGTATCTCTGCGGGTGAACCCGGATGTGGACGCCGGCACCCACCCCTACATTTCCACTGGCCTGAAGGAAAATAAATTCGGCATCGACATCGTCGAGGCGCCGGAGGTGTACGCCCGGGCAGCGGCCATGCCGAACCTGGACATACACGGTGTGGATTGCCACATCGGCTCCCAGCTGACGTCGGTGTCGCCTTTCCTGGATGCGCTGGACCGGGTGTTGGCATTGATTGACGGGCTCGGAGAACAGGGTATCCACATTCGCCACCTGGACATGGGTGGCGGCCTGGGCGTGACCTACGAAAACGAACAGCCCCCGCAGCCGGCACAATACGCCGAAGCCCTGCTGGAGCGCCTGGGTAATCGCAAGCTGGAGCTTATTCTGGAGCCGGGCCGGTCCATTGCCGCCAACGCCGGCATTCTGGTGACCCGTGTGGAATTTTTGAAGTGCACCGAGCATCGTAATTTCGCCATTATTGATGCCGCCATGAACGATTTGATCCGCCCGGCCCTGTACAGCGCCTGGCAAGCCATAATTCCGGTGAAACCACACCAGAACGGTGAAGAGAAAAGCTGGGATTTGGTTGGGCCGATTTGCGAGACCGGCGACTTCCTCGGCAAGGACCGCAAGCTGCGCCTGCAGGCCGGTGACCTGCTGGCGGTGCGTTCCGCCGGGGCCTACGGATTTGTCATGGCCTCCAACTACAACACCCGCAATCGGCCGCCGGAGTTGATGGTGGATGGTGACCAGGTGCACGTGGTGCGCCGGCGGGAAACCCTGGACGACCAGCTGGGCCCGGAAAGTTGCCTGCCGGAATGAATGGGGAGGCGAGCATGAGCCAACACAGACGAAACCAGGGGCCGATGATGCGCTTCACCAAGATGCACGGCCTGGGCAACGATTTCATGGTGGTGGACGCCATCAGCCAGCCGTTCCGTCTGAGCCCGGATAGGATCCGGGAGCTGTCCGACCGGAACTTTGGCATCGGCTTTGACCAGTTGCTGGTGGTGGAGCCGCCCGGACTGCCGGACGTGGATTTCCGCTACCGCATTTTCAATGCCGACGGCTCGGAAGTGGAACAGTGTGGTAACGGCGCCCGCTGCTTCGCTCGCTTTGTGCGTGACCAACGCCTGACCAATAAGCGGGTGATCCGGGTTCAAACGGCCAAGGGCGTGATTGAATTGAAAGTCGGCAAAGACGGCCTGGTTGCGGTCAACATGGGCATTCCCGAGCTGAACCCGCCGGCCATTCCGTTCGCCGCCGATTGCAGAAAAGACGTCTACACCGTGGATGTGGGTGACGACGTGGTGGAGCTGTCGGCTATTTCCATGGGCAACCCCCACGGCGTACTGCTGGTGGATGATGTGGACCGCGCGCCGGTATCCACCCTGGGGCCGGCGCTGGAAACACATCCGCGCTTTCCGTCCCGGGCCAATATCGGTTTTCTGCAGATTCTTGACCGCACCCACGTGCGCCTGCGGGTGTTCGAGCGCGGCTCCGGCGAAACCCTGGCCTGTGGCAGCGGTGCCTGTGCTGCCGTGGTGGCCGGCTGCCTGCGTGGTTTGCTCGACAGCCGGGTGGAAGTGGAACTGCGGGGCGGTCGCCTGGTGGTTGAATGGCAGGGTGATGGCGCCCCTGTTATGATGGAAGGCCCTGCAACCACGGTGTTTGAGGGGCAGTTACGCTTGCCCGGTGATGGTAATTCCCGCCGCCGAAGAACGCCCAGACGATCCTGAACCTCGGGAGAACTCCGAATGACAGAACAAACGGCCCAGAAGAAGGTCGACGCACTGAGTCACGAACAAGTTGCCGAGTATCTGCGCGAGCATCCGGATTTTTTCGTGGGCCAGGATGAACTGCTGCGCAGCCTGACCCTGCCCCACGACAGTGGTCAGGCCATCTCGCTGGTGGAGCGCCAGGTGCATCTGTTCCGGGAACAGCGCGATGCCCTGCGCCGGGAAATGGTCGAGCTGGTGTCCATTGCCCGTCACAACGACCGTTTGTTCGAAAAGAGCAAACGGCTGTTGCTGCAGGTCATCGAAGCGAAAACCATCAACGACATGGCCGCCGCCGTGGATGACAGCATGCGCGGGGATTTTGGCCTGGATGCCGCCTCGGTACTGCTGTTTACCGACAACGATGGCCCGTCTGCCAGTCGAGGCCAGGGCGCGCTGCAGCTGGTGGACCGCGGCGAAGCCCAGCGCCGGCTGGGTACCCTGCTGGAAGGTGACCGCGCGGTTTGTGGCCACTTCAACGAACACGAGCGCAGTTTCCTGTTTCCGGATAGGGACGAACCCATCGCCTCGGTGGCGCTCATGCCTCTGCGTCACCAGGGGCTGGTGGGGGTATTCGCGGTAGGCAGCTGCCAGCCGGGTTATTTCGACCAGAACATGGGCTCGCTGTTTCTCGGCTACATCAGCGATACTCTGAGCCGGCTGCTGCCGCCCATGCTTCGTCAGCATGAAAATACCGCTCCGGTGGCCGATCTGGCCACGGAGAGCGGCCGGGTGTGATGACCTCCGCGCCACCGGCGGAGCTGCCGGCACCTCTGGCCGGCCCGCTGGTGGCATTTATCCGTCATCTCGCCTCGGAAACCCGACACTCGCCCCGCACCTGTGACAACTATCAGCGGGATCTTCAGCGCCTGGCGCTGTGGCTGACCTCGCGGGTTGAGAGCTGGTCGGCCGTTGATGTGCACCATATCCGTCATTACGTGGCCCACCTCAGCCGGGAGGGCCTGGGTGGTCAGAGCATCGCCCGTCACCTGTCCGCTATCCGCCGTTTCTACCAATACCTGCTGCGTGAGAGCCTGGCCCGGGACAACCCGGCGCTGGATGTCCGGGCTCCAAAACGCGGCCGGCGGCTGCCCAGGGTGGCCGATGTTGACCAGCTCCAGCAGTTGCTGGACACCCCGCCGGATGACCCGTTGGAAGTGCGTGATCTGGCCATGTTCGAACTGATGTACTCCTCCGGCTTACGGCTGGCGGAGCTGGCGGCGCTGGATCTGCCGGCACTGGATTTTGCTGGTGGCGAGTTACGGGTTACCGGTAAAGGCGGCAAGGAACGGCTTCTGCCGGTAGGGGGTAAGGCGGTTTCGGCGCTCAAAAAATGGCTGGCCCTGCGCCCGAGGCTTGCCGGCGAGCACGAACCGGCGGTGTTTGTCGGCCAGCGTGGTGCCCGCCTGAGCCGTCGCAGCATCCAGGCCCGCCTGGCCCGCTGGGGGGGGCGCACCGGTGCGGATCAACGCTTGCACCCCCATCTGTTGCGGCATTCGTTTGCCAGCCACATGCTGGAATCCAGCGGCGACTTGCGGGCCGTGCAGGAATTGCTCGGGCACGCAGACATTGCCACCACCCAGGTCTATACTCACCTTGATTTCCAACATCTTGCTCGGGTTTATGACAGGAGTCACCCCAGAGCCAGGCGTCGTTCTGGCACACTAAACGATCGCAAATCGGAAGACCCCAAAACGAAAGGTCCTAAAACGAAAGACCCGAGCGGTCACTGACGGAGTGGTGCATGGCATCTGACGCATCCTGGAAGGACAAGTACCTTCGGGAGCTGGACGAATCCGAACAGAAAGAAAAGCAGTGGCAGACCGAGCGTCACCTGCTTGAGCGTATGCTGGTGCGCACCAGTCTGGCCTCTGAGGGGCAGTCTGATCAGCTGGATGAGCTGCTTGGCCGTTTGCGGGATGATTTGCGCCGGCAGAGTTTTGATGTGCAGAGCTGGCGCGAACTGCAGGACGAAATCGACCGTCAGATCACCCTGCTTGATGAAAACCATGAGCGGGCGCCAGCAGCCAGCCCTTCTTCGTCGCCGCCAGCGCCGGTCAGCGATGCCAGTACCGATGCTGCCGACAGCATGGAGCTGGCCGATAACAGCCAGCAACTGCGCATTGCCCGCCGGGTAGGCCAGTTGCTGGGGCAGATGCTGCAGCAGGTATCGCTGGAACCAAAAGTGGAAGCGCAGGCCCGGGGGCTGCAGAAAACCTTGTTGGCCAGCAACGACTGGGCAGTGTTGAGAGACGGGCTGAATCAGGTGGCGGACCTGGTCATCGAAGCGGTCACCCGTAGCCAGCGGGAATTCGAGGCCTTTCTCAAGCGGCTGGACGAACGCCTGGAAACCCTGCGCCAGCATTTTTCCGAACAAAGCCGCATGCACGAGTCCCGTCAGGACGACACCGAGACTCTGGACCGGGAGATTCGCGACGAGTTGGGTCGGGTGGGTGAAGACATCGCCAGCAGCCAGGATCTCAGCACCCTCAAGCAGTCCATTAGCCAGCGCCTGGAATTCATCGGCAGCACCATGGAGCGCTTCCGCCATCGTGAGCGGGAGCGGGAAGGCCTGCTAGCCAGTCAGCTCGATGCCATGCAGGAAAAAGTCGCCGCCATGGAAGCCCATTCCGAGCAGATGCAGCAACAGGTGCGCAAGGAGCGTGAGCGGGCCATGACCGACCTGCTGACCCAGCTGCCCAACCGGGAGGCCTGGCAGGAGCGGCTGATGTTCGAATTTAATCGTTGGCAGCGCTATCAGCAGCCGTTGTCGGTGGCCGTGCTCGACATCGACCTGTTCAAAAAGGTCAACGATTCCTACGGCCATAAGGCTGGCGACCGGGTCTTGCAGCTGGTGTCCAGGGAGTTGAGACAGCGTCTGCGGGAAACCGACTTTATCGCCCGCTACGGTGGTGAGGAGTTTGTTCTGTTGTTGCCGGAGACCACAGCCAGCAGTGCGGAGGAGGTGATTAACGCCCTGCGAAAACGGGTGTCGGAGTTGCCCTTTCATTTTGGCGGTGAGCCGGTCAGGGTTACCTTCTCTGCAGGTTTAACAGAATTCGGCGAGGGCGATGCGGTGGAAACGGTGTTCGATCGCGCCGACCGCGCCCTGTATCAGGCCAAGGACGCGGGGCGTAACCAGACCCGTCGTGTGTGACGGCTCAGTGGCGGAGCATGGCGTCAAGCTCGTCAATCAGTTCCGCCCAGTCACTGTCTTCCTCCAGGCCTTCCTCCAGAAAATGCGACTGGCTTTCCGACCAGAAGGGCGCGTCCTGCAGGGCGATTTCCCTTGGCAGTGGCGAATGCCGGGCAACAAACTCTTCAATGCTGTTCTTGTCTGATGCCAGGCCCAGCTGTTCAAACAGGGTCGTCAGCGTGTGTTTGCTTGTGTCCATGGAAAGCCTCCTGTGGCTTGTCGTTCAATGAAATTTTTCCAACGAGCAGGTATTGTTTGCTGAAACTGTAGTAAACCCGCCGAGGATATCCAGTGCCTTTCCGTCTTCAATTACTGTATTGCCTGTTTTTATTGGTTTTTCAAGGGCAGGTGTTTGCACAAAGCCCGGAAAATCCGCCATCCGGGCAGGCGCCGGCACAACCGGAGGCCGTTCGCGTTGGTGTGGCACAACTACAGGTGCCGCTGATTTTCGATGCCGGTGAAGACGGTCTGGCGGGCCTTTGGGTGGACTACCTGCAACGGCTTGGCCAGAGCTTGCCGATGCCGCTGGCGCCCTACCTCGCCGATAACCCGGCAACGGCCGATGTGCTGCTGACCACCCGCCTACCCGAACAACCGCTGAGCCCCGGGGTGCGCCAGACCTCTGCGCTGACAAGTCTGACCTACGGGGTGTTCGTGCCGGCGGGCAATGCCACGGTACGAGGGCTGAAAGAACTGGAATCCCGCCGAGTGGCCATCATTGCCAGCGATCCGAACCAGTTCCCGTTGCTGGAACGGGTGGACAGCTTCACTCCGGTGCCGGTGGCTGGCATCAGCGAGGCGGTGGACCAGCTGCGGGCGGGGCAGGCCGATGCCTTTGTCGGTCCGATACCCGTGGTGACCGATTACCTGGCGTCGGCCTCAATGAACGACATTGGCCTGGCCCTGACCCTGCAAGACCAGCCGGTGGAAGTGGTGCTTCAGGTGCCCGCCGGTAACGAGGCGCTGTTGCATAGCCTGAACCAGGCGGTCGCCACCCTGTCCCGGGAAGACCGGCAGAGCCTTGAGCAATCCTGGTTCCAGGGCGAAGCGCCCTCGATCAAGACCACCGAGCCGGTGCTGGAAGTATCGGACGAGGATTGGCTGGAACAGCACCCGAACCTGAAAGTGGGCATGCGCCGGGATTGGCCACCGTTTGAGTTCGAACAGGACGGCCGCCCGGCCGGGTTGGTGGTGGATCTGATTGGCCGGGTGGAAGAGGAAATGGATTATCGCTTCCAGCGGACGTCGGTGGATTCCCGTTCCTCGGCCGAGGAACTGCTGACATCCGGTGAGGTGGACATCATCCCAGGCATGTCCCGCACCCCACGCACCGAACAGGCCTTTCTGTTTACCCGCGCCTACGTGACCGTGCCCATTGCCCTGGCAACCCGGGATACCGGCCGTTTCATCGGTGACCTGCGGGAAGTCCGGAACGAACGGGTGGGGGTGGTGAATCGCCAGGCCAGCCACGACTATCTGCTGATCAATCATCCGGAAATCGACCTGTACCCGCAAAGCACCGTGGAGGAAGGCCTGTTGGCGTTGTCGAACGGCGATCTGGATGTAATGGTCACTCACATTCCGGCAGTCAGCTACACCGTAGCCCGCCTGGGGTTGTCGAACCTGCGCATTACCAGTGTTACGCCCTACGAATACGATCTGCGCCTGGCGGTGCGAAAGTCCAGCCCGGAGCTGCATCGGCTGCTGAACAAGGCCCTCAACAACCTGCCGGATTCGGAGACCGAAGCGGTCTACAACCGCTGGATTGATCTGGATATCGAGCAGCGCACCGATTACACCGTGGTGCGCCGCATCGTGCTGATCGCCATCGTCGTGGTGCTCATGTTCCTGTACTGGAACCGGAAGCTGTCTCTGGAGGTGGACGAACGCATCCGCTCGGAAAACGCCCTGCGCCGCAGCGAGGATGAACTGCGCGCGGCCAAGCTCGAAGCCGAGCGCCTGGCCCGGCAGGCCGAGGCTGCCAGCCGCTCGAAAAGCGAATTCCTGGCCAACATGTCCCACGAAATCCGTACTCCGATGAATGCGGTGATTGGCTACAGTGACCTGCTGTTCAACAGCGTAAAAGACCCGCAGCAGCGCAATTATCTGAACGCCATCCGTGCCGGCAGCCGCAGCCTGCTGATGCTGATCAACGATATTCTGGACCTGTCGCGGATCGAGGCCGGCAAAATGCGGCTGGATTTCACGCCGGTGTCCGTGCGCCGCCTGCTCAGTGATGTTCGCCATATTTTTGATTTGCGGGCCACCGAACAGGGCATTTCACTGGAAGTCAGCGTGGTCTCCGGTATGCCGGATGCCATGATTCTTGATGAAACCCGCCTGCGCCAGGTGTTGTTCAACCTGGTGGGGAATGCCATTAAATTCACCCATGAGGGCGAAGTGACGGTCCGGGCCAGCGCCGAAGAGCTAGAGTATTCGGGGAATGATTCGGCTAATGATTCGAGTGAAACCCGCCACTACCGGCTGGTGATCACCGTGGCCGATACCGGGGTTGGTATCGCGCCGGATCAGCAGGAACGTATTTTCGATGCCTTTGAGCAACAGGAAGGTCAGAGCTCACGCCGCTATGGCGGTACCGGCCTGGGGTTGGCAATCAGTCGCAAGCTGGTGGAAATGATGGGTGGCAAGCTGACTGTGGAAAGCGAACAGAATCGTGGCTCCACCTTTACCGTGATCCTGCCCCGGGTCGAGGCCACCGTAGAGCAGGTCGAGGAAGAAGGCGAACCGAAGGAATCCGACCGCCTGCTCGCCCAGACCATGAGCCTGCGTGAGCGCAGCTGGCTGCGGGAAAAACTGGCCCAGGACTTCGGCAACGAATGGCAGGAAGTACGCGAGAGTGGTGATCCGGAGCAGATGAAGGATTTTGCCCTGCGGGTGATGGAGTGGGGCAAACAGTACCGCTCGTCGTCCGCCACCCGCTATGGTGAAAAGCTGCTGGCGGACGTGGAGGCGTTCAATCTGGATGCAGTGAACTCAGCCCTTGAGGCGTTCCCTCACCTGCTGGGACAGAAGTGACGGGTCTTCAGAGACAATCGAACTGGGAGCGCCGGTCAAACGCCACGGATACCATGTCGTAGCCGGAATCCGAGAGCGAGCGGACCAGCTCCCGGTTTTTTAACAGGGCCATGCAGGCTTTGTGCACACTGGCCTGCAATTGCTCGCCGGCGGGCAACTGCTCGGTGAAACGAAAATCGACGATCAGGTATTTGCGCTCGACCGACGAGGATTCAGGGATGTCTTGGCGCTCGATGCTCTCATAGCCAATGTAGGCGGCTTGGCTTTGCGGAAAGACGTCGCTCATCAGCAGGTCAATGTTGCCCTCCGCCATTGCTAGAGCAGACAACCCGAACAGGATGAGAAACGTGGCGAACAGGGGAATGTGAGTGCGCATCCGATAGCCTATCTGGGTTCGTTACATTCCCTGTAACTTTGTGTAACTAATCTGTCATTATTATGGCAGAGAGTGTCGCAGTCTGCTTCATATTTTCAAGTGTTTTTGCCTCGGATCTGGTGCTGAATTTCGGCTATCATGGAGGCAGACTCATTCAGGATGAAGAACGGGGAAGAGCCATGTTCCAGCTTGTGTTCAAGGGCGAGTGTACCGACGGCACCGATCAACAGGCGGCCCGCAAAAACGCCCAGACGCTGTTCAAGGCCAGTGTTGAGCAGCTGGACCGCATGTTCAGCGGTCAGCCGGTGGTCATTCGCAACAAACTCGAGCAGGTGCAGGCGGAGAAATACCGTGCGGTTCTGGCCAAACATGGCATGGTAGCTTATGTACAGCCGATGCCGGGCACCGAGGCACAGCCGGCGGCGTCGGAAAAACAATCGTCTGCCACCAAAGAGCCCCAGTCTCCGGCTTCTGCGCCGCAAGCCAGATCTGGCCGGCCTGAAGCGCGGGATCACTCAGACGACCAGGCAGCTGACCAAAAGTCAGGGCCGGTTCCGAAAACCGAGCCCGGCGACCGTTTGCCTGTCGCCGGTGAAAAGGTGGATGACATTCTCGCCGGCTCTGCCCTGACCCTGGACCCCGCCGGTGTCATGCTGGTGGAAGTGTCCGAAGAGCAGGCACCAATGTTTGAGCACCTGGACGAATGGAGCCTGGCACCGGCTGGCACGGATCTGGGGGTTGAACGAGATGTGCCCCCACCAGTGGTTCCGGATATATCCCACCTGTCGCTGGCTGACGATGACACACGCAAAGACTGAGTTACCCGCACGCTCACGCCAAAACCGCTCCCGGTGGGGCGGTTTTTTCATTCTGGCCATGCTGGCAAGCATGCTGGCAAGCATGCTGGTTGTTGGCTTTGCCAGGGCTGACACCAGCGAGCGCC
This sequence comes from Alteromonadaceae bacterium, assembly GCA_013393545.1. The sequence continues at coordinate 39,421 of JABXHG010000116.1, read as the reverse complement.
CCACCGTGGGGCTGGTGCTCAGTGGCGGTGGTGCCAAAGGCATGGCCCATGTCGGCGTATTGCGTGTGCTGGAAGAAATGCGTGTGCCAGTGGATTTGGTGGTTGGCACCAGTGCCGGCTCTGCGGTGGCCGCCCTTTACGCCACGGGCATGCCGGTGGATGAAATTGAACAGCGTTTTCTCGAGCTGGACTGGTTGGCCAGCTTCCGGGACGATCCCGGCCGGGCCTACAAACCGATCCGGCGCAAACGAAACGACTGGCGGCTGCCGTTGGTGCCGGGGCTGGGTGTGAGTGCTGACGGCTTTCATCTGGGCGGTGGCCTGGTCGCGGGTCAAAATCTGGGCTTCATTCTCAACGAGCTGACCCGTAACGCCGCACTGGTGGAAGATTTTGACGACCTGCCCATTCCTTTCCGGGCGGTGGCGACCGATCTGGAAACGGGTGTCGAGGTGGTGATCGGCCAAGGCAACCTGGCCGAAGCGATCCGGGCCAGCATGAGCATTCCCGGTGTTTATGCGCCGGTGGAACGGCACGGACGGCTGCTGGTGGATGGCGGTATTGCCAACAACCTGCCGGTCAGCGTGGCCCGCAGCCTGGGGGCGGATGTGGTCATCGCCGTGGATATCACCGATCCGCTGATGAGCAGTGATGAGATGCGCGAGGCGTTTTCGGTCATCGGCCAGCTCACTACCCTGCTGACCCGCCGCAACACCGAGCACCAGCTGGCGCGCCGGGACGACAACGATATTCTGATCCGGCCCGATTTGCAGGGGTATGGCTCGGCGGATTTCTACGACGGCCCGGTCCTGTTTGAACTGGGCGCCACCGCCGCCCGCAACCATGCGGTGGCATTGAACCGCCTGCAGGTGCCGGAGCCGGTCTGGCAGGCCCGGGAGCAACAGCGGCAAACAGAGCCCCGAATGCCCGGCGATATTGCCCGTATCGATTTTCGCCAGGGCGATCGACTGGCCAGCGATTTTCTACGCCAACGCATTCGACAGCAGATTGGCCAGCCGCTGGATGTCGTTCAACTGGAGGCCGATCTCAAACGCATATACGGGCTGGGTTACTACGAAAGCGTGACCTGGTCTTTGAGCCCGTCCGAGGCGGGGCCGGTGTTGGTCATTCGGGCCCGGGAAAAAAGCTGGGGGCCGAACTATCTGTCTTTCGGGGTCAACTACGAGGACAACTTCGACGGCGATACCCGCTTTAACCTGGCCGCCGGCCTGCGCATGACCGAACTCAACCGACTGGGTGCGGAGTGGGAAACGGGCGTGCAACTGGGTACGCAGCCCTGGTTGCGCACTCAGTGGTATCAGCCGCTGGGGTACGGGTATGACCAGTTTTCGGTGGTGGGCCTGGAGTTCAATCGCGATGATTACAGCATCTACGAGGATGGCGAACGCATCGCGGCAGTGGATGTCACCTCGCGCCAGTTCGACCTGGCTTTGGGCACTGAGCTGGGCGGTAACGCCGAGGCTCGCGTCAGCTGGGTGCGTGGTATTGCGACGGTGGAGGACAATCTGGGCGCACCGGTGGCGCCCACCGACGATGTGAACCAGGGCTATCTGGCGCTGCAACTGGTACACGACTCCCTGAGTGATGCCTTCTATCCCGAGTCCGGGGCGTTTGTTGGCATTCGCAACCGGATCGAGCGGCCGGGCTTTGGTTCAGACCGTGATTTCGATGCACTGCGCCTGATGGCCATGGGCACCGGCAGCTGGAAACGGTTCAACCTGACCGGCCTGGCCTGGGCCCGCACCATTACCCGGGGTGAGCCCGGCCTGGAGAATCAGGCGCGGCTGGGTGGCTTTCGGCGATTGTCGGCCTATGCCCCCGGTCAGATTACCGGCAACGACGCGGCCATGGTTTCGGTATACGCCCGTCGCGAATTCGGCGGCCCTGTGGTGCCATGGTTCGCGGGTGTGGGTTTTGAAACCGGTAATGCCTGGGAAACCATGGACGATGCCCGCTGGTCGGAGTTGGTGCGGTCTTATAGCCTGTTTGCCGGAGTGGACACGTTTCTGGGGCCGGTGCAGCTATCCGGTTCCTACAACAACGAGGATGACTGGACGGCGTATCTGAATATTGGGTTTTCGTTCAGTCAGTTGTTCTACGAATGAGGCTTCGGTAGGGGCAGGTGGGCAGGCCTTTCCAAAACTGTCTGCAGCCAGGGATGGCTGCAGTCAAGCTTACGACCGCCATGGATGGCGGAAGTGCAGATTTTGCAGGAGCAAAAATCTGCCAGGGAAGTACTTGCGGGCGTGTTTTGGAAAGGCCTGCCCACCTGCCCTTACTGCCAAAGCCTGGTCACAGCAGCGGCGCCAGCAACCGCACTGCGCGGCAGGCCAGGCGGAAGGCGAGGGAGCGGTCCTGGTAGTCGGCTGGCGTTAGCAGTCGACAGTGCCGGAAATCGTCGGAAAGCATTTTATCCACCTCGGCAATAAAGCCTGGGTGGGTGTTGATGGCGGTAATCTCGAAATTCAGCCGCATGGACCGGTTGTCCAGGTTGGCGGTGCCGATGGCGGCATAGCGGTCGTCCACCAGCACCACCTTCTGGTGCATGAACCCCGGCTGGTAGCGGTAAATGCCAATGCCGGCCTGGCATGCCTGTACCAGGTACGAATACGCCGCCAGGCTGACCAGCGCGCTGTCCGCTTTCTCCGGAATCAGTACCCGCACGTCCACCCCCCGAAGAGCTGCGAGCTGCAGTGCGTTGATCACCTGAAAATCTGGCACAAAATACGGTGAAGTCAGCCAGATCCGCTGTTTCGCGTTGTTGATGCAGTTCAGGAAAAACAGGCTGCAGGTTTCCCAGGTATCGGCCGGGCCGGTAGGCAGGATCAGGATTTCTTCCTCGCCCGGTGGTTGGCTGACTGGTTGCCAGTTGAGCTCGGGGCGCTCGCCGCTGGCCCAGTTCCAGTCTTCCAGCCAGGCCAGTTGCAGACCGGTAACCGCCGGGCCCTCGATCCGGCAGTGGCTGTCGCGCCAGGGCTCCTGGTCCATGGCGGTGCCCAGGTATTCATCGCCCAGGTTGATGCCGCCGACAAAGCCCACATGGCCGTCGCAAACCAGTAATTTTCGGTGGTTGCGGAAGTTGATCTGGAAGCGTCGGGTACGCAGGTTGCCCCGGCCAAAGGAGGCAATGCGGGCGCCGGCGGCGGACAGCTCCCGCAGCCAGCGTTTGGCCAGAAAGGCGCTGCCGATGTCGTCATATAGAAGCCAGACCTCCACGCCCTGAGCCAGCTTGCGTTCAAGGATGGCCTTAATGCGTTGGCCCACCCGGTCGGAACGAACGATATAGAATTCCAGCAGAATGTAATGCCGGGCGTCTTCCATGGCATCAAACAGGGCCTGGAAGGTGGCTTCGCCGTCTTTGAGCAGGGTGCTGCGGTTGCCGCTGGTAAACGGTTGTCGTCCCAGCTTGCACAGCACCTGCAACTCGTTGTCGAAGTGGGGTTGGCCTTCGGTGGGCAGGGAGGTGGCCTGTTGTTCGAATTCGCCCAGCAGGCCGCTAATATCGCGTTGTCCCATGCGCCTGGCGGTCACATACCCGCCAAAACGATAACGACCGATCATCAGGAACAGTGGCACAGCGACGTAGGGCAGGCCGATCAATGCGATGATCCAGGCGATGGCGCCCTGGGCCGTGCGGTAGGTCAGCAGAATCCGGTAGATACACGCCAGCGCACCCAGATAAAGCCCGGCCACCAGAATCGCGATGAAAGAAAAGTCCCCGTTCATGGGTTAACGTCCGTCCACGAAGAAATGCCGCCCGTTCTTTGTACCTGATCGCCGGTGCCGGCGCAAAGCAATCGGGTTTTTACTCTTGCCACCGGCTCAGGCGGTGTTAGTGTAGCGTTTTCCGAATACGAGCGGAGGTTTGTACCCCATGAGTGTCGAGCTCAATTATCGCATCAGCGGTGAAGGCGAGCCGCTGATTGTTTTACACGGGCTGTTCGGCTCGCTGGATAACCTGGGTGGCATCAGCCGGCGGCTGGAGGATGGTTGGCAAATCCATGCGTTGGATCTGCGCAATCACGGTAGCTCGCCCCATACGCCGGAGATGAGCTACCCGGCCATGGCGGACGATGTGGTGGCGTATATGGATGCCCGGGGTTTAGACAAGGCCAGCATCCTCGGTCATTCCATGGGGGGCAAGGTGGCCATGCAGGTGGCTTTGAGTTATCCGCAGCGGGTGCAGGCGGTGATTGCGGCTGATATTGCCCCGGTGGGCTATGAGCCCCGCCACGATGCCATTCTTGATGGCCTGAACAGCCTGAACTTTTCCCAGGTGAAAAGCCGCCGAGATGCCGATCAGCAGCTGGCTGAATACGTGGAGATACCGGGCGTTCGCCAATTCTTGCTGAAAAACATGGAGAGGGTGCCGGCAGAGGAAAAAAATGAAGACGGGCCTGCTTTCCGGTGGCGGCTTAATCTGCCGGCGATTGACGCCTGTTACGCCAACATCGCCGCCGGGCCCGAAGGGGACGGCCCGTTCGAGGGGCCTGTCCTGTTTATCAAGGGGGGCGATTCGCCCTACATTCAGAAAAAACACCAGGCAACCATCACCAGGCTGTTCCCGGCGGCGGAACTGCGCATTATCGAGGGTACCGGACACTGGCTGCACGCGGAAAAACCGGACACCTTCGCGGCCCTTTGCCGGCGCTTCCTCACCGGCTAAACGCCGGGGGTGGATTGTTAGCCGTAGCGCGATTTCTGCTAAGGTGAGTTACTCAAGCTCATGATTACCGGAGCCCCGATGTATCTACAGGTCAGGCGCGCATGATGAAATGGTTGCTGATTGGCTTGCTGGCGGTTTTCCTGCTGCTGGGGAGTTTCCTGCTGACACCTTCCCCGGTGGACAGCAAAGCCTGGCAGGCGCCGGCACCGCCAGCCATGACCGGCGTGCTGGCCGCCAACGAGCGCCTGCGTCTGGCTGATCTGCTGGCCCGGGGGCAGGTCAGCGGGCCGGAAGACGTGGCAGTAGCGGCCGATGGTGCTGTGTATTCGGGCATGGCGGATGGACGAATTGTGCGTCTGGACGCTGATGGCCGAGCCCATACCTGGGTCAATACCGGCGGTCGGCCCATGGGGCTGGTGTTTGATGCCAATGGCAATCTGATCGTCGCCGATGCCGAGCGGGGCCTGTTGTCCATTACGCCGGCCGGTGCCATTTCCGTATTGGCCAGGGAGGCCAAAGGAACCCTGTTCCACCTGACCTCCGGTGTGGATATCGCCTCGGACGGCCGTATTTATTTCACCGACGCCAGTTCCCGTTTTGCTCCGGGCGATTACCGCTATGACCTGCTGGAAATGCGCCCCTGGGGACGGTTGTTGCGCTATAACCCCGCCAGCGGCCGGGTTGAGGTGCTGATGGATAACCTGCATTTTCCGGCGGGGGTGACAGTGTCTTCGGATGGCCGGTATCTGTTGTTGGCGGAGACCTGGAAGTACCGTATTCTCAAATACCATTTGCATGGCCCGGCGGAAGGTCAGGCCGAGGTGTTTATCGACAACCTGCCGGGTTTTCCCGGCGATCTGGGTATTGACCGGGAACAGCGCCACTGGGTCGCTTTTCTGTCGCCTCGCCACCGGCAGGTGGATGCTCTGCACCGACAGCCCTGGCTGAAAGATCTGGTGGCCAAGCTGCCTGGGCGGTTGCGGCCCTGGCCGGAACCCTATGGGCTGGTTGTCGCCTATGATGCCGACGGCCAGGCCCTGATCAGCCTGCATGACACGCGCGGTACCCACGTGCGCGCGCTTAGCTCGGTGACGCCGCAAGACGGTGCGCTATACTTTGGATCGCTGCACAACGACCGGATAGCCCGGTTGCCGTTTCACGCCATTCCAGGCCTGGGAGATGAATCATGAGCCAGATCACCGAATCCAATCGCATGCGCTGTGTGCGCTACCACCAGTTTGGCGAGCGGGATGTTCTGGAGGTGGCCGAGAGCGGCCTGCCGATACCCGGTCCGGAGCAGGTGCTGCTTCGAGTGCACGGTGCCGGGGTAAACCCCATTGACTGGAAGACCCGCAAAGGCCTGGGTTTCGCTGCCCGGCAGATTGAAAATCACCTGCCGTGGGTGCCCGGGTATGACGCCGCCGGTGAGGTAGTGGCTGTGGGTGACGAGGTGACCACCCTGGCGCCCGGCGACCGGGTCATGGGCATGATCGGTTTTCCGGCCGGTGGTGGCGCTTATGCCCAATATGCTGTTGGCCGCGCTGATGAGCTGGCGCTGGTGCCCGAAGAGCTGGATCTGGTCACCGCCGGTGCGGTGCCGCTGGCGGCCCTGACCGCCTGGCAGGCTCTGTTCGAGATGGCCCGGCTGGAATCGGGGCAAAAGATTCTGGTACAGGCCGGCGCCGGCGGCGTGGGGCATTTTGCCGTGCAGTTCGCTCTTGAGCGTGGCGCCCATGTAATTGCCACGGCTTCGCCCGGTAATCGGGATTTCCTGGCCGAGCTGGGCGTGCACGAGGTGATTGACTACCACAGCACGGACATAGCCGATGAGTGTTATGGGCTGGATGTGGTGCTCGACCTGGTGGGTGGCGAGGCCGGCAAGCGTTCGCTGCATACGCTGTCTGAAGCCGGTGTGTTGGTAACCATCCCCACGGTGACCGCCGACGACATTGTCAGCGAAGCGGAAAGCATGGGGTTGCGTGCCCACGGCATGACCGTGCGCCCGGACAGCTTCCATCTGGATGAAATTGCCGAGCTGATTGAAGACGGGGATGTGAAGGTCCACATCGAGAAAGCGTTTGCTCTGGTGAACGCGGCCGACGCACATGAACTGCTTGAAGGCGGCCATGTGCGCGGGAAGCTGGTGCTGGACTGCCGTTAATTCCCCCGCTCCTTGCGCTCTTTACGCTCTTTCGCTGGCTGCGGTGGCACCAGGCTGATCAATGTCCAGTCTTCTTCCGGCTCCAGTTCATCCATGCTGCGTACCGGCTGGATGTGCTTGCGGCTGTCCATGACAAACAGCACCAGCGGCTGGTTCTGGTATTGCTCCATAAACTGCTGATAGCCGAACTCTTCGCGCAGGAGCGTGGTTTTCACCGTGTAACCCTGGCTGACCAGACTGGCCAGTTTTGCGTAACTGACCTCATTGAATAGCCCCCTGGTGCGCTGCACCTTGCCGGCGGTCTGCAGGCGCGCACGCTGGTCCTGGTCGCCTTCCGACAGGCTGAACACCGAGCCATCGCCAAACCAGTCCAGGAAGTGATAGGTGGCCAGTGAATTGAGCTGCTTGTACGGTGAGAGAATCAGGACGTTGCCGATGCCGGTCAGATCCATGTGAGTGGCGGCGTGTTCGGACACCGGGTTGCCGAAATACACCGGCATGTTTTTCATCCGTGCCTGGCGCACGTTTTCCCAGTTGGTGTCGGTGAGCATGACCGGCACATCGTGCTTCTTCAGAGCTTCAGCAATCAGTCGGGCCACCGGGTTGGCGCCCAGGATCAGGAAGCCATGGGCGGGTGGCTCCTGCACGTTCAGCAGCCGGGCGAAGGGTCGGGCGGTCAGGCTTTGCAGGGTCACGGTGGTGATGATCAGCATAAACACCATGGGCACCAGAACGTCTGCCCCCTCAAAGCCGATGCGCTCTAGCTGGAAGGCGAATAGCGCTGAAACGGCGGCCGCGACAATGCCCCGGGGGCCAATCCAGCTCAGGTAAACCTTCTCACGCCAGTTCAGCGAGGTGCCAATGGCGGAGAGGAAAATGCTGACTGGGCGGGCCACCAGCATCAGTATGGCAAGCACGGCTGCCAGCCCCCAGCCCAGTTCTGCAATGGAGCCGAAATCCACGCGGGCTGCCAGGATAATGAACAGGGCGGAAATCAGCAGAACACTCAGCGATTCCTTGAACTCCAGGATATCTTCCACCGGCACCTGCTTCATGTTGGCCATCCAGATGCCCATCACGGTCACCGTCAACAGCCCGGACTCGTGGGCCAATTCGTTCGACAACACATACACACCCAGCATGAACGTCAGGGTGCCGGCGTTGTGCAGGTATTGCGGCAACCAGTGTTTGCGCAGGGCCAGACCATTCAGGTAACCGGCGGCGGCACCGATCAGCAGGCCGACCATGACGGTTTTGCCGAAGATCCAGGCCGAATGGCCGAATACATTGCCCTGGCCCCAGGAGACAATACCCTCGAATACCAGTACCGCCAGCAGCGCGCCCACTGGGTCAATAATGATGCCTTCCCAGCGCAGGATGTTGGCAATGGATGAGGTGGGGCGAACCGCCCTGAGCAAAGGCGCGATGACGGTCGGGCCGGTCACCACGGAGATTGCCCCGAACAGCAGGGCCACTTCCCAGGGAACCTCCAGCAGCCAGCGTGCGGCCAGGGTGCCGATGGTGCAGGTGACAATGCTGCCCACCGGGATCAGATTGCGCACCATCTTGCCGTGACTGCGGATTTCTTCGGCCCGCAGGGTCAGGCTGCCTTCGAACAGAATAATGGCCACCGCCAGGGAGATCAGCGGAAACAGCAGGTCGTCGAACACCGCCTCGGGTTGCAGAAAGCCGGTGACCGGGCCGGCGACAATGCCACCGATCAGCAAGAACAGAATGGCTGGCATGCGAACGCGCCAGGCCAGCCATTGGCAGAACAGGGAAATCACGCCAATACTGGCGAGTATCATAGCCGTACTCGCGGGCATAAAAAGGTACCGTGTTAGTGTTCTAAGGGTTGGCTCGCCGGGCAATGCGATTCAGTAGCCGGGACGCCGCAAAAAATCCAAAACTGGCCGTGACCGGGCTGGCGGCACCGAAACCGGAGGCGCAATCCAGCCGCACCGGCCCATCGGTGGCCGGTTTTTGCTGACACACCTCGCCATCAGGTGCCGGATAAGTCAGCTGTTCCAGAGAGTATACCGCCTCAATGCCGAAACGCCGTTTCGGATTGCGGGAAAAACCGTATTCGCGGCGCAATTTATTACGCACTTTCGCCAGCAGCGGATCCTGCGTGGTTTTTGCCAGGTCGGCTACCTGAATTTGCGTGGGGTCCATCTGACCACCCGCGCCACCGGCACACACCACCGGAATCTTACGGCGCTGGCAGTGGGCCAGCAGGGCGGCCTTGGCGTTTACGCTGTCGATGGCATCCACCACACCGGTGATCTCATCGTTAATCAGTGTTTGGACATTTTTCGTCGTCAGAAAGCCGAAATGCACCCGAATATCGGCCTGCGGATTGATGGCCTGCAGGCGCCGGGCCATGGCCTCGGTTTTGGTCTGTCCGTACTGGCCCTGCAAGGCGTGCAGCTGGCGGTTGGTGTTGGACACGCAAATGTCGTCCATGTCGATCAACGTGAGCGTACCAATACCGCTGCGAGCCAGGGCTTCGGCGGCCCAGGAGCCCACGCCGCCAAGCCCGACAATGGCAATATGGGCGTCACGGAAGGCATTCAGCGCCCGGCGGCCGTACAGGCGTTCGATACCGCCAAAGCGAAACTGGTAATCATCGGCTGTCATGTCTGGCTCGTAGCATGAAATGAAGTCTTACATTGTAACAACTCTGACGCCGTTGACGTTATCAGGAGGCCATACATGACCACGCTAATTGCCGGAGTATCCGGCGCCATCGGTTGCGCGCTGGCGGAACGTTACCTTGAACGCACCGATGAAACGGTCATCGGGCTGTGCCGGCAGCCGGAGACGCTGCCCGACCGGCTTCGGAATCACGCCCGGCTACAGTTGCTGCCCTGGCGGGCCGATGTACCGGACTCCCTGCCAGGGGACAGCCTGGCGGCCTTGCTGGCTGAACAGCTGCCATTGGCGAATGTTATTTACACCGCCGGGCTACTGCACGAGGACGCGATGTTTCCGGAAAAAAGACTGGAAGACCTGCAATCGCATAGCATGCTGAAAGCGTTTGAAGTGAATTGCCTGGGCTTTGGACTGCTTGTGCAGGCTCTGGCGCCGCATCTGCGTGGTCAGCATCTGAAGCGGGTGGCGGCGGTGTCCGCCAAAGTGGGATCGATTACCGACAACCATCTGGGAGGCTGGTATGCCTACCGATGTTCAAAGGCGGCCCTGAACATGCTGGTAAAGAATCTGTCGGTGGAATTGCCGCGCCGGTTTTCGCCGGTGGCTTGCGTGGCCCTGCACCCGGGCACCACTCGCTCGGCTCTGAGCGAGCCGTTCAGTCAGTCACCGGGGAAGCTGACGGTGCATGAGCCGGACGATACCGCAGGCAATCTTTTTCGGGTGCTTGAGAGCCTGTCCGAACAAGAAAATGGTCGGTTTATCAGCTGGGATGGCAGCGATCTGCCCTGGTAATCGGGGGAGAAGGGCGGTGGCAGTGTGGTGGTGCCACCGGCCGGGTGTTAACGAATAAACGGATTTAGCAGGCGTGTGAAGGTGCCGGTCAGTTTCAGGGGGGCGCTGAGTACCGACAGGGTGATGCAGTCCTCATTGCCCACCGCCACCGGGCGGTGTTCGTCGTGTTCGTCCAGGGATACAAAGTCCCACTGGTTGAACACGCCGTTCTTATCGGCAAAGGCGCCCTGCAGAATCACCGTGGTTTCGTCGCCCTTGTGGGTGTGCGCGGGGGCCTTGCCGCCGGCACACAGTTTCTGCAGAACCACCCGTTCACTCTGGTCGGCGAATTTGTCGGTGATGTCCAGTACGCTCACATCGCCAAGCTGGCGCTTCCAGGGCAGGCTGTTCAGGTCGTCGCCCAATAGTTTCTGAAGCGGGCTCAGCCTGGGCGCTTCCGCCACCGGTGAAGTGTCTTCCGGCGCGGCGTCAATGCGAGCCATTAGCTGCTCGAAGCTGGCGTCGGACACGGAAACGCTGGGTTGTTGGTCCATCATAACCGCCCCGAGGCTGTCCAGCGTATCGGCCTTACTCCGGCACTGGGAACACTGCTCCAGATGCAGACGGATACACAGGGCCCTGGCCTCGGTCAGGTTGCCGGCGCTGTACTCCATCAGTGTCAGGCTGTCAGGGTGGTGCCGAGTCATACGTTTTGATCCTGCAAAATTACTCGTAACTTGTTCAGTGCCAGGCGAACCCGGCTTTTCACGGTACCCAACGGAATACCCAACTCGTCGGCCACCATCTGGTGCGATTTGTGTTCCATGTACACCTTGGCGATTACGGTGATCTGCTCTTCCGGCAGGTGGCTGAGCGATTCACGGATGCGCCGTTCCGACATCAGCCGATGCAGAGAGGTAACCGGCTCGTCTTCATTTTCACCGGGAATCTGCCACAGGTCTTCGGTTTCCACTGCCATTTCCGCGTTCCGGCGTTGCAGCTTGCGCAACATATCGATGCGCTGGTTACGGGCGATGGTGAAAATCCAGGTAGATGCCGCCGCCTTGCGCCAGTCGTACAGGCAGGACCGCCGCCAGATGGAGATAAATACTTCCTGCACCAGTTCCTCGGCGTGGTTGGCGATGCCGTTGGAAATGGCGTAGTACTTGATCTGCGGGGCGAAGTGCTCGAACAGCGCCTGATAAGCGGCTCTGTCCTGATGTTTGCCCACTTTCTCCAGCAACACGCCCCAGGGGTCTTTTCGGCCCTCGGCTTTGGCTGGCTTTTGCTCCAGTGTGGTCACCGGACGCTCCTTGACGGTCGCGTGTGTTGAGCGCGTTATGGCTATCATTTTATTCACTCATCGCAGATTTGTCAGTGAAGGGATTTACGCCCCCCTGCAATAAGTGGATTGCCGTCGCGTGCCAAAAAATCAAAAAAATGCGCTTTTCTTGATCTGTCTCAGTGCTCGAGGTAGGTGTAGCCGTTCAGGCCCTCGGCCAGTTCCGCCAGGAGCTTTTGATCCGGCTCGCTATCCAGACCCTGGTCGGCAAATTTTCTGCGGTAGGCAGCCAGCAGGGTGCCCGCATCAAAATTCACATATCTCAGTACTTCAGACACGGTATCGCCATTGACCGTTCCTGTCACGGAGTAGTGACCGGTGTCGTCCAGGCGCACATCCACCGAGTGGGTGTCGCCGAACAGGTTATGCATGTCGCCGAGGATTTCCTGGTAGGCGCCGGTCATGAAAAAGCCGATCAGCTGTGGCTCATTGCTGTCTTCCTCCGGCAGGGGCAGGGTGGTTTCTATGCCCTGGCCGTCCACGTAATGGTCAATGCGGCCGTCCGAGTCGCAGGTAATGTCCTGAATCACCGCCCTGCGGGTCAGTGGCCGGTTCAGGCCGTTTACCGGCATCACCGGGAAGATCTGGTCGATGCCCCAGACATCCGGCAGGGACTGGAACAGCGAGAAGTTGACGAACAGCTTTTCCGCCAGTTTCTCGTTCAGTTCGTCCAGAATTTCCCGGTGGGCGCGGTTAGCGGTGTTGAGCTGGCCGCGCAGCAGGCGGCAACAGTTGGTATACAGGTTTTCCGCCTGGGCCCGCTGTGCCAAAGACACCAGACCGTGGGAGAACTGCGCGTGCACGTCGGCCATGGCGTGCAGTACATCGTGGTAGATTTCCGCCAGTGCGCGCGGAGAGCGCTCATCCTGCAGGCTGGTCAGATCCCGCCAGAGATCCTGCAGCGGTGCCGGCGCTTCGTCATCCGGTGCAACCGGCGTGCGCACATCCGGGGTTTCCCGGTCAATCACATTGGTGACCAGTACCGAATGGTGGGCGGTCAGCGCCCGGCCAGATTCGCTGATCAGGTGCGGGTGGTCAATGCCCTGGCGGTCGCACTCGGCCTGCAGCACATGCACCACGTTGTAGGCGTATTCGGCCAGGCTGTAGTTCATCGAGCAGTTGCTGCGCGAGCGGGTGCCTTCGTAGTCCACGCCCAGGCCGCCGCCGATGTCCACCGTGCCCACCGGTGCGCCCAGCTGGCGCAACTCGGTATAAAAGCGGGCGCATTCCCGCAGGCCGGTCTGGATATCGCGGATGTTGGCGATTTGCGAGCCCAGGTGGAAGTGCAGCAGTTGCAGCGTATCCAGTGCACCGTGCTGGCGCAGGGTCTCGACCACATCCAGTACCTGCCCGGCCGACAGGCCGAACTTGGATTTCTCGCCCCCAGTATTCTGCCAGTTGCCCTTGCCAATACTGGCCAGGCGGGCGCGCACGCCAATCAGCGGTTGCACACCCAGCTTGCCGGCTTCTTCCAGAATCAGGGGCAGCTCGGACTGCTTTTCCACCACAATAAAAACCCGGTAGCCGAGTTTGCGGCCGATCAGGGCCAGGCGAATGTATTCCCGGTCCTTATAGCCGTTGCAGACAATCACCGAACCGGGCTTCCCGGCCAGCGCCAGCACCGCCATCAGCTCTGGTTTACTGCCGGCCTCCAGCCCCACTTGCCCGGCAGACGCAGCCGGTTCGGCGGCCAGCAGCTCTTCCACCACCCGGCGCTGCTGGTTGACTTTGATTGGGTAGACCGCCGTGTAGCTGCCCCGGTAGCCCTGTTCGCGGGTCACGTTGTTAAAGGCATCGCACAGCCGGTTAACCCGGTCGTGCAGCACATCGGTAAAGCGGATCAGCACTGGCAGGGCCACACCGGATTCTGCCAGCGAGCGAGTCAGCCCGGGCAGGTTGATGCTAGCCCCGGTTCGGCCCCGATCCGGGCAGATTTCTACTTCGCCGCGTTCGTTGACAGACACATAGCCATCACTCCAGTGAGCAATGTTGTAAACCTGATGGGCGGCGGATTCGGGCATGGTTGCTATCCTGTGGGTAAACCGGGCAAGCGGCGATTGGCTGCATTGTAGGAGCTGGCCGCTGGCCCTACAATACGCCGCCGGCAAACGGCCGGGCATCGCTGCAATGGCACAGACTGAGAGGCAGACATGACAGCATTGAATGATGGTTGGTTTACCGAAGTGTTCCAGGACCAGGGCACGGCCTTTTCGTTGCAGGTAAAGCAGAAGCTGCACGAGGAACAGACCCCGTTCCAGAAACTTGAAATCTACGAAACCGAAACCTTCGGCAACCTGATGGTGCTCGACGGCTGTGTGATGCTCACCTCTCGGGACAACTTCCTGTACCACGAGATGATGACCCATCCGGCGCTGTTCACCCACAAGAACCCGAAGAAGGTGGTGATTGTCGGCGGTGGCGATTGCGGCACGCTGAAAGAAGTGCTCAAACACCCGGGCGTGGAAGAAGCCTGGCAGGTGGAGATCGATGAGCGGGTGACCCGCATGGCCGAGAAATATTTCCCGGAACTGTGCGAGAGCAACGAAGACCCGCGCGCCAACTTTTTCTTCGGTGACGGTATCCAGTGGATGCGCGACATCGAGCCGGACAGTGTGGATCTGATTATCATCGACAGCACCGATCCGGTCGGCCCGGCTGAAGGGTTGTTTGCGCTGGATTTCTACCGTGATGCGCTGGCGGCGCTGCGCGAGGGCGGCATTATTGTCCAGCAGAGTGAATCGCCATTGCTGCACACCAACACCATTATTCGCGATATTCACAATGACATGAAGAAGGCCGGACTAAGCCACGTGCAGACCCTGCCGTTCCCTCAGCCCGTCTACCCCACCGGTTGGTGGAGCTGCACCATGGGCAGCAAGGAAAACCCGCTGAAGTATTTCCGCGAGCAAGATGCGGACGAACGGCCGTTCGTTACCCGCTATTACAACCGGGGCGTACACCAGGGCGCGCTGGCCATGCCGCAGTTCATGGTGGACGCGCTGGAAGACGAAGTGCATCCGGAAGAGGGCTGATCCGGCTTGCCCCGCAGAGGGGATTGCCGGTCAAGCAAACACGAAAAAGGGGTGCCGATATCGGCACCCCTTTTTTGTTCGCTGGTTCCACCAGCTTGTTGTTGTCGTTTTCAGCGTTTACTTGCTGGAAACAAACTCCGGATAGGCTTCCATGCCACACTCGGACAGGTCGACGCCTTCGTACTCGTCTTCCTCGGAGACCCGGATGCCCATGACGGCTTTCAGGATGCCCCAGGCGATCAGGCTGGCCACGAACACCCAGACAAAGATGGTCAGAGCGCCGATGATCTGGCCGCTGAAGGTCGCACCCGGGTTGGTGATCGGCACCAGCAGCAGACCCAGCAGGCCACACACACCGTGGGCGGAGATGGCACCAACCGGATCGTCAATGCGCAGCTTGTCCAGGGTCACGATGCTCAGTACCACCAGCAGGCCACCCAGACCGCCCCACAGAGTCGCAGTCAACGCGCTCGGTGTGGAAGGCTCGGCAGTGATTACTACCAGGCCGGCAATGGCACCGTTGAGAAGCATGGTCAGGTCGGCCTTGCCGAACATGGCGCGGGCGGTGATCAGGGCAGCAACGGCACCACCGGCGGCGGCAGCGTTGGTGTTCAGGAACACCATGGCCACTGAGTTGGCGCTGGCAATGTCGCCCAGTTTCAGGACAGAACCACCGTTGAAGCCGAACCAGCCCATCCACAGGATGAAGGTACCCAGGGCTGCCAGCGGCAGGTTGGCGCCCGGGAAGGCACGGATTTCACCGTTCGGGCCGTATTTACCTTTACGCGGGCCGAGCAACAGAACACCTGCCAGGGCCGCAGCCGCACCAGCCATGTGTACGATGCCGGAGCCGGCGAAGTCACTGAAGCCCAGGTCACCCAGGTTGTACATACCGAACACATCGGCACCGCCCCAGGTCCAGGCGCCTTCCAGCGGGTAGATAAAACCGGTCATGAACACGGCAAAGATCAGGAAGGACCAGAGCTTCATGCGCTCGGCCACGGCACCTGATACGATGGCCATGGCGGTCGGCCCGAACACCACCTGGACAAAGAAGGCGGCTGCTCCTGAAGACATTGAACCTCCTCCTAAGCCGCCGTCTCGATCGGCAAAGTCGCCCAGGATGCTGGTGACAACAATACCGGCGAGGCCGGACAGGAAGTAGCTGCCGCCATACATGATGGCGTAGCCGCACACCAGGTACATGGTGCAGGCAATGGCAAACAGGGCCACGTTTTTGGTCAGGATTTCCGTGGTGTTCTTGGCGCGTACCAGGCCCGATTCGAGCATGGCGAAGCCAGCGGCCATCCACATGACCAGGGCACCACACACCAGGAAATAGAAGGTGTCTATCGCATACTGCAGGTGAAAGAGATTACTTTCCATGGGAAGCCCTCCGCACAAGGCTTTTTAATCAGAATTTTTTGCGTTGGCTGGAAACCGGTAAGGCGGTGATCAGACCGCTTCTTCGCCCGTTTCGCCGGTCCGGATCCGGATGGCCTGGGCCAGCTCGGTCACGAAAATCTTGCCGTCGCCGATCTTGCCGGTGTTCGCGGCCTTGGTGATGGCCTCGATAACCTGGTCCAGCAGATCATCGCCAATGGCGATTTCCACTTTTACCTTGGGCAGGAAGTCCACCACGTATTCGGCGCCACGGTAGAGCTCGGTGTGGCCCTTTTGCCTGCCGAAGCCTTTGACTTCAGTTACGGTCACGCCCTGTACGCCAATCTCGGATAGTGCTTCGCGCACATCATCGAGCTTGAAAGGCTTGATAATTGCTGTCACAAGTTTCATTGCTGTCTCCTTATAAAACCGTTCCGATCAGTGGCCTCGCAGGCCAGGTGTCGGGTTCGGGGGATGCTGCCACCTCGCACATCAATTGTGCGGATTGCGTACGTAGGCTTTAGCATCGGGTGTGCCAACGCAAAAAAGTTCTTTTAATACAGTTGCTTGTATAAACGCAGTGCTATTTTAGCGCAAATGCGCGCACTAATGTGGGGCGAGTGCGCAATGCCTGGCTCAAAACAGCGCATGTTTCGGCTCTGCCATTATAGAGCCACTGCCCGACAGTATGGCAGGGGCCGGGGTGTGATACACTTTCGCGCAGTAACTCAGACAGTTTTCAGACACGGGCGCAGGCCCGGAGGTGCGTAATGAAAGGGCCACAGGATATCTTTACCCAGTTGCAGGGCCAGTTCGGCCAGTTTGTTCCCGACATGGCCAAAGCCGCGCGGGACGACGTGGAAACCCAGGTTCGGGCCAGTGTGATGGCCGTCATGTCACGCCTCGAGCTGGTGACCCGGGAAGAATTCGACGCCCAGCAGGCGGTTCTGGAGAAAACCCGCGAGAAAGTTGAAGCCCTGGAAAAGCGGGTGGCTGAACTGGAAAACCGCCAGTCCTGATTGAAGATTAACGCGCGGGCAAGGAGTGCTCGCCCGCGGATACCCATTTTCTGCCATGGAAGGTTGTCATGCTTGCCATTGTTCACTCCCGCGCCAGTATTGGCGTAAGTGCCCCCGCCGTTACCATTGAAGTGCACCTGTCTGGCGGGTTACCCGCGCTTTCCATTGTTGGCTTGCCCGAAACCGGCGTGCGCGAGAGCAAGGACCGGGTACGCAGCGCCCTGTTGAATGCCGGCTTTGATTTTCCCGCCCGCAGGATCACGATCAACATGGCGCCAGCCGATTTGCCAAAGGAAGGCGGCCGGTTTGACCTGCCCATCGCGCTCGGTATCCTCGCTGCCTCCGGCCAGATACCGGCGGAATCCCTGGAAAACCTGGAATGCATTGGTGAATTGTCACTGGATGGTGCCCTGCGCCCGCTCAAGGGTGTATTGCCGGCCGTGCTGGCCGCCCGCGAGGCCGGCCGCCTGCTGTTGTTGCCTCAGGAAAACGCCGCTGAGGCCGCTCTGGCCAGCGACGACGATGTATTGGCCGCCAGCCATCTGCTGACCGTGTGTGAGCATTTATCCGGACGCGCCAAATTGGTGCCGCTGCCCCGGGCCGTGGACAGCACCGCCGGGGCCGACACGTTCATCGGGCCGGACCTGGCGGATGTGCGGGGCCAGCAGGTACCACGCCGTGCTCTGGAAGTGGCGGCTGCCGGTGGCCACAATCTGTTGTTTTTCGGGCCTCCCGGTACCGGTAAAAGCATGCTGGCCAGCCGCCTGCCGGGCATTCTTCCGGCTCTTGAAGACCAGGCGGCGCTGGAAGTGGCCAGTGTGCACTCGGTGGCCGGCCACGCCGTGCAGGCTGGCCACTGGCGCAAGCCGCCGTTCAGAAATCCTCATCACACTGCCTCGGCAGTGGCGCTGGTGGGTGGCGGCAGCAGCCCCCGGCCGGGAGAGATCTCGCTGGCGCACCGGGGTGTGCTTTTTCTCGATGAACTTCCGGAATTCGACCGGCGAGTGCTGGAAGTGCTGCGCGAACCCATGGAAAGCGGCGAGATCGTGATTAGCCGGGCGGCCCGCCAGGTGACCTTCCCGGCCCGCTTTCAGGTGGTGGCGGCCATGAATCCCTGCCCTTGTGGCTATAACGGCCACCCGACGATTGAATGCCAGTGCACGCCCACCCAGGTGATGCGCTACCGCGCGAAAATCTCGGGCCCGCTGCTCGATCGCTTCGACCTGCATGTGGAAGTGCCCGTGCAAACCGGCGATGTGTTGCTTGGCGCGGATAAGCACGGGCAGGCTGGTGAATCCAGTGCCAATGTTGGCCAGCGAGTGCAGAGGGCCCGGGCGCGGCAGCAACAGCGGGGCACATTGAATGCGGCGCTTTCGAGCAAGATGCTGGATCAGGCCTGTGCCCTGGATGCGGACAGCCAGCGACTTTTATCCTCGGCCATGGAGCGTCTGGGATTGTCGGCCAGGGCGTTGCATCGCATCTTGCGGGTAGCCCGCACGCTGGCCGATCTGGATGATGTGGAATCGCTGCAACGCCAGCACCTGATCGAAGCGTTGGGGTATCGTCAGTTAGACCGCCAGCATGGGCAGAACTCGGTGGTATCCGCCTGAACCGGCGGACTCTGTTAAACTGTTGGAAACTTTCCGATAACCCATCACCCGCTGTGGCGGTGAGAGGATGACATGACCGATCAGAACGACAATCGAGAGGCATCCGGCGGCAACCCGGTGACTACCCGCCGTGGTGTACGCAGTTTCGTGTTGCGTCAGGGCCGCATGACCGAAGGCCAGAAGAAGGCCTATGACAGCCTGTGGCCGAAATACGGCCTCACCCGTGAAGACGGCATGATTGATCCGCGCCAGGTGTTCGGCCGCGACAACATGCTGAACCTGGAAATCGGCTTTGGCATGGGCCGATCGCTGGCGGATATGGCCGAAGCGGCGCCGGAACAGGATTTTATCGGGGTGGAAGTGCACCTGCCGGGCGTGGGTGCGCTGCTCAAGGAAGTGGACGAGCGTGGCCTGGAAAACGTGCGCATCTACAGCATTGATGCCAACGACGTCATTGACCTGTGCCTGCCCGAAGCCTGTCTGGACCGGGTGATGGTGTTCTTCCCCGATCCCTGGCCGAAGAAAAAGCACCACAAACGCCGGCTGGTACAGCCGGAATTTGTTCAACGCATTCGGCACAAATTGCGGGTGGGTGGTGTACTGCACCTGGCCACCGATTGGGAGGAGTACGCCGAACACATGCTGGAAGTGATGGCAGAGGCCGAAGGGTTTGCCAACACCCGGGAAGACGGCGGTTACTCACCACGCCCGGACGACCGGCCCATCACCAAGTTTGAAAAACGCGGGGAAAACCTGGGCCACGGCGTCTGGGATTTATTGTTCTACCGCACTAACTGATTGCGTTTGTGCCGGCATTGTTTGCCGGTACTCCTTGCCGCCAGATCGCCCGCTTGCCCACCTATCGTGAGGGAACAAGCGGGTGCCGGCGCTCGGCGCGAATCACCACCAGGCCGGCCACACCCAGAATTAACCCGGTGTATTTCAGTAGCGCCAGGATCGCAGCCGCCAGGCTCAACCCATCCGTGGCCGGATTGAAGTTGTTCAGTAACACCAGGTTTTCCGCCACATCCGCCAGTGCCGCCAGTACGAACACGACCCGCACTCCACGGGCAAGGCGCCGTTCACGGATGCCGGGCCGGTCGCGGGTGAAGTGGCGGGTCAGCTGCAGCAGCGTGGCCAGGTAGGTGACGATAAATGCGAAATCCAGCCACAGGGCGGTGTAGGCCAGGCCCAGCGAGCCATCACTCCAGCTGCGGATGATGCTGTGCGCCTGCTCGGCGCTGCCCGCCAGCTGAAAGCTGATCATGCCCTGGGGCGCAGCGGCGGTGTGCAGCAGATTGTTGATCACCACCAGCACCAGAAACAGCACCCCCGCCAGCGTCATGGAAACCTTCATGGGCAGGCGCATGGGCAGTCCGGGCAGCCAGGTGGGGCGATGATGGTCCGTCACAGGAATTGCTCCAGCAGGCTGTTCAGATAGCGCTGGCCCAGCTCCGTGGCCTGTATGCCAGAGCGAGCCAGCAGTCCTTTGTCTCTCAGTTCCTGCAGTTTTACCGCAACCGACGACAGTGGTAAACCTGTCCGTTCACAATACATGGGTTCGGGCACCCCGCCGGTCAGGCGCAGGGCGTTCATCATGAATTCCAGCGGCCGCTCGGCCGGGTCGATGTCTTCGGTGCCTGCGGTACGAGAGCCGATCCGGTTCAGGTAAGCATCGGGCTGACGGGTTTTCCAATAGCGGAAGATGCGCCCGTCAGCCGTGCTGATTTTGCCGTGGGCGCCGGCGCCGAGCGCCAGGTAGTCTCCGAAAGTCCAGTAGTTCAGGTTGTGCCGGCTTTCCCGCCCCGGCTGGCTCCAGGCCGAGACTTCGTAATCGTTGAAGCCCTGGCTGCGCAGGAAATCGGCGCCAGTCTGGTAAATGCTCCACAGCCGGTCATCATCGGGCAGCGCCGGCGGGCGGGAGAAAAACTCGGTGTTGGGTTCGATGGTCAGTTGGTACCACGACAGATGGCTCGGGCCTTCCGCCAGTGCCGTTTGCAGATCGGCCAGCGCCTGCTCCGGCGTTTGCCCTGGCAGGCCGTGCATCAGGTCGATGTTGAGGTTGTCGAAACCGGCCTCCCGGGCGCTGGCGATGGCTTTCAGGGCGGCATCGCGATCATGGATGCGCCCGAGCGCCTGCAAGTGCTCCGGCTGAAAACTTTGCACTCCGATGGACAGGCGGTTGATGCCGGCCCGGCGGAAATGCTCAAAGCGGCCGGCTTCCAGGGTGCCGGGATTGGCTTCCAGGGTGATTTCCGCATCGGAACTGAAGGTCAGATGCTGGTTCAGTTGCTCAAACAGCCGTTCATAGAAATCGCCGGACATCAGCGAGGGCGTGCCGCCGCCGATAAAAACACTGTCGATGGGGCGGTCGCGAACCAGGGCGAGATCCTGGTTCAAATCCTCGACCATGGCAGCCAGATACGCCTGCTCCGGCAGCTCGCCGCGAATCGCGTGGGAATTGAAATCACAGTAGGGGCACTTGCGCACGCACCAGGGCACGTGGATATAAAGTGACAGGGGCGGGCAGACCGCCACCGGGGTGGTGGCGGTTGGCGGGGCGGCCTCAGGCATTGGCCTTCAGCTGTTCCAGCAGACTTGCCAGGGCACGCCCCCGGTGGCTGACACGGCCCTTTTGTTCACGGTCCAGTTCGGCGGCGCTGCACTGGTATTCGGGGGCGAAAAACACCGGATCATAGCCAAAGCCACCGTCACCGGCCGGTTGTGCAAGAATGCGGCCGGGCCAGCGGCCATGGCAGATCAGTGGGGTGGGGTCGTCGGCATGGCGCAGGTACACCAGCACGCAATGGAACTGGGCCGTGCGCTCAGCCTCGGGCACGTTGGCCAGGGCCCCGAGTAAAGCGGCCACGTTGTCGGCATCGGTGGCATTGGGCCCGGCGTAGCGGGCCGAGCGCACACCGGGCTGGCCATTCAGAGCATCCACCGCCAGCCCGCTGTCATCCGCGAGTGCCGGCAGGCCCGTCTGGCGGGCGGCGTGGCGGGCCTTGAGGATGGCGTTCTCCACGAAGGTAACCGCCGGCTCTTCGGCTTCCCCCACGCCCAGTTCGCCCTGAGGAATAGGCGAAAAGCCCAGAGGCGCGAGCAGGTGATCAAATTCGGCAAGCTTGCCCTTGTTGTTGCTGGCGATAACGAGTTTCTGGCTCATGGAATCAGTCACTGAACAGGGTGTGGGTGAAACGGATGGGCAGCTCGTCGCCATAACCGGTTGGCCGGGCGTTGATGTTGAACGTCATCAATTCGCCGGAGCTGTACTGGTACTGGGCGATGAAATACACCGCATCGCCTTCCTGGATCCGGCGGAAGGCCAGGAATTTCACCTGCTGAATGTCGTTGGCCACCTTGCCGTCCACCTGGCCGGAGACGGGGCTGGGCTGGCCATGCTCGTTGTCCTGCATGATGGAGATGTTGACGATACCAATGCCGCGGCTGCGTTGCAGATCATTGGCCTGGGCCACCTCG
Source organism: Alteromonadaceae bacterium (assembly GCA_013393545.1). Next base: position 17,284 of record JABXHG010000116.1, on the reverse strand, counting down.
GGCGACAGGAAGGTGCTGGGAAAAACGCTCCAGTGCACCTGATAGTCGCCAAAATCCTTTTGCCCGGCGCTGGCCGGCAGCGACGCCAGCAGCAGGGAGCAAAAAGCCAGTACGAACAAGCTGGCAGAACGTGTGATCATTTTCATTCCTCCCGCGTGATACGGTAGATGGCAATTTCGCCGAGCAGGTTGGGCCAGGCCCGGGCCAGCCAGCTGTTCTGGTGCTGGCCGTCCACCACCCGGCGGTTTTTGATGCGAATGCCTTTTTGCCGGCACAGCGCCTCGAAATCCTTGAACGTGCACAACCGGATATTGGGTGTGTTATACCATTTATACGGCAGCGCGTTGGATTCGGGCATACGGCCGCTCAGGGTCAGCCCCCAGCGCAGGCGCCAGTGGGCAAAGTTGGGGAAGGTGACAATGCCTTCCCGGCCCACCCGCAGCATTTCCTCGATCACTCGGTCCGGCCGACGCACGGCCTGTAGAGCCTGGGTCATCAGTACGATATCGAACATGCCGTCGTCGAAGTTATCCAGCCCCTGGGTGTCCAGGTTCTGTTCGATAACGTTCACCCCCCGCCCCATGCAGGTGGTGATGTGGTCCGGATTGATTTCCAGGCCAAAACCGCTGGCGTTGCGTTCACGTTGCAGGAAATCCAGCAGCGTGCCGTCGCCGCAGCCCAGGTCCAGGATGTGCTGGCCAGGGTTAACCCACTGCTGGATGATTTCAAGATCCGGCCTCATGCGCCCACCTCCCGTGCTACCCGGTCCATATACGCGGTGAATGCGTCGGTGTATCTGGGAGTAGGGATTAGAAAGGCATCGTGCCCCCAGGGCGCATCAATTTCGGCGTAACTCACTCGTTTACGGGCAGAAATCATCGCGTTCACGATCTCCTCGGAGCGGGCTGGCGAGAAACGCCAGTCGGTGCTGAAGGACAATACCAGATATTCACATTTGGCCGGCGCCAGGGCTTTGGCCAGGTCGCCATTGGTTTCCCAGGCCGGATCGAAGTAGTCCAGTGCCCGGGTCATCAGCAGGTAGGTGTTGGCGTCGAAGCTTTCGGAGAAGCGTTCGCCCTGGTAGCGCAGGTAGCTTTCCACCTGGAATTCGGCGCCGAAGCCGAACTGATAGGCTTCATCACGCAGTTCCCGACCGAATTTTTCGCCCATGGAAGCGTCGGACAGGTAGGTGATGTGTCCGACCATACGCGCCAGCATCAGGCCGCGGCGGGGGATGGCGTTGAAGTCGTAATAGCGCCCCCCGTGAAACTCGCGGTCGGAGGTGATGGCCTGGCGCGCCACTTCGTTAAAGGCGATGTTCTGGGCGCTGAGTTTTGGTGTGGAGGCAATGACCACCGCGTGGCGGACCCGGTCCGGATAGCTTAGGCTCCACTGCAATGCCTGCATGCCCCCCAGTGAACCGCCCACCACGGCGGCCCATTGGTCGATGCCCAGCCGGTCGGCCAGGCGTGCCTGGCTTTCTACCCAGTCGGTCACGGTGATCACGGGGAAGTCAGGGCCGTAGGGTTTGCCGGTGGCTGGATTGGTCGAAGCCGGCCCGGTGCTGCCGTGGCAGCCGCCCAGGTTGTTGACGCTGACCACGAAGAACCGGTTGGTGTCGATGGGTTTGCCCGGGCCAATGCAGCTATCCCACCATCCCGGCTTGCGTTCGCTCATGGAGTGGAAGCCGGCGGCATGGTGGTGGCCGCTCAAGGCGTGGCAGATAAGCACGGCGTTGCTGGCGTCGCTGTTTAGCGTGCCGTAGGTTTCGACCACCAGGTCGTAGCTTTCCAGGGTCTGGCCGCAGGCCAGATCAATGGGCTGGTCGAAGTGCTGGGTTTCCGGGCTGACTAGGCCTACGGAATCCGCAGGCAGGGTATCGGGCATGGGTGTGATGGTTTCCTGCTCAACAGTATGCGAACGCAGAAGTGTAAAGCCGCCCGCCACCACCTGCAACCGGAGCCAGTCGGGACACTAGCTGGCGCCGGACAGGTTCACCACTTTTTGTTGGCTGGTGCTGGGCGGCGGTTTGCGGATTTGTCGGCTCATGGTGTTGGTCATTGCCAGTTGGCGTTGAATGTCGGCGATGGTTTTGTCCAGGCGTTCGCGTTCGGCGCGGCTGTCGCGATCGGCCCGGGCCATTTCCCGTAGCCGGCGGATCTGATGTTCCAGCATCTGCTTCTGTTCCTGGGAATACTGCATCACTGGTAACAGGGCCTGTTGTGGCCAGCGTTCGACGTCCTGGCGGGCGCGTTCGTGCAGGCGGCGGGCTTCGCCGACCATGACGTTGAAGAACCGGCGGATCAGCAGGGATTGTTCGGTCAGCAGGTTTTTCGGGCTTATACGAAAACGCCGGGCTTTTTTGCGTAGCTCGCGTATGGCGATCATGTGCCGGCCCACTCTCAGGGGCACGGGGGCCAGGTGCTGGCTTCGGCTGTCCTGGTTGTATCGGCTGTAGATGCCGGCGGCCATTTTCTCTGCCAGCCGGGCTTCGGCCAGCAGATTGGCCATGTCGCTTTCCAGGCGTTCGAAGAACTGCTCCATGGCCCGGTTCATGCCGGCGGTGGTCCAGCTGCTGCTCATTTGCTCCCGTGCCTGTGCCGCATGGGCTTCAAAGGTGTCTTCGCTGACGATCCGGGCCAGCATGTCACCCTGGGAGTCCATCAGTCGTCTGGACGATCGCAGGGCAATCACCTGCTTGTGATAAAACTGATACTCTTTCTGGGCTTTCTCTGCCAGGCGGCTCAGAGCGGCCTTATCGGTGGTCTGGCCGGCACAGGCTTCCCGCTCCTGTTCCAGGCCTTCGAGCCTGGCCTGAAGATTGGCCTGGCTGTTTTGCAGCATGCCCAGCAGATCGCTGATCAGGTTGCGGGTGATCAGTTGTTCCTTATAGGTGAGGATGCGCTCGACAATCAGGTCCTCCAGCTGTGCCAGGTTGGCCCGTTCAAGGAGTGCCTTGTCTTCACGCACCCGGGCCAGCAATGCCTGCTTGGCCGACAGCGGAATGATATCCCGCTGGTGGATGCCCAGGTGGTCGGCGGTTGAGGTGCGCACCCGTTCGATGGCCTGCTGTGTGTGTTCTTCACCCTGAAGGTCGTCCCAGAGCACGTCCACTTTGTTCAGCACGGCAAAACGGCCGGCCCGGTGGTCGGCTTCACGGGTGTCGATGTGTTCGCGCCACAGGGCCATGTCGCTGGCGGTGACTCCGGCATCGGCGCTGAGGATAAAGATCACGGCATGGGCCCGGGGCAGCATGCTGTAGGTCAGCTCCGGCTCCGAGCCCAGGGCGTTCAGGCCCGGGGTGTCGAGAATGCGCAGACCCTGTTCGAACAGTGGGTGGCGGATGCTGATCAGGGCGTGACGCCAGGCCGGCACCAATACCTGGCCAGGGTTGTCCCGGTCGTGATCCAGCATGTCCTCGTTAAAGCCCAGGTTTCGGGCTTCTTCGGGCGTTACGCTCTTGTTGCGGGCCACTTCCGCCAGCACTTCGCGCATGACGTCCGGGTGATGCTCGTCCAACTCGAAACGGTGCCAGCGCTCGGGCTGTTTGCGCAATTGCTGCAGTGACAGTTCGCCGGTGCGGGTTTCGATGGGCAGCAGGCGCAGGTAGTTTTCCCGGCTGTTGCGGTCAAAGAACAGTTCGGTCGGACACATGGTGGTGCGCCCGGCCTCCGAGGGCAGCATGCGCTGGCCATAATCGGAAAAGAACAGGGCGTTGATCAGCTCGGTTTTGCCCCGGGAGAACTCACCCACAAAGGCAATGGTGAGCTCGTCTTCCAGCAGCAGCTCCACGCCACTGCGGATGCGCTGGCCGATGTCGTCGGAGAACAGTTCGTTGTTCTGCAGCCACACCTGGTAATGGCCCATCTGCCGGATCAGGTCTTTTTTCCACTGATGGTAGGCTTCCACCTGCCGGGACAGAGTTCCCTGCTGTTCCATCGATGCTTCCTTTTGCTAACTTTTATGAGCCGGTTACATGCCCAGGCCTAGAGCACCCAGGCCGGCGGCCACTTTCATGTGATCAATCACCACGCTGATCACGTTCAGAATCAGGAATACAATAATCGGCGACAGATCCAGCCCGCCCATGGAGGGCATCAGGTTGCGCACCGGGCGCATCACCGGTTCAGTCAGTTGAGCCACCAGCTGGATGGCTGGGTGGCCGCTTTGCGGAGCGATCCAGCTGACCACCACCACGGCAATCACTGACCAGAAATAAATTTTCACGATCAGCCCAAGGACGTTCAGCACCGCCCAGACCAGCAGTGTCAGTGGGTTGAGAGACGGGATGCCGCCGTTCAGGGCAATCAGGATAAAGAAGAAGGCCAGAGCCTGGATGATCACCGCCAGCACCAGCGAAGCGCCATCAATGCCGCCCCAGCCGGGGATGATGCGGCGCAGTGGACGCAGCGGCGGATTGGTGGCTTTCACCACGAACTGGGTGATGGGATTGTAGAAATCGGCCCGGGCCAGTTGCAGCAGAAAACGCAACAGCACCACCGTCATGTAAAAGGTGGATGCAATCGCCAGGATGGTGATGACAATGTCTGCCAGCATGTAGCGGTGTCTCCGTTATGGGTTACTGTTTGTCGGCCAGTTCTTTGGACATTTCCTGCGAGCGGCTGAAGGCGGCGCCATAGGCTTTTTGCACCAGTTCACGCAGGCCGCCGTCTTCAAAGGTGTGAATGGCCTGTTCGGTGGTGCCGCCCGGCGACATCACATTGCGCTTGAGCTGGGCCGGGTCGTGCTCGCTGCGCCCGGCCATTTCGGCGGCACCGGCCATGGTCTGGATGGCCAGTTTGCGGGCGGTGTCGGCCTCGATGCCGGCTTCGGTGGCGGCGGCTTCCAGTGCTTCGAGCATCAAGAAGAAGTAGGCGGGGCCACTGCCAGACAGCGCGGTAACCGCGTGCAGCAGATTTTCATCGTCCACCCACAGGGCGGTGCCGATGCTTTCGAACACCGACTGCACCATTTTTTTCTGCTTGTCTTTGACCTGGCTGTTGGCATAAAGACCGGCGGCGCCCTTGCCGACCAGTGACGGCGTATTGGGCATGACCCGCACCAGCGGAAGGCCACCGCCCAGCCATTCATCCAGCGTGTCGGCGGTCAAGCCGGCAGCGATCGAGACCATCAGCGGGCGGGTGTTCTGTACCACCGGGGCAATGTCGCGGCAGACATCGGCCATCACCTGGGGCTTGACCGCCAGCACCACCATGTCGGCCTGTTCGGCGCAGTATCGGTTGTCGGTGGTCACGCTGATACCAAAGCGCTTGCGCAGGGTTTGCAGATGGTTGTCATCCGGCGCGCTGACCCAGATGTCTCCGGCCTGGAAACCGCTGTCGAGCATGCCGCCAATAATGGCGCTGGCCATGTTGCCGGCGCCGATAAACGAGATGGTGGGTGAGGTACTCAAGGTTCACTCCCGGGCTTGGTCGTTAAATGGATTATCCGCATCATAGCAGGAACCGGCGGCTTCAGCCTTGCGCCGGCTTTTTCTCGCGCGCCCCAAACACCGCCGTGCCCACGCGTACCCAGGTGGCACCCTCGGCAATGGCGGTTTCCAGATCACCGGACATGCCCATGGAGAGCGTATCGAGAGGGCCGGCTTCCGGGTAATCCTGTTTGAGCGTGCGCAGAGTGCCGGCGAGTTTCCGGAAGCTCAGGCGCAGCTCGCCTTCCGGCTGGTCCGGGTTTGGAATGGCCATCAGCCCGCGCAGTGACAGGTTGGGCAGTTCCCCGATGGCCGACACCAGTTCGGGCAATTGCTCTAGGCTGCAGCCGGATTTCGAGGCCTCGTTATTGATGTTCACCTGCAGGCAAAGGTTCAGGGCTGGCAGCCCTTCCGGCCTTTGCTCGCTCAGCCGCCGGGCAATTTTCAGCCGGTCCACGCTGTGCACCCAGGCAAACGCCTCGGCAATCTGCCGGGTTTTGTTGGACTGGATCGGGCCGATGAAATGCCACACCAGTTCGCTCAAATCCCGCAGGGCTTCGATCTTGTCGAGCGCTTCCTGCAGGTAATTTTCGCCAAAGGCAAATTGCCCGGCGGCCACGGCAGCACGGATATCCTCGGGCGGGCGTGTTTTGCTGACGGCCAACAGGTTTACACTACCGGGATCGCGCCCGGCGGCCAGTGTTGCTTTTTGTATTCGTCGGGTTACGCTCCCGATGTTGTCTGCTATGCTGCTCATACTGTGAGTTTGCCGCTTCTGGACCAAAAGAAAAAGCCCTCCGAGGAAACCTATGGATATTACTGAACTGCTTGCCTTTTCGGCCAAACAGGGTGCGTCGGATTTGCACCTGTCAGCCGGTTTGCCACCGATGATTCGGGTTGATGGCGATGTACGCCGAATCAACCTCCCGCCCATGGAGCACAAAGAAGTTCACGCGCTTATTTACGACATCAGGAACGACAATCAGCGCAAGGATTACGAAGAATTCCTGGAAACCGACTTCTCCTTCCAGGTGCCCGGCGTGGCTCGGTTCCGTGTTAACGCGTTCAACCAGAACCGGGGGGCGGGCGCCGTATTCCGGACCATCCCCTCGAAAGTACTGACCATGGAAGATCTGGGCATGGGCCAGGTTTTCAAGGATGTGTCTTCTGTTCCCCGTGGCCTGGTGCTGGTAACCGGCCCCACCGGTTCGGGTAAGTCGACCACCCTGGCGGCGATGATCGACTACATCAACGACAGCCGCTATGAACACGTACTGACCATCGAAGACCCCATCGAATTCGTGCACGATTCGAAAAAATGCCTGGTCAACCAGCGGGAAGTACACCGCGACACCCTGGGCTTCAACGAAGCCCTGCGCTCGGCCCTGCGTGAAGACCCCGACATCATCCTGGTGGGCGAATTGCGGGACCTTGAAACCATCCGCCTGGCCCTGACCGCCGCCGAAACCGGCCATCTGGTATTCGGCACCCTGCACACCACCTCCGCCGCCAAGACCATTGACCGGGTGGTGGACGTGTTCCCGGCCGAAGAAAAATCCATGGTCCGCTCCATGCTGTCGGAATCCCTGCAGGCGGTTATCTCCCAGACCCTGATGAAGAAAATGGGCGGAGGTCGTATTGCCGCCCACGAAATCATGCTGGGCACCCCGGCTATCCGGAACCTGATCCGCGAAGACAAGATCGCCCAGATGTACTCGTCTATCCAGACCGGTGGTTCCCTGGGCATGCAGACCCTGGACCAGTGCCTGGAGCGGTTGTTGCAGAAAGGTTTGATCTCCCGCGAGGCGGCGCGGGCGAAGGCGAAGATGCCGGATAATTTCTAACGCACATTGGGTTCTGGCAGTGATGGAGGCCGGCAAGCCAGTTTGCGGCTGAGGCAGGTAGTCCCTCCCGGGACTGTCTGCAGCATGGATGCTGCAGTCAAGCGTACAGGGACGTATTCACAGCGTGTCCCGGGAGGGACTACCTGCCTCAGCTCTGCCCCCGGATTAGATAAACAAAGTAGGTAAAACAAAATGGAATTCGAAAAACTGTTAAGGCTGATGGTAGATAAAGGCGGCTCGGACCTGTTCATCACCGCAGGTGTGCCGCCCAGCATGAAAGTGAACGGCAAAGTGCTCCCGGTCACCAAAAACGCCCTTACGCCGGAACAGACTCGTGAACTGGTCTACGGCGCCATGAACGACAAGCAGCGCGCCGAATTTGATGAATCCCACGAGTGTAACTTCGCCATCAGCGCCCGGGGCATTGGCCGTTTCCGGGTCAGCGCCTTCTTCCAACGCAACCTGTGCGGCATGGTACTGCGCCGCATCGAAGTGAAAATCCCGCAGATCGACGACCTTTCCCTGCCGGAAATCATTAAAGAACTGGCCATGACCAAGCGTGGTCTGATCATGTTCGTGGGTGCAACCGGTACCGGTAAATCTACCTCGCTGGCCGCTATGCTTGGCCACCGGAACCGCAACAGCCGTGGCCACATCATCTCCATCGAAGACCCGATCGAATTCGTGCACCAGCACCAGGGCTGCATCGTTACCCAGCGCGAGGTGGGCATTGATACCGAGAGCTTCGAGGTGGCCTTGAAAAACACCCTGCGCCAGGCGCCCGACGTTATCCTCATTGGTGAGGTACGGACCCGCCAGACCATGGAATACTCCGTGCAGTTCGCCGAAACCGGCCACCTGTGCCTGGCCACCCTGCACGCCAACAACGCCAACCAGGCGCTGGACCGGATTATCCAGTTCTTCCCGCCGGAGCAGCACAACCTGATCTGGATGGATTTGTCCCTCAACCTGAAAGCCATCGTGGCCCAGCAGCTGATTCCGACTCCGGACGGTAACGGCCGCAAGGCGGTTATTGAGGTGCTGATCAACACCCCGCTGGCGGCGGATCATATCCGTAAGGGCGAGGTGCATAAGCTGAAAGAGCTAATGGAGAAATCCAACGAGTCCGGTATGCGGACCTTCGACCAGGCGCTGTACATGCTGTACTCCGAGGGCTCGATCACCTACGAAGACGCCCTGGCCCACGCCGATTCGGCCAACGACCTGCGCCTGATGATCAAGCTCGGTGCCGATGCCCAGGGCGCGGACCAGTTGAATTCCACCGTGGACAAGCTCTCGATCCAGGACGATTAACCCCCGAAAGCGGCCCCTGTGGGCCGCGACACAAAAGTTTACAAAATTCATTCAAACGTGTGTTTAATATTCTTGTGGCGGCTAAGGAATGGTGCCTATACTCATCCTGAAACCTTTTAAGGAGTCGTTATGAACAACAATTACAATACACTCGCAAAAGCCATCCGTTTCGCTACCCTGGCCGCCATTGCCGCGCCCGCCAGTGTCATGGCCGGTGGCTTTTCGCTGAATGAACAAAGCGCTGCCACTTCCGGCTACGCCAACGCTGGCGCCGCTGCCCACGCTGCAGATGCCAGTACCGTGTTCTTTAACCCTGCGGGGATGAGCAAGTTGTCCGGGACCAACGTGTCTTTCGGGGCTTCGGTTTTGGATATTGATGCGGAGGCGAAGGGTAGTTCTCAGGTCACGACTAACCGTGTTGGCCTGCCAGAAAATGGATCCGAAGGTGGTGATATTGCAGATCCTGCCGTTTTGCCTGGCCTGTTTGTGACGCACGAAGTGAATGATTCCATTGACGTGGGGTTTGCTCTACACGCGCCATACGGTTTGGCGGCAGACTACGATAATGACTTTGAAGGCAAGTTCTTTGCCGACAAGACCGAGCTCTCAGTGATTTCATTTAGTCCTTCGCTGTCAATCAGTAACGGGCAAGGATTGTCGATGGGTGCTGGTATAAACATCATGTATGGAGAAGGCCGTCTTTCCAGATTCCAGGATATTCGAGGGTTGTTGGCTCAGTCGCCTGATATCCAGGCGGCTGCCGCGAATGCTGGCGTGCCCGTGAGTGCTGCTGCAGATGCAGTTGCGGATAATTATGAAGCGAATTTCGGCGCCCCTTACTCTGATGTTGAAGGTGATGATGTCGCTGTAAACTTTCGGGTGGGCTTTCTTTATGAGATTTCGCCTTCTACTCAGGTTGGTTTGACGTACCAGACTGCAACTGAGTTTAACCTCGAGGGTGACGTAAAAGTTACCGGCGCACCTAATAGCAGTGATGTTAGCGTGGGTCCGGGGGGCGCGCAGATTAACAGTCAGTTACCTGAGCTGTCTGAAAAAGCCTCTGTGCCGCTGGACATCCCGGAAAGCATATCGGTTGGTCTTAGTCATGAGTTGACTGATAGTGTCACGCTTCTGGCCGGTGCCACTTACGCTCGCTGGAGCCGCTTCGAAGAACTGGATGTGTTCAGTGAGGAAGGTAATAACGGTCAGGTTGCAGCGCTATTGGGAACGCAGGGTGATCAGCCCCTGACTCATGTCACAGAGGAGTGGAAAAACACCTGGCAGTTTAATGTCGGTGGTATCTGGCAGGCTACGCCCAAGTGGCAGTTGAAAGCCGGTTACGCGTATGACGAGTCGCCAGTCGATGAATACGTGACTGCGCGCATTCCGTCTCAGGATCGCCACTGGCTGACGTTGGGCACTCAATGGAAAGATGCTCAGAGCGGGTGGACGGTCGATGCGGCCGTTGGCACGTTGATCTTCGATGGGAATGCGAAGGTGAGTGACCGGGAGTACAGCCACGATGATCCGACTGGCGATCCGGTCACAGCAGCCGGCTATGACGCCGAATACGATCTAAGCGCCTGGAGTGCCTCCCTGCAGGTCAGCAAGGCGTTCTAATTTACTTCCAATCGGCTGACCCCTGAGCCTCCCCGGTGAGTCAGCCTATCACCTGCCCCCGGTACACGATTTTGTTTTGCCGGGGGCGAGGTGGGTGTTTTCCCTCACCGCTTTTGCTCCCTTGTTCTTCATAGATCGTTTGACCCCGGTAGGTTTTTACCGGTTTATCGTCCTCGCCCAGCTCCGGCACTCGTTGCTTCAGCGCCTCCCAGGTGTGTACCAGGTGGCGGGAACGAGTTTGTTGGGCGTATTCGGCCAGCTGTTGTTCCAGATCATCCTGATTCAAATGCAGTTTTACACCGAATTCGGACTGGATCAGGCGTCGGCACTGATGCACCAGTCGTAGCAGTTCCGGTTCAAACAGCCAGCTGCGTTCATTCGCGGTGGAATTCATGGCGGGCCTCTCATTGCCTGTGCTGCTCGGGGAGTTTCCCCTGTTGGGTGCATACAGCAGGTTTCGTGCCCATCGTTCGAGTTTTTCTTTCCAGGCGAGCGGTGAGTGGCAGGGCTTTCCAAAACACGCTCCTGCGGCACGTCCATGTGGCGCTCGAGCTCCGCCATCCCTGGCTCCGCACGGTTCTGGAAAGCCCTGCCACTCACTGCTCTGATTCGGGAGTAGGCGCCGACGGGGCGCATGGCAGGATTTTAGTCAGCGCCCTGTTACCGCACAAAGTCAGTAATTCTGCACGGAGACAGGGCGCGTGGGCCGGAGGGGAGCATGTTCGATCCCGCTTAGTGCGCTTCGTCCCAGTTATCCCCCACACCGGCTTCCACCAGCAGGGGCACGTCCAGGCTGGCGGCGGCCGACATGCGTTTGACCAGGCCTTCCTTCACCTTTTCCAGCGCGTCTTCGCGGACTTCGATGATCAGTTCATCGTGCACCTGCATGGTCATGCAGGCGTCGTCGGCGTGTTCGCTGTGCAGCCAGTTGTCCACGTCGATCATCGCCCGCTTGATGATATCGGCGGCGGTGCCCTGCATGGGCGCGTTGATGGCGGTACGTTCGGCGGCCTGTTGCAGTTGCTTGTTGCGGGCGTTGATTTCCGGAAGGTACAGGCGGCGGCCGTACAGGGTTTCCACAAAGCCGTCTTCGTGGGCCTGTTTGCGGATGTTGTCCATGTACTTGAGTACGCCCGGGTAGCGCTCGAAATAGCGGTCGATGTAGGTCTGGGCGTCTTTGCGCTCTTCACCCAGCTGGCGGGCCAGACCGAAGGCGGACATGCCGTAGATTAGCCCGAAGTTGATGGCCTTGGCCCGGCGGCGCTGGTCGGAGGAGACTTCTTCCAGGCTGACGCCGAATACTTCGGCGGCGGTGGCCTTGTGGATGTCTTCGCCCTGCTCGAAGGCATTGAGCAAACCCTTGTCGCCGGACAGGTGCGCCATGATGCGCAGCTCGATTTGCGAATAGTCCGCCGCCAGCAGTTTGTAGCCCTCCGGCGCAATGAAAGCCTGGCGGATGCGCCGGCCCTCTTCGGTGCGGATTGGGATGTTCTGCAAATTTGGCTCAGAGGAGGACAGCCGGCCGGTGGCAGTCACCGCCTGGTGATAAGAGGTATGAACCCGCCCGGTCCGGTGGTGAATCAGTTCCGGCAGGGTATCGGTGTAGGTGGACTTGAGCTTGCTCAGGCTGCGGTGTTGCACGATCAGCCTCGGCAGTTCGTGCTCGTCCGCCAGTTCCTGCAGTACCGGCTCGGCAGTGGACGGCGCGCCTTTCGGGGTTTTCTTGACCACCCGCAGGCCCAGCTTGTCGTGCAAAATGGCCTGCAGTTGTTTGGGTGAGCCCAGGTTGAAGGCTTCGCCCGCCACCTCGTGGGCCTGCTCTTCCAGCTCGGCCATGCGTTCGGCCAGTTGCTGGCTGTGGTTGCGCAGGGTGCTGGCGCTGATCATGGTGCCCCGTTGTTCCATGCGTGAAAGCACGGGCACCAGCGGCAGGTCGATGTCCCGGTATACGCTTTCCAGTTTGCCGGTTTTCTGCAACTTTGGGCTCAGGGCGTGGTGCAGGCGTAGAGTGATGTCGGCGTCTTCCGCGGCATAGGGTCCGGCCTGTTCCAGGTCGATCTGGTTGAAGGTCAGCTGTTTCGCGCCCTTGCCGGCGATGGATTCGTAGCTGATGGTCTGTTCGTCGAGGTAAACGCGGGCCAGGCTGTCCATGTCGTGGCGGGTGGCCACGGAGTTATAAACGTAGGATTCGAGCATGGTGTCTTCGGCAATGCCCTCCAGGGTAATGCCGTGGTTGGCCAGTACGTTCTTGTCGTACTTCAGGTTTTGGCCAACTTTCTTGTGTTCCGGGCTTTCCAGCAGGGGCTTGAGTTGCCCGAGCACGCTATCGCGGTCCAGCTGCTCGGGGGCGCCCATGTAGTCATGGCCCAGCGGTACGTAGGCGGCTTCGCCGGGCTCAATGGCGAAGGAAACACCCACCACTTCCGCGTTCATGTAACGCAGGCTGGTGGTTTCGGTGTCGAAGGCGAACAGGGCGGCGTTTTCGAGGCGTTTCAGCCACTGGTCAAACTCGGCCTGGTCGGTGATCACGGAATAGCGTTTTTCCGGTTTTTCGGGCATGGGGGAGCCGGCAGCCTGCTCGCTCGAATCGCCGTTGCCGTTTTCCAGCTCGGCCACCCAGGTACGGAATTCGTATTCCTTGAACAGTTCCAGCAGCTGGTCGTCGTCCTGTTCCCGGTCTTTCAGGTCTTCCAGGCCAAATTCCAGCTCTACGTCGGTGCGAATGGTGGCCAGTTTCCGGCTCAGGGGCAGGGTGTCGGTGGCCTCGCGCAGGTACTCGCCAATCTTGCCCTTGATCTCATCCGCGTGTTCGATCAGGTTGTCCAGATTCTCATAGTTCTGCAGCCACTTCACGGCGGTTTTCGGGCCGCATTTGTTCACGCCCGGGATGTTGTCCACCTTGTCGCCGACCAGGGCCAGGTAGTCGATGATCTGCTCTGGTTTGACCCCGAATTTGTCCACCACGCCGTCCCGGTCCATGGCGGTTTCGGTCATGGTGTTGATCAGTGTTACGTGGTCGCTGACCAGCTGTGCCATGTCCTTATCGCCCGTGGAAACCACCACATCGATGCCCTTGCTGGTGGCTTCATGGGCGAGGGTGCCGATTACGTCGTCGGCTTCCACCTTGGGTACGATCAGCAGCGGTAGCCCCATGGCCTTGACGATGTTGTGAATCGGCTCGATCTGCACCGCCAGGTCGTCGGGCATGGGCGGGCGGTTGGCCTTGTACTCTTCATACATCTCGTGCCGGAAGGCTTTGCCTTTGCCATCGAACACCACCACTACTTTCGAGCCGGGAAAATCCTGTTTCAGCCGGCGTAGCATGCTGGTTACGCCTTTGATCGCCCCGGTCGGGAGATTTTTGCTGGTGGTCAACGGCGGCAGTGCGTGAAAGGCGCGGAACAGGTAGGACGATCCGTCCACCAGAACCACGGGTGGGGTCTTTTGCTCAGTCATGTTGAAACAGGTCCGGAGTCTGATTGTAGCGTGGGTTGGCTTGTTCAACTCTGTAGCCAATAACTTGCGTTAAAGGGTATCACGAAAATGAAGCGAATCGCCTGTTCTGCTCTGCTGCTCGGCCTTGCTGCCACGCCGGCCCTGGCTCAGGATGAAGGAGCGCTGGATGCGGTGCCGGTGCAAACGCCCGACGAGCCAGTGGTGATTTCCGATTACCAGCCGCCTTCCGGTGGCGCACAAATTGTTATTCGCCCGGGCGAAGACGAGGTGTTCTATGAGTACCGGGTGAATGGTCAGCTGATGGAAATTAAAGTGGTGCCGGAAGTGGGGCCGGAATATTACCTGGTGCCGGCGGATGGCGGGGGCTGGATTCAGGATACCGAATCCGATCTGCTGGTGCCCAGCTGGGTACTGTTCCGCTGGTAATGATGGCCGCGCCCGGTTAATGGCCGGGCGGTGCCTGCAGTTTTCCGTTTAGTCGGCTGCCTGCCGCTTTTCCGGAGGCTCTAGAGGCACGGTGCGCTGTTCGCCGGTAATGTCTTCCAGCCGTTCAATGTCGGCCATGAATTCATCCTTCATGGCCTGAATCTGTTCGCGCTGGCCGGCGATTTCCCGCTCAATGTCGTTGATTTGCGATTCCAGCCGACGGATTTTCTCCAGTGATGCGTCCGGTACCTCCCGGCCGGAGCGTTCCATGTCGGCCGCGCGCCCCTGTTCACTGTCCAGCTGGCTGGCAATGACTGAGATGTTGCCCTGTTTGAGCTGGATGATGCCTTCCATTTCCGCGATTTTACGGTGCATGGCCCGCACAGCCTGGTTGGGGTGGCTGTAACGCTGCAGCAGTTTCTGATCTTCCTGGCGCTGCAGTTCGGCCTGACGCTGGCGTTCCTTCTCCGCTTCCCGAGCGGCGATCTCCTCGGCGGTCGGGGCCGGGGCTATCCGCTCGACCACCCGACCGTTATTGCCGAGGATTTCATAGCCCCTTTTGGTGGCTTCCTGGGGGATGGTGTTGCTGATGACCGTTCGCCCGTTCTCATCTTCATAACGATACATGCCGGCCTGGGCGCTGGTAGCAACCAGCAGGCCCAGAGCCGCCAGCGTGGCAATGGCCGGGGAAGCGATCCGCCGTTTCGGCATGCTTCAGACTCCGTAGCGATCCCGGTAAGCGGCCACGTTCTCCGCGTGACCGGCAAACTCCGGATTGGCTCTCAGGTAATCCAGTACCTGTTCCAGACGAATAATACTGACAACGGGAATGCCGAACTCCTGTTCCACTTCCTGGATGGCAGACAGTTCGCCGTTGCCTTTTTCCTGCCTGTCCAGCGCGATCAACACTCCGGCGGGTTCGGCGCCGGCGGCGCGGATAATGTCGATGGACTCGCGGATGGCAGTGCCGGCGGTAATGACATCGTCAACAATCAGCACCTTGCCTTCCAGTGGGGCGCCGACGATGTTACCGCCTTCTCCATGATCTTTCTTCTCTTTGCGGTTAAATGCAAAGGGTTTGCTGTTACCGTCTGTTGCCAGGGCCATGGCGGTCACGGTTGCCAAGGGAATGCCCTTATAGGCCGGACCAAAAATAATGTCATAATCCAGCCCGCTTCGCTCTATGGCAGCGGCATAGGCTTTGCTTAGTTGAAGCAAGTCGTTGCCGGTGTTGAACAGCCCGGCGTTAAAAAAGTAGGGGCTGGTACGCCCGGATTTCAGGGTGAATTCTCCGAAACGCAGTACATTCCGCTGAATGGCAAACTCGATGAAATTTTGCTGATAGTCGTGCATGGCAAGGCTTCTGGCGGGGTTGCAACTTTAAATAGAGTGTAAAAGCGGTATGATACACACAAACCGAATCAGGGAATACGTATGCGGGAAGTATCAATCAGTGTGAACGGCCTTGCACGGGATGTTGAAAATGGCTTTTTCGAATGGCTGGCCGAGCAGGATGCAGACGTTGTCTGCGTTCAGGACCACCGCATGCGGGCCTATGAAATTGAAGACAAGAACCTGATTCCTGAAGGCTATGAAGCCTATTTTATCGACGGTGAGCTGGACGAGCACGGTGGTGTGGGCATCTACACCCGTCATTTCCCCAAGGCCATTATGTACGGCTTTGCCAATGCCCAGGCCGACCGGGAAGGGCGCTTCATTCAGGCTGATTTCGACAAGGTTTCAGTTGCCTCGGTACTGGCGCCTTGTGCCATGGGCCGCGAGGAAGAACTGACCGGCGAGGACGACCTGACGGTTCTCGACCACAAGGACGAGTTCATGGAGGCGTTCGGCCTGCATATGCAGAAAACCCTGCGCAAGCGCCGGCAGTTTATCTTCGGTGCCAACCTGCAAACTGCCCACCATGTGACTGACGCCAGCCCGCTGTATCACCGCATGGAGTATTCCGGTTTTCTGCCCCATGAGCGGGCATGGCTGGATCGTCTGTTTGACGAGATGGGCTGTATTGATGCGTTCCGGGAGATCAATAAGCAGAGTAATCAGTTTACCTGGTGGCCGGAGCAAATCGAGGGGGCGAGGAAGTCCGCCGGTATCCGGGTGGACTATCAGTTGCTGACGCCGGGCATTCGCAAGACTATCCAGGATGGCTGGATTGATCCGTCTGCGAAGTTTTCGGACCATGCGGCGGTGGTGATGGACTACGATATCGAAATCGGTTTTTAGTCGCTTCTTCTGACTTTAGCCTTTCTTGGTGTGGGGGAGCGTGCCGTTGTGGTAAGCCTTCCCCAAAACCGCTACGAGCACATCCCTGGCAGATTTTTGCTCCTGCAAAATCTGCACTTCCGCCGTCCATGGCGGTCGTGCGCTTCTCTCAGGCCATCCTTGGCCTTCGAAATTCTGGGGAAGGCATCCCGTAAGTGCTTGTTCAACGCCGTGCAGGCGCTTTCCCTCGTCCCCAGTAATATGGGAGCAATTTTCTCTGCTAGCTCATAAGCGCACGCCGGGTTTTAGGCTGACCGAGAAGTAGCGTGCCCGGGTGGGGAACTCCTTACGGGACCGTCTCCGGCCAGGGAAGGCCGGAGTCGAGCGCACAGGGAATGTGCTTGTAGCGTGTCCCGGAAGGAGTTCCCCACCCGGGCACGCGGGCGTTAACTCCAAAAAGAACTAACTCCCAAGCAAAAGAAATCAGCTCTCCAGAGCTTCCTTCTGAATCGCAAACAACTTCTCACTGGCATTGCGAGCCAAAGCCAACATGGCGTCGAGTTCGTCCTGCTGGAAAGGCGCGCCTTCCGCTGTCCCCTGGATTTCGATGAAGCCGCCCTGGTCGGTCATGATCACGTTCAGGTCCGTATCAGCTGCGGAGTCTTCCGGGTAGTCCAGATCGGCGACCGGGGTACCCTTGTAGATGCCTACGGAAATGGCCGAGATCATCTGCTTCAGCGGCGACTTCTTGACCCGCTTTTCAGCCACCAGATAGTTCAGCGCATCCACTAGCGCCACACAGCCGCCGGTGATGGCTGCCGTGCGGCGGCCGCCGTCCGCCTGGATCACGCCGCCGCCAACGTTCATGGGGTGCTCTCCCGTCGCCTTCATGCCTACCGCCGCCAGCACGCTGCGGCCGATCAGGCCCTGGATGTCTACTGTCCGGCCACCCTGCTTGCCACTGGCGGCCGCG
>JABXHG010000115.1 GCA_013393545.1 Alteromonadaceae bacterium | reverse complement strand
CCAGGGCCGGGTATCCCCGGGCTATCACTTCTTGCAGTACCGTCTTCATCCTTGAAAACCCTGCTCAGTAACCTATGATCTACAAAACTCTCAGGCGCGTTCCCCGCGCTTGCGCGGCTAGTTCAACAGCGTTATTCAACGAACCCGTTCGCCTTTCACACATTCGCATAATTCCAGATTTTTTCCGAGGATCAAGAGAGGCAATACTGGAGGGAAACAAGCACCTAACCCCAATCCACCACGGCTACCGCAGGAGTTATGCGCCCTTTTTTGAGCCACCCCTGCTTACGTTCGTGGGCGTATAACTACGCCCATGTCCTTTGCTGTTTCCAACCTTATCAGATGGTTATCGGAATTTCGCGGGTGTTTTGCGAATCCGTTCGTATAATTCCGCCGGATTGGGCAAAAAGGTTGCGGGAGTTGGCCGAAGGCGAGCCTGGTCTTTAATAGAGGAAGCGGGCGTGTAACGGAATCAAAAGGTACGTCCGGCGTGGACTAAACGCAGACTGGGTAGTGTTTTTCTGGAGAAGCAATCAGGGGATAGATAAAGCAAGAAAAAATGGCGGTGGGCCAGGGATTCGAACCCCGGGAAGGCTACTAACCTTCGGCGGTTTTCAAGACCACTGCATTCCGCCACTCTGCCAGCCCACCGTCTTTTTTGATGGAAACGGGAGCCCGTTTCCGTGCTGCCTTGCGACAGCGGGAAGAATCATACCGGAATCGCTTGCCGTGTCAACGCCCTGACCAAAAAACAATACAAATCCGTTGTTTCGGTGCTGTCGGGCGATTCTGGCGATGCATTACTGCGGTGTAATGGAATCCATTCTCGCTTTTTCTGTCGTAAATGTTTGAAAGTTGCGGTTTCGACCTTATGATGAGTCTCAGAAACCAGTTACCTTGAACGGAGAGAACCATGCAAGACAAACGTTTCGGCGTTCAAAACAATCAGGCGGCGTATTCGTCAGCCGGTGAAACGGCTCGCAGCGCCGGCATCAGCGATGAGGCGATGAAGGTCCTGCGCAGCACTTACCTGCTGCTGGGCATGACGCTCGCTTTCTCTGCTTTGACGGCGTTCCTGAACATGAACGGAACCCACCCCGGTTTCCTGATCACCATCGTGGGCTACATCGGCCTGCTGTTTGCCACCTATAAGCTGAAGAACAGCGTGTGGGGCATTGTAACCACCTTCGCTCTGACTGGCTTCATGGGTTACACCCTGGGCCCGATCATCGGCGCGTTCGTGGCTGCCGGTGCCTCCCAGATTGTTGCCCAAGCACTCACACTGACCGCCGTGGCGTTTGTGGGTCTGTCTGCTACCGCCATCATCACCAAGAAAGACTTCAGCTTCATGTCCAGCTTCCTGACTGCTGGCGCATTCGTGCTGATTGGTGCCATGGTTCTGGCGTTCATTATGGAAAGCTCCGCGCTGCACCTGGCGGTGTCTGCCGGCTTCACTATCTTCGCCTCCATCATGATCCTGTTTGAGACCAGCCAGATCATCAAAGGCGGCGAGCGCAACTACATCATTGCCACGGTGGGCCTGTATGTGTCCATCTACAACCTGTTCGTCAGCCTGCTGCACCTGCTGGCTGCGTTCAGCGGCGAAGACTGAGTTAACCGCCCTCACCGGGTTCTTTGAATCCGGCTCCCCGAAACCCCGGCCTTTGCCGGGGTTTCTTCGTTCGGTACACTGCTTTTTCTTCCAAACGGTTTTATTGAACTTACCGGGAACCCTGCCCGCATGTCTTCTACGGCTTTGAGTTACACACTGGTGATTACCGGCGCGCCCTGGGCGTCACAGGCGCCGCAAACCGCGCTGGAGTTTGCCCGCGCGCTGGTGCAAGCCGGCCACCAGCTGGACCGCGTTTTTCTGTATGGCGATGGCATTCATCTGGCCTCCGCCCTGGCCACGCCACCGTCTGACGAGCCTCACTGGCCGCGCCAGTGGGCGGAGTTTCTGGCGGCACACCAGGTGCCGGCGGTGGCCTGTATTGCCTCGGCCCTGCGCCGGGGGCTGGTGAATGAAGCCGAGCAGGCGCGCTATGAACTGCCGGCCAGCAACTTGCTCGCCCCGTTTGAGATTGCCGGGCTGGGCGAGTGGGTCGAAGGCCGCCTGAAAACCGACCGCACAGTGTATTTCCACGGGAGCGGCGCATGACTACGTTGATTGTGATCGACCAGGCGCCCTACGGCAGCTGGAGTGGCCGCGAAGCGCTGGATATGGCCTTTTCCCTGGCGGCGTTTGACCAGCCCGTCAGCCTGCTGTTCTGCGACGCCGGGGTGAACTGGCTGCGCCAGGGCCAGCAGGCCACCGAGCTGGGCCAGAAAACCGTGGAGAAAAACCTGGCGGCCGCGCCCATGTTCGGTGTGGAAGCCATTCTGGCCGATGGCCCCGCCTGCCAGCGCTACGGCCTGGACGACAGCAACCTGCTGGCCGGTGTTACCCGGGTGGAAGCGGTAGAACCGATCATCGACCGCCACACAAACGTGCTGTTTGCCGGCTAACCCTGCGAGGAACCCATGACGGACGCACCGAATACTCATACCCTGCACTTGCTGAACAAGGCGCCCGAGCATTCGCGCTTTGCCCGCTGCCTGCAAAGCCTGCAGCCTGGCGACAGCCTGGTGTTGATGGAAAATGCCGTTCTGGCACTGGCGAACTCAGGCCTGTCGCTGCCGGTGCCGTGTTATGCGCTGCAGGCCGATGTCCGGGCCCGGGGGCTGGGCACGGAGAACGGTCGGCACACCCTGATTGGTTATCCGGAGCTGGTCCAACTAACCGCCGACAACCCACGCATCATCAGCTGGTAAAACCATGACAGACACCACCCTGCCACTGCGCAACAACGAAGGTTTTCTGGAAAACGCCGGCGACTGGAACCGGGATGTCGCCGTTGCCATTGCCGGTGAAGACGGTATCAAGCTGGACGAAAAACACTGGGAAATCATAGAGTTTCTGAGGGATTTTTACAGCGAACATGAAATGTCGCCGCCGTCGAACCGGCTGTTTGTCAAAGCCGTGAAGGAAAGCCTGGGTGAAGACAAGGGCAACAGCATCTACCTGATGCAGCTGTTCCCCGGCACCCCGGCCAAAACCGCCTGCCGCATTGCCGGCCTGCCCCGCCCGACCAACTGCCTGTAAATCCCTCGGGAATGATCCGGGCACAAAAAAGCCCGCAGGGCGCACAGGCTCTGCGGGCTTTTGCGTACCAGAGGTGGTAAAGCTTACTGGTAGTATGCGTTCTCGGTGTAGGAGTGGTCGGTCACATCACGCACTTCGGTGATTTCCGGCACCACTTCCTTCAGGGTTTTCTCAACGCCCTGCTTCAGGGTCAGGCTGACGGCGGAGCAACCCTGGCAGCCGCCACCGAAGCGCAGCACGGCCACGGACTCGTCAACAATCTCAACCAGCTGAACGTCGCCACCGTGGGCCGCCAGGTTCGGGTTAATCTCGGTGGCCAGCACGTAGTTTACGCGGTCCGGCAGCGGTGCGTCGTCAGATACCTGCGGTACCTTGGCGTTCGGCGCCTTGATGGTCAGTTGGCCACCCATCTGGTCCTTGGAGTAGTCCACGTAGGCATCTTCCAGGAACGGCACCGAGTTGTGGTCCAGATACAGGGTGAACTTTTCCAGATCAATCTGCTCGTCGGTCGGTACAATTTCGTTCGGCGGGCAGTAGGCCAGGCACGTTTCTGCACTGCGGGTACCCGGCTGAGTGACGAACACTCGCACGCCCATGCCTTCAACGTCCTGTTTTTCGATCAGTTGTGCAAGATAGTCTCTTGCTGAATCAGTTACTGTTACCAAAGCCATACGACCTACCTGTTATCAAGTGTTGGGACCATTTTAAGAGACTTGGCGATAACTTGAAAGACCCAGTAAAATAGTCGGGCATTAAGTCTCTCATGGATTTTACGTATCAAATCGCCGGCGAAATGACGTTCGTCAACAGGCCTGAGACCTTTCCAGCCTTTTTTGCTATGATCCTGCGCCGGTTCTGAAACACCTTTTTACTAACGATTTCTGGAATTTCCTTATGACCGATCGCACAACCCGCCTGCAACAACTGCACGCAGCTCTGAAAGAACGCATTGTGATTCTTGATGGCGGCATGGGCACGATGATCCAGAACCTGAAACTGGAAGAAAGTGCGTTCCGCGGCGATCGGTTCAAAGACTACGATCAGGAAGTTCAGGGCAACAACGACCTGCTGAACCTCACCCAGCCGGCCCTGATGAAAAACATCCACGCCGATTATCTGGACGCCGGCGCGGATATCATCGAAACCAACACCTTCAACTCTACGCAGCTGTCCCAGGCCGATTACGGTCTGGAAGAGATTGCCCGGGAGCTGAACGTGGCCTCGGCCAAACTGGCTCGAGATATTGCCGATGAGTTTACCGCAAAGAACCCGGAAAAGCCCCGCTTCGTGGCCGGCGCCGTGGGCCCGACCTCCCGTACCGCCTCCATCTCGCCGGACGTAAACAATCCCGGCTACCGGAACGTGGATTTCCAGACCCTGGTCGATAACTACTACGAAGCGGTGTCCGGTCTGGTTGAGGGCGGCGCCGATCTGATCCTGCTGGAAACCATTTTCGATACGCTGAATGCGAAGGCAGCGATCTACGCCACCCAGCAGTTTTTCGAAGACAGCGGCATTGAACTGCCGATCATGATCTCCGGCACCATTACCGATGCCTCCGGCCGCACCCTGTCCGGCCAGACCACCGAGGCCTTCTACAATTCCATTGCCCACGCCAAGCCCATTTCCGTGGGCCTGAACTGCGCCCTGGGCGCCGATGCCCTGCGCCCGTACGTGGAAGAGCTGGCCAACAAGGCGGAAACCTACGTCTCCGCCCACCCCAACGCGGGGCTGCCCAACGAGTTTGGGGAATACGACCAGACCCCGGAAGAAATGGCCGAGATCATCGAAGGCTTTGCCCGCGACGGCTTCCTGAACATCATCGGCGGTTGCTGTGGCTCTCGTCCCGATCACATTGAGGCGGTGGCCAAAGCGGTTGCCAAGTACCCGCCGCGCCAGATTCCCGAGCGCCCGAAGGCCCTGCGCCTCTCCGGCCTGGAACCGTTCACCGGTGACGAGAACACCCTGTTCATCAACGTGGGCGAACGCACCAACGTGACCGGTTCCAAGCGCTTCCTGCGCCTGATCAAGGAAGAGCAGTACGAAGAGGCCCTGAGCGTGGCCCGGGACCAGGTGGAGAATGGCGCCCAGATCATCGACATCAACATGGACGAAGGCATGTTGGAGTCGAAAGAGGTGATGGTGACTTTCCTGAACCTGGTGGCTTCCGAGCCGGACATCTCCCGCGTGCCGATCATGATCGACTCCTCCAAGTGGGACGTGATCGAAGCCGGCTTGCGCTGCATTCAGGGTAGAGCAGTGGTGAACTCCATCAGCCTAAAAGAAGGCGAAGAAGAATTCATCAAGCGCGCGAAAGACTGCATGCGCTACGGCGCTGCCGTGGTGGTCATGGCCTTTGACGAAGATGGCCAGGCCGACACCTTCGAGCGCAAGACCGAGATCTGCAAGCGCTCCTACGATGTACTGGTGGGCATCGGCTTCAATCCGGCCGACATCATTTTCGACCCGAACATCTTCGCCATTGCCACCGGTATCGAGGAGCACAACAACTACGCGGTGGACTTCATCAACGCCACCCGCTGGATTCGGGAGCACTGCCCTCACGCCTCCATCTCCGGCGGTGTCAGTAACGTGTCTTTCTCCTTCCGGGGCAACGACGCGGTGCGCGAGGCCATCCACTCGGTGTTCCTGTACCACGCCATCAAGGCCGGCATGAACATGGGCATTGTGAACCCGGGCCAGCTGGTGATTTACGATGAAATCGAGCCAGACCTGAAAGAACTGGTGGAAGACGTGGTACTCAACCGCCGGGACGATTCCACGGACCGTTTGCTGGATGCGGCCGAGAAGTTCAAAGGCAAAGGCGGCCAGGCGAAGGAAGAAGATCTGGCCTGGCGCGAATGGCCGGTAGAGAAGCGCCTGGAGCATGCCCTGGTCAAAGGCATTACCAGCTACATCATTGACGACACCGAAGCCTGCCGCCAGAACGCCGAGCACCCCATCGAGGTGATCGAAGGGCCGCTGATGGCTGGCATGAACGTGGTCGGCCACCTGTTTGGCGACGGTAAGATGCTCCTGCCCCAGGTGGTAAAAATCGCCCGGGTGATGAAGCAGGCGGTGGCGCACCTGATCCCCTACATCGAGGCGGAGAAGTCCGAAGGTCAGCAGGCCAAGGGCAAGATTCTCATGGCCACGGTGAAAGGCGATGTGCACGACATCGGCAAGAACATCGTGGGCGTGGTGCTGCAGTGCAACAACTACGAAGTGATCGACATGGGCGTGATGGTGCCCTGCGACAAGATTCTGGAAAAAGCGAAGGAAGAAAACGTCGACATCATTGGCCTGAGCGGGCTGATTACCCCGTCGCTGGATGAAATGGTCCACGTGGCCCGCGAAATGCAGCGCCTGGACTTCAACATCCCGCTGATGATCGGTGGCGCCACCACCTCCAAGGCCCACACGGCGGTAAAAATTGAGCCGCAGTACAAGAACGACATTGCCCTGTACGTATCAGACGCCTCTCGCTGTGTGAACGTGGCCTCCCAGCTTCTCAGCAAAACCGCGAAACCTGCGTTTGTCGAAGCGGCCCACAAGGAATACGACGAGATCCGCGAGCGGCGTAAAAACAGGGGCGACCGCACCAAGCTGGTTAGCCTGGAGGAGGCGCGCAAGCGGGCACCGGACATCGATTTTGACGGTTACCAGCCGGCCCAACCGGCCTTTACCGGCGTCCGGGTGTTTGACGACTACAAGCTCGAGGAGCTGGTGGATTACATCGACTGGACACCGTTCTTTATCTCCTGGGACATTGCCGGCAAATACCCGGCGATTTTCGACGACCCCAAGCGCGGTGAAGCGGCCCGCAACCTGTTCGATGATGCCCAAAAGCTGCTCAAGCGCATGATTGAAGAAAAACGGGTCACCGCCAAAGGCGTGATCGGCTTCTGGCCGGCCAACCGCCGTGGCGACGACATTGTGGTATACACCGACGAGTCCCGTACCGAGGAGCTGACCACCCTGCACCATCTGCGTCAGCAGGATGACAAGGCACCGGGCAAGCCGATGATGGCGCTGTCCGACTTTGTCGCACCGGAAAGCTCACACCTGGGGGATTACGTGGGTGGCTTTGCCGTGACCACCGGCATTGGCGTGGACGAGCTGACCGAAGAGTTCAAGGCCGCCCACGACGATTACAGCGCTATCATGGTTCAGGCGTTGGCGGATCGATTGGCCGAAGCTTTTGCCGAGCGCATGCACGAGCGCGTGCGTAAGGAGTTCTGGGGCTATGCCACCGACGAGCAGATGGAAAACGAAGACCTGATCAAGGAACGCTATCGCGGTATTCGCCCGGCACCCGGCTACCCGGCCTGCCCGGACCATACAGAAAAAGCCACTCTGTTCAAGCTGCTGGATGCCACGGCCAACACCAGCCTGAAGCTGACCGAACACTTCGCCATGTACCCGACGGCGGCGGTGTCCGGCTGGTACTTCGCCCATCCGGAGTCAAAATACTTTGCCGTGGGCAAGATTGGCGTGGATCAGGTTGAGGACTATGCTGAACGTAAAGGCTGGTCCAAGGCCGACGCGGAGCGCTGGCTGATGCCAAGCCTGGCGTACGACCCGGCGGAGTAACAACCGGGCCGGCATGGGTTCAACAAGGGGCGTTCAATGAGCAACCCGGATAACCGCGAAGACCGCCCACCCCGCAAGCCCGGGGTGGGAAAAATTCTGCAGAGCGTGCTGGCCGGCGCACTGGGTGTGCAATCGGAAAAGCGCCGGCAGGAAGATTTTTCCAGCCACAGCCCGGTGCCCTACATTGTTGCCGGGCTGTTGTTTACCACGGTGTTTGTGGTGTCGCTGATTGTGATTGTCAAACTCGTGCTGGCCAGCCAGTAAGGCCTTTTCAGAGTCTACTGGCCCGATACCCACACCACGGCGAATGCCACTGCCAACACCACCAGCAAGACAGCTGCTACCGCATCGGCCAGGCTGTCTGAACGCATGGACTTCTTCATAACGCCTCTCCTTCCGGTCGCTCCGGTAAAGTTATTGTTGTGACCGGTCTCATTCACATTTAAGCCACAAAACCCGCTTTCGTCCAATCCTTACCCTGCGCACGGCTTATCGTCTGAGTCGATAACAATATGTTGAAATAATCATTTTGAGAATAAAAACGCAGTGGTATCCTGCAGTTCAGTAATAACAGGCAGGATTTTTACTCCATGTACGTATACGACGAACACGATCGAAAAATGGCCGCCGAGCGAGTCGAACAGTTCCGCGACCAGACACGCCGCCGGCTCTCCGGTGAACTGGAAGAAGAAGAGTATTTGCCGCTGCGCCTGCAGAACGGGCTCTACGTTCAGCGCCACGCACCCATGCTTCGGATTTGTGTTCCTTACGGCATGCTGCGTTCCGACCAGTTGCGCCGGCTGGCGCGTGTGACCCGGGATTACGACAAGCGGTTCGCTCACTTCACCACACGGCAGAACCTCCAGCTAAACTGGCCGGAACTGGAACAGGTGCCGGATATTCTGGCGGAACTGGCGGAAGTGGAAATGCATGCCAACCAGACCAGTGGCAACTGCATCCGTAACACCACCACGGACCAGTTCGCCGGCGTCCAGTCGGATGAAATTGCCGACCCGCGCCCCTATTGCGAGCTGATTCGCCAGTGGTCCACCTTCCATCCAGAATTCGCGTTCCTGCCCCGGAAGTTCAAGGTGGCGGTGAACGCCTCCGAGAAGACCGACAGGGCTGCCATTCAGGTGCACGACATTGGCCTGCAGCTGGTGCGCAACGACGCCGGTGAGCTGGGTTTCCGTGTGCACGTTGGTGGTGGTCTGGGCCGCACGCCCATGGTCGGCCCGGTCATCCGGGACTTCTTGCCGGAACTGGATCTGCTGACGTACATGGAAGCGGTATTGCGGGTGTATAACCGCTATGGCCGCCGGGACAACAAGTTCAAGGCGCGCATCAAGATCTTGGTAAAAGCACTGACGCCGGAAGGCTTCGCCGAGAAGGTGGAAGCCGAGTGGGCTCACATCAAGGATTCCCCCACTCGCCTGACTCCGGAAGCCATTGAGCACATCAAGGGCTTCTTCACCGAGCCGGCGTATGAGCAGCTGGAAAACGCCACGGATCTGCTGGCCAGTCAGCGTTTCGAAAATCGCGAGTTTGACCAGTGGCTGGCCCACAACGTGGACACCCACAAGAAGCCGGGCTATGCGATTGTTACGCTGACACTCAAGCAGACCGGCACGCCGCCGGGTGACGTGAGCGATGAGCAGCTGGACCAGATTGCCGACCTGGCCGATGAGTACAGCTTTGGCGAGGCGCGGGTGACGCACCACCAGAACGTGGTATTGGCCGATGTGCGCCAGGATCGCCTGTTCGAGCTGTGGCAGTCCGTCAAGCCGAAGGGGTTCGCCACCGCCAACCTGCACACGCTCAACGACATCATCTGCTGCCCGGGCGGCGATTACTGCAACCTGGCCAACGCCAAGTCCATTCCGGTGGCGGAAGCTATCCAGCGGCGGTTCGATGACATCGATTACCTGTACGACTTGGGCGAGATCGACCTGAACATCTCCGGCTGCATGAACGCCTGTGGTCACCACCACGTGGGTAACATCGGCGTGTTGGGCGTGGACAAGAAAGGCGATGAGTTCTATCAGATCAGTCTGGGCGGCTCGTCCCACCACGATGCGCAGATCGGCAAGATTCTGGGGCCGTCGTTTGCCCGCGAGGAAGTGCCGGATGTGATTTCGAACATTGTGAATGTGTACGTTGAGCAGCGCACCAGCGAAGAGACTTTCCTGGATACCTATCGGCGTATTGGTATCAAGCCTTTCAAGGAGCGGGTTTATGCCTGAGGTAATTACTGCAGACGGCGCGTTGCGCCAGGATGACTGGGTTGTGGTGCCCCGCCCTGAAGAGGGCGAGGCCCTGGCCCTGCCCGATGACAAGCCGGCGCTGGTGCCGGCGGATCTGTGGCTGGAGAACGAGGCGTCGTTTGCTGGCCGCACTGATGTCGGTGTCTGGTTCGACAGTCACGATGAGCCGGAGATTCTTGAAGGCAAGATGAACGAGGTACCGCTGATTGCGGTGAATTTCCCGCGTTTTGTGGATGGCCGTGGCTACAGCATTGGCCGGCTGCTGCGGGAGCGTTTTGGCTATGAAGGCGATCTGCGGGCCATTGGTGATGTGCTGCTGGATCAGCTTCAGTTTATGAAGCGGTGTGGCTTCAGTACGTTTGTGCTGCGGGCTGACAAGGACAGCTCCGAGGCGGCGCGGTATCTGGATTTCTTTAGCCAGACTTATCAGGCAGCTTGGGATACCGATTTGCCGTTGTTTCGGCGGCGGGCTTCTTGATAGGCCTCTGACCTTCAGTGCCTCTTACTTAGGGGGCACGAAGGGCAGGAGGTTGCTTTCCAAAAACCGCTACAAGCACATCCATGTGCGCTTCTCTCAGGCCATCCTTGGCCTTCGAAATTTTTGGAAAGCAACCTCCTGCCCTTCTATTCTAACTTCGATACAAGCCCATCCGGGATCTGATCGAGTTATTGAATCTTCTGATTCCGAAACACACTCAGTACCTTCCAAATGCTGTGTTCAACAGCGGCACTGGTGGCCAAGCCCAGTTTCTCAGGCAACGTGCGCTTACGCTGGTAGGACACGGACACCACCTCACCCCGATCACAGGCTTCGATCAAGTATTCATCCGAGGTTTTCACCTCGTCGATCAGGTTGACTTCCAGAGCGCGTTTGCCGAACCAGATGTCGCCGTTGGACACGGCTTTGATGTCCAGGCCCGGGCGGCGTTCGCTGACGTAGTCTTTGAACAGTGTGTGGGTGTCTTCCAGGTCTTCGAGGAATTTCTTGCGGCCGCCTTCGGTGTTTTCGCCGAAGATGGTCATGGTGCGTTTGTGTTCGCCGGCGGTGAGTACTTCGAAGTCGATGTCATTCTTTTTCAGTACCCGGTGGAAGTTGGGCAGTTGGGCAACGACGCCGATGGAGCCGAGGACGGCGAAGGGTGAGGCGATGATGCGGTCGGCCACGCAGGCCATCATGTAGCCGCCGCTGGCGGCGACTTTGTCGACGCAGGCGGTGAGTTTGATGCCTTTGCTGCGGATGCGGTCAAGCTGGGCGGCAGCCAGGCCGTAGGCGTGGACCAAACCGCCGCCGCTTTCCAGGCGAATCACGACTTCGTCGGTTTCCGGGTCGGCCACGCTGAGGATGGCGGAGACGGAGCGGCGTAGTGTGGTGGTGTCGCTGGCTTTGATGTCGCCATCAAAATCAATAACGAAGATGCGGCCCTTGCTGTCTTTTTCTTCGGTTTCGGTGCCCTGCTTGGCGGCTTTTTTCTCGGCTTTCTTTTCTTTTTTCTTCTGTTTCTGCCAGGCCTTTCGTTCGGCGTCGCTCATCAGCCGGCTCTGGATGGATTCGCGGAGTTTGCGGTACTGGTCGTTGAGCTTGCCGATTTTCAGCTCGCCGTCGTCGTGTTCATCGTGTTCCTTGCGGGCCAGCGAGACAACAACCGAGGCCAGAACCACGGCGGCGATCACGAAGGTGGCGATTTTGGCCAGGAACAGGCCGTATTCAGTCAGAAATTCCAAGCTATGCTCTCCACGGGGTCAAGTGCGAATTCGCCAGTGTACCTTGTCGGCAAATGCCAGCAAAGGCGCCACGGTGCGGGCTTCAGAAATTTAAAACAGTCGTTTGATTATTCTTGACACCAACCGGACAGTCGCCATAAAGTCGGGTCAGGTGATCATTCAATTTGAATCAACAATCAGTTAAAGGTACGACCATGACGGTAGATCAGGTTTTTGAAAAGCTGGAAAACAACTTCAACGCGGAAGCCGCTCAGGGCCTCGATCTGGTTTTCCAGTTCGATGTGGAAGACGACAAAACCTATCATCTGGTGGTCAAGGATGGTACCTGCAAGCTAGCCGAAGGCGCCCATGATGATCCTTCGGTCACCCTGATCATGAACTCCGAAACCCTCAAGGGCATTGTCTCCGGTGAAACCGACGGCATGCAGGCGTTCATGGCCGGTCAGCTGCGCGCCGAAGGCGACATGATGCTGGCCACCAAGCTGGGCGAGCTGTTTAATATGGGCTGAACATTGCCCGTTTAATCAAAAAAACCTGCGTTTCGGCGCAGGTTTTTTTGTGCGTGAACCCCTTGTTTTACAAGCCGACGCCGTTCAGCGAACTTTCCGCCAGCCTGAGCAGGTCCGGATTACGCTCTTCATTCCGCCCAATGCTTTCAATGTAATATTCCAGCGATGTCAGGGCGTCTGCCAATGCTTCCAGCACCTGTTCACTCGGTGCTTCCCGGGCATCCAGCAGCTGTTGCTGGATGGAGGTGGCAATTCTGGCGATCACCCGGGCGGCCTGAGAATCACTGATCAGCTCCAGCCCGCCCCAGATACTGTGCAGGGTACCCGGCAGGTTGGCCAGGTGCAGTTTGTCGTAATCCGATTCCAGGAAGGCGGTAATGGCCCGCTTGGCCAGGGTGAGCGCGCTGCGCGCCTCGTCCGCCACCACCCACACGGCTTCCTGCAGGTAAATGGAGGCTTCGCCCGTGTTGGCGGTGCCCGCCATGGCATCGGTTTCCAAGGTGATACCGCGATGGACAAACTGCATGACCGCATCTTCAATGGCCAGCACGGAACCGGCCAGGCGGTAGAGTTCGTCCTCGCCCGGCAGGCGATCTTCCCCTTCCCACTGGCGCAGGCGCGAGGCCTCGTCGCCGGACAGGCGGGCGAGCTTTTCCAGATCGAGCATTCGCAAGGTGTTCGCTACCCTGTCCAGGCCTTCTGCAATGCCGGACAGCTCCGCCAGATCCGGTTCCAGGCCCCGCTCAATGATATCGAGGCGGTCTTTAAGCTGGTTCAGCTCTTCTTGCAGAGCCTGTGACAGGGATTTCAGCACATCGGCGCCGGGGCCATACAAGCGGCGGGCGTGGGCTTCCAGCATGCTGTCCGGGAATTTGGACGGTGCCAGTTGATAGGCAGACAATACCCGCACTACTTCCGGGTTGGCGGAGCCCGAGATATACAGAAGGTAAACCAGCTCCATCAACAGGGTGTCCGGCGCAGATTTGTCCAGCGCCGGCTTGCCCATGTAGACGATTTCCCGGGCCTGCCTTTCCAGCTGCATCAAAAGGCGCTTACGGGCTTTAGTGAAGCCCATGGCCCGGTCAACCATGGTGTTGGCAACGATGGTGAACAAGCACCACAATTGCCCTTTCGCCGTGCCCTGGCACAAACGGGCAAAGCCCCGGGCGGCGCGGGCCATCAGTTTTTTGCTGATTTCCGGGTTGCGATCCTTGAGGATGCCCAGCAAGGCAATCTGAAAGGTCAGGCGCATGCGCCGGGTGAATGCTTCCTGCTCACCGTCGCTGTCACCGAGCGGCGCCAGGGGCAAATCAGTGCAGAAATCCGGGTGCTCACTCACGCGCGGGTTGAAGAACCAGGATTCCGGGTAGGGTTTTTCCTGGCGTGCCTCGCGCAGCTCGTTAATGGCCGGCAGCAGTAATTCCGGGTGGTCTTGCCGCTGCTGATGGTAGTACTCGGTATAACGACGAAGGGTGAAGAGAGCGCCGTTAAGTGCGGTCAGGCGGGCGTCGGCCTGCTCGCCAACGGGCATGTCCTCAGACAGAGCGGATGCTTCCTGGCAAAGGCGGCTGGCACCCTGCAATTCCACGAGAATGAAAATACCGCGCAGCTGGTTGATGTAATCAACGCAGTTTTGCAGCTCTTCGGCCTGATCGCGGTTTTCCTGGAAGCGCTCAAGACTGGTTTCCGCCTGCTTGATGGTCTGATCGATTTCATTCCTGACCAGATCAAACGAGTGGGATCTCGTCGCCAGAGATGCTTGAACCATAAACGCTTCCTGTTAATTTGCGGAAACTACCGCGTCCTGTTTGATGCCCTTTTGGGCGGTGCCTTCCCTAAGCTGGAAAATCGGTACCGAGTGAGTTCCAGTTTACAAAAAACTGATTAGCTAACCAGTATTTATAACATAAAATTGAAGTGGCTCAACAAAACGGCACACGGAAATACAGCAGACTCTGATCTGGTTCTCATTCCCCGCTTTCGATGCGCGCCCAAACGGTTTCACCCGCCTGTTTCGCCATCATATCCATAAACTCGCGGTGTGCCGAGTCTTCCTCATCACTGGCCCGCACCACCGCCAGTCTCGGGCGATCACTGCTTGCGCGCCGGATGCGCCCGGCCCCACCAGCTTCGCCCCCGTCGGCATCCAGTGACAAAGCGGTCTGGCCGCCGGTCATCAGCAGATACACATCTGCCAGGATTTCCGCATCCAGCAAGGCGCCGTGCAGTTCCCGGTTGGAGTTGTCGATACCATAACGCTTACAAAGGGCGTCGAGGTTGTTTTTCTGGCCCGGATGCTTGGCTCGGGCAATGGCCAGGGAATCGACAATGCCGCAATGGTCGGCGGTTTTGCGCACGGGCTTCAGGCGCGCGAATTCCGAATCCATAAAGCCCACGTCGAACGCGGCGTTGTGGATGACCAGTTCTGCACCTTTGATGAATTCGAAGAATTCGTCAGCCACTTCGGAGAATTTCGGCTTGTCGGCCAGAAATTCGTTGGTAATGCCGTGTACCGAAATCGCCTCGGCTTCCACTTCCCGCTCGGGGTTGATGTATACGTGGTAATTCCGACCAGTCAGCTCCCGCTCGATGACTTCCACGCAGCCGATTTCGATGATCCTGTGGCCTTCGTTGGGGTCGATGCCGGTCGTTTCGGTATCCAGTACTATCTGTCGCATTGCCTTTCCAGTGTCTTGTTGCGCGGTATCAGCGTGATGTCAGTCAGGAGGTAGCCAGCTCGGTTACGCCCCGGTTGGCCAGTTCGTCGGCCAGTTCGTTGTCCGGTTCGCCGGAATGGCCTTTAACCCAGTGCCAGTTGATCTCGTGGCGGCCGGTTTCGGCGTCCAGCTCTTTCCACAGATCGGCGTTTTTGACCGGCTTTTTGGCGGCGGTTTTCCAGCCTTTGCGTTTCCAGCCGTCCATCCACTCTGTGATGCCCTTGCGCACGTATTGGGAATCCGTGAACAGCTCTACCTGACACGGCCGGCTAAGGGCGCGAAGTCCGCGAATGGCCGCCATCAGTTCCATGCGGTTATTGGTGGTTTGCGCTTCGCCCCCGTGCAGAGTCTTGCAGGCTTCACCATAACGCATGACCACCCCCCAGCCGCCCGGCCCGGGGTTACCCTTGCAGGCGCCGTCGGTATACATGATCACCTTGCCGGCCATCATTTCTCCTGTTGTCTTTGATGATTGCTTAGGGTGCCGTTTCGGCTGGCGCAGCCGCCCGGAGCGCCAAACGTGCCCGGAATTGGCATCACCTTCGCCTTTTGCCAGCGGGCACGGGGCGGCACTCGTCCGGCCACTCGTTTGCGGGCGAGGATACAGTAATACGCGCCAATCGGCAGCCAGTCACGGTGCCTTTGCCGGGTGGTTTGTCGGCCCCGATTATTTTGCAACGGCAGCGCGCAGAAGTGGGTGGCTGAATCGTCCACCTGAAAACCCAGCAGCCGCAGCCAGTCTTCCATGCGCTTTCGAAACAGAAAACGCCCGCCCCAGGGGCCGTCGTGATGGCGCGACACCAGTTTGCGCACACCCCAAAGGCTCACCGGATTAAAACCGATCAGTGCGATCTTGCCTTCACCCCTCAGCACCCTAGCCGATTCGCGCAGTACCTGATGCGGGTCGGGCGAAAAATCCGCTGTGTGGTGCAGAATCACCAGATCCATGGAATCGCCGGGGAATGGCAATTCGTCGGCATCGGCCACTGCCACGCCATCCGGCATGTGAGCATGCCAGCCGGGCGATGTGATGATTTTCTGGGCAAAATCCGAACCGCTGGCCAAAGGCAGGCGGTGGCTGAGCCCTACCTGAAGTTGTCGGGCACCGGTCAGCGAGGCGGTGGCCTGATCCAGTATACGCCGTTGATTAGCCAGCATGGCCCGCCCGAGCGAACTCTGAAACCAGCGCTCGAAGCTTTCATGACGGGCTTTGTATTCGTTCTCTGACAAGGCAGTCACCCGTTATTCCTCCTTGCGGCCGTGTGCCGCACATCCCGTTTCTTGGGATAGGCCCCTTGATGATTTATGATACCAGCCACACTCGACGATCACATGGGGTTTCGATGTTCAGCATTCGTGCCATTCCCGCGTTTAACGACAACTATATCTGGTGCCTGTCTCACGACGACTCCGGCCGGGCGCTGATCGTGGACCCCGGCCAGGCCGAACCTGTTCAGCAGTACCTGAACAAACAGAACCTGACTGCCGATACCATACTAGTCACCCACCATCACCCGGACCACACCGGTGGCATCCAGGCGCTGGAGGAGGCCTGGCCCGATGTGCGGATCACCGGCCCGGC
Source organism: Alteromonadaceae bacterium (assembly GCA_013393545.1). The sequence continues at coordinate 51,374 of JABXHG010000115.1, read as the reverse complement.
GGATTCGCCATTCAAGGGCATAAACCACATTGTGCACCCGGGCGATGAAGTGGTCTGGGAAGGGCTGACTTTCAACGTAATGGCGGTGCCCGGTCATACCCTTGACCACATCGCCTATTTCACTGACAACCTGATCAGCGGCCGGCCGCTGTTGTTCTCCGGCGACACCCTGTTTGCCTGCGGCTGTGGCCGTTTGTTCGAGGGCAATGCCGAGCAGATGCACCAGTCGCTGGCCACCCTGCGCGAACTGCCCGAAGAGACGGCGGTTTACTGCGCCCATGAATACACGCTGGCCAACCTTCGCTTCGCCCGCCATTGGCTGCCAGACGACGAGGGCCTGCAGCAGTTCGAGCAACGCTGCCAGCAGCTGCGCGAGCAGAATCTGCCAACGATTCCCACCACACTTGCCGAAGAAAAAGCACTGAACCCTTTCCTGCGCTGGGACGACCCCGCCGTGATTGCCGCTGCCCGGCGTTATGGCGCGGAGCACGGTTTACCGGTCGTGTCGGACGCCGATATTTTCGCCGCGGTCAGGCATGGCAAGGATCATTTTTGAGGAACCCAATCATCATGTCGGTCAAATACTTTTCCACCCTGGTGCTGACATCCGGCCTGCTCGCAGGCTGCTCCGGGCTGCAGCAGAACGATAGCGACCATACTTCTGGCAATCCCATGGACTCCAGAGAAGTGATGGTCGCCAGTGGTGACGACAGCCTGAAAGCATCGGTTGTCGAAAATAACAACGCCGACGACAGTGTTGAGGCTCCCCTGGACGATGCCATATCGCCGGAGCTCAGGGCCCGCGCGAAAGACGCCCGGGAAAACCTGGAAAAGCCGAAAGCCGACGCCGAGGAAGCACAAACCCGGGACAATCTGTGGGCCCGCCTGCGCTCGGGTTTCGCCATGGATCACGACATTAACGACCCGCGCGTTCAGGCCCAGTTGAACTGGTATGTCCGTCACCCGCGTTACATTGACCGGGTAGCGGAGCGCGGTGCCCGCTACCTGCACCACATCGTGGAGCAAACCGAAGCCCGTGGCCTGCCCACGGAACTGGCCCTGTTGCCGATCGTGGAAAGTGCTTTTGACCCTTTCGCCTATTCCCATGGCCGAGCGGCGGGCCTCTGGCAGTTTATTCCGTCCACCGGCAAGTACTTCGGCCTGACCCAGAGCTGGTGGCACGATGACCGTCGGGATGTGCTGACCGCCACTGACGCCGCCCTCACCTACCTGGAGCGGCTCACCAACCGGTTTGATGGCGATTACACCCTGGCTCTGGCCGCCTACAACGCCGGCGGCGGCACAGTATCCATCGCCATGCGCAAAAACCGGAACGCCAACCGGCCGACGGATTTCTGGTCTTTGTCACTGCCAAAAGAAACCCGCCATTACGTGCCCAAGCTGATCGCTCTGGCGAAAATCTTCGACAACCCGGCAGCCTACGACATTGAGCTTCCGGCACTGCCCAACAAGCCCTACTTCGAGGTGGTGGAAACCGGCTCCCAGCTGGATCTGGCCCAGGCGGCGGAGCTGGCCGACGTGGAGATTGACGAAATCTACCTGTTGAACCCATCTTACAATCGATGGGCTACCCGGCCGGACGGTCCTCACCGGCTGCTGGTACCGGCGAAAAATGCCGACACTTTCCGGACCGCTCTTGCCAATTTTCCGGAATCACAACGGGTGTCCTGGCAGGATTATCAGGTTAAACCCGGCGACAACCTGGGCGCGATTGCCAACCGTTTTTCGACCAAAGCCAGCGTTATCCGAGAGGTTAACAAGCTGGACGGCGACCTGATTCGCGTCGGCCAGCAGTTGCTGATTCCATCTGCCGCCAAAGGCGATGCGACTTATGCCTTGAGCCAGTCCCAGCGGCTGCAGCGCAAACAGAATCGCGAGCGCGAAGGTAACAAGGTTCGCCATCGGGTTCGCAGTGGCGACACTTTCTGGGATATTGCCCGGGAGCACAAGGTGTCGGTCCGCCAGGTGGCTGCCTGGAACGGCATGGCGCCGGGCGACCCTCTGATTCCCGGCAAAGAGCTGGTGATTTGGTCCCAAAACAGTAACGCCGCCGTGGCCAGCCGTACTTCAGGGCGGGACGACATGGTACGCAAGGTAGGTTACCGGGTACGCAGTGGCGATTCTCTGTACGCCATCGCCAACCGCTTTGCCGTAAATGTTCAGGACATTGCTTCATGGAACGATCTTAATACCGACCGCTACCTGCAACCTGGTGAAAGTCTGGTACTCTACGTGGATGTGAGAAACAGTCCCTGACGTGCGAGAACCATGACAAAAAAACGGACCGCTTCGTTGTTCGCCCCGCGCCGGGCCGCCAGTCTTTTGGCCGGCCTGGCGTTTTCCTTCTCTGCCAGCCTGGCGATGGCAGCACCCGAAGTCGTACACGGCATTGCCATGCACGGCGACGTGAAATATCCACCGGAATTCAGCCACTTCGATTATGTGAACCCGCAGGCCCCCAAAGGTGGCACGCTGCGCCTGGCGGTGGTGGCCAACGGCTTCGACAGCTTTAATCCCTTCGCGATCCGCGGAGTGTCTGCCGCCGACATTACCACCTATCTATACGATTCGCTGCTGGAACCCTCCGCCGATGAGCCGTTTTCCAAGTACGGGCTGATCGCCGAAAGTCTCGAGGTGCCCGAAGATCGCAGTTACGTGATTTTCAACCTGCGTGAACAGGCACGGTTCCAGGACGGTGAAGCCATTACCGCCGAGGATGTGGCTTTCTCCTACCGTATTCTGACCACCGAGGGCCACCCGTTTTACCGTAACTATTACGCAGACGTGAGCGAGGTGACGGTCGAGGGTCCACACCGCGTCCGTTTTGATTTCCGCGACGCCCAGAACCGGGAATTACCATTGATTCTGGGCCAGATGCCGATCCTGCCGGCCCATTACTGGCAGGATCGAGACTTCAGTGGCAACGGCCTGGCGGTACCGGTTGGCAGCGGCCCCTACCGCATTGCAAACTTTGAGGCCGGCCGGTCCCTGACTTATCAGCGGGTTGAAGACTACTGGGCCGAGGATTTGCCTGTACGCAAGGGCCGCTTTAATTTCAATGAAATCCGCTACGAGTACTACACCGACGACACCGTGGCCCTGGAAGCCTTCAAGGCCGGCAATTTTGATTTTCGCCGGGAGTATTCCGCCAAAAACTGGGCCACGGCCTATACCGGCAACGCCTTCGACAATGGCAATATTACCCGCGAAGCGGTGGAACATCAGCGTCCGGCCGGCATGCAGGGGTTTGTTTTCAATACCCGCCGCGACGTCTTCTCCGACCCCAAAGTAAGAGAAGCGCTGGCGTACGCCTTTGATTTCGAATGGACCAACAGCAACCTGTTTTTCGATCAGTACACCCGCACCAAAAGTTATTTCGAAAACAGCGAACTGGCCTCATCCGGCTTGCCCGAAGGGCGGGAGCTTGCCATCCTCGAGCCTTATCGCAACCAGTTGCCAGCGGATGTCTTCACTGAGCGCTACACACCGCCAAACACTGGCGATGGCACCAGCCTGCGGGAGAACCTGCGTGCGGCCCTGACGCTGCTGCGTGAAGCCGGTTACCTGGTCCAGAACGGGAAAATGGTGCATGAACAAACCGGTGAGCCACTTTCGTTTGAAATAATTTTGTTCCAGAAAAGCTTAGAGCGGGTGGTTCTGCCGTTCAAACGCAATCTTGAGCGCCTGGGAATCGAGGTAAGCGTTCGGCTGGTCGACAGCAACCAGTACGTGCAGCGGGTGCGCAACTTCGATTTCGACATGATCACCCAGGTGCTTCCGCAGTCTGATTCCCCAGGCAACGAGCAGCGCGAATACTGGCATTCGACCAACGCCGATGTGGTGGGCTCACGCAATTACATGGGTATTGCAGACCCGGTGGTTGACGAACTGGTCAGCCAGGTAATCCAGGCACCGGACCGCCAGGCATTGATTGACCGGGTTCGTGCGCTGGATCGTGTTCTGTTACACGGTCATTATGTGATTCCCCACTGGCACCTGAACAAGGATCGGATCGCCTACTGGAATAAACTCCAGCGCCCTCGGGCCACACCCCGCAACGGCGTTGACCTGGACAATTGGTGGGTCACCCCCTGATTCACCAGTACGACTTTCCGGCAGCAACACAAGGACGCCTCCGCTGAATGGGCATCTACATACTACGGCGCCTGGCACTGATCATTCCCACCCTGGTGGGAATCATGCTGCTCAACTTCATCATTGTTCAGGCCGCGCCCGGTGGGCCGGTGGAGCAGCTAATCGCCGAGATGGAAGGCCATGGCGGCAGCGCCCTGGCCCGGGCCGGTGGTGGTGATACCGGCGGTGAAGTAGCTTCAAGCTCTGGTGACAGCCGGGGCTCCCGGGGCCTGCCGCCGGAAATGCTGGCCGAAATTGAAAAGATGTACGGGTTCGACAAACCCGCCCATGAACGCTTCCTGAAAATGCTTAAGGACTACGCCACCTTTGATTTCGGCGATTCGTTCTTCCGGGACCGCTCCGTGGTAGAACTGATCATCGACAAGATGCCGGTGTCGATTTCTCTCGGGCTATGGTCCACCCTGATCATCTATCTGATCTCCATACCCCTGGGGATCCGCAAGGCGGTGCACGACGGCTCCCGGTTTGATGTCTGGACCAGCTCCGCCATTGTGGTGGGCTACGCCATTCCCGGCTTCCTCTTTGCCATCCTGCTGATTGTCCTGTTCGCCGGCGGAAGCTATTTCGACTGGTTCCCCCTGCGCGGGCTGACCTCCGCCAATTTTGAACAGATGACCTGGTACCAGAAAATCGCCGATTACTTCTGGCATCTGGCCCTGCCGGTGACCGCCAACGTGATTGGCGGCTTTGCCACCCTCACCCTGCTGACCAAGAACTCATTCCTGGACGAAATCGGCAAGCAGTATGTGGTGACCGCCAGGGCCAAGGGCCTGGAAGACAAGCAGGTGCTCTACGGTCATGTGTTCCGCAACGCCATGCTGATTGTCATCGCCAGCCTGCCGGGCGTGCTGGTTTCCCTGTTCTTCACCGGCTCGCTGTTGATCGAGGTAATCTTCTCACTGGATGGCCTGGGGCTGCTCGGCTTTGAAGCGGCCCTGAACCGCGACTATCCGGTGATTTTCGGCACCCTGTTCATCTTCACCCTGATGGGGCTGGTACTGAAGCTGATCAGCGACATCACCTACGTACTTGTGGACCCGCGCATTGATTTTGAAAGCCGGGAGGGCGCATGAGACTGCTTAACCTCTCGCCCATCCAGCAACGACGCCTGCGCAACTTCCGTAATAATCGCCGGGGGTTCTGGAGCCTGTGGCTGTTTCTGGTTTTGTTCGGACTGTCGCTGGGGGCCGAGTTGATCGCCAATGATCGGCCGTTGGTGGTGTCCTATCAGGGCGAGCTGTATTTTCCCGTTGTCCAGTCCATCCCGGAAGAAACCTTTGGCGGGTTCCTGCCAACCGAGGCAGACTACCGCGATCCGTTCATCGCGGAAGAAATCCAGGCCAACGGCTGGATGCTATGGCCGCCCATCCGTTTCAGTTACGACACCATCAACTACGACCTGGACGTGCCCTCTCCCGCCCCGCCCAGTGCCGAGAACTGGATTGGCACCGATGACCAGGGCCGAGACGTGGCCGCGCGGGTCATCTACGGTTTCCGGATTTCGGTGCTCTTCGGCCTGACGCTGACCCTGGCCAGTTGCGTGGTGGGCGTGGCCGTGGGCGCCATACAGGGTTATTACGGGGGTAAGGTAGATCTGTTTGGCCAGCGCTTTATCGAAGTCTGGTCCGGGCTGCCCATGCTGTACCTGCTGATCATCCTCTCCGCCATTGTCCAGCCCAACTTCTGGTGGCTGCTGGGCATCATGCTGCTGTTCAGCTGGATGGGGCTGGTGGACGTGGTACGGGCCGAGTTTTTGCGCGCCCGCAACTTTGAATACGTGAAAGCGGCCCGGGCCCTGGGGCTGGATAACCGGCGGATCATGTTCCGGCACATTCTGCCCAACGCCATGGTCGCCACCCTCACCTTTTTGCCGTTTATCCTCACCGGCGCCATTACCGGCCTGACCTCGCTGGATTTCCTGGGCTTTGGCCTGCCCTCCGGCTCGCCCTCGCTGGGTGAGCTGATCGCCCAGGGCAAGGCCAACCTGCACGCGCCCTGGCTGGGAATTTCCGCGTTTGTGTCCCTGTCGATCATGCTGACCCTGCTGGTGTTCGTGGGCGAAGCGGTTCGCGATGCCTTCGACCCGAGAAAGAGTTGATATGACTGACCTGCTGAACGTCTCGGACCTGTCGATACAATTTGATAATGGCCCACGGGTGGTCGATGGCCTGTCGTTTAGCGTGCAGGCTGGCCAGACCCTGGCCCTGGTGGGCGAAAGCGGCTCCGGCAAATCCATTTCGGCGCTGTCGGTGCTGCGGTTACTGGATGAACGCCACGCCGGGTATCCGTCCGGTCAAATCGAGTACCACGGCGAGGATTTGCTCAAAGCATCTGAAAAACGCCTGCGCCAGATCCGGGGCTGGAAAATCAGCATGATTTTCCAGGAACCGATGACCTCACTGAACCCACTGCACACCGTGGAAAAACAAATCACCGAGACCCTGGAACTGCACAAGGGACTGCGCGGCCCCCGGGCACGCAAACGTTGCCTGGAATTGCTGGATCTGGTGGGTATTCCAGAGCCCGAACGGCGGCTGAAAAGCTACCCGCACCAGCTTTCCGGCGGGCAGAAACAGCGAGTGATGATCGCCATGGCGCTGGCCAATGAGCCGGAACTGCTGATTGCCGACGAACCCACCACCGCGCTGGATGTAACGGTACAAAAGCAGGTGCTGGAGTTGCTGGAATCGTTGCAGGAGAAACTGGGCATGGCCTTGCTGCTGATCACCCATGATCTCACGCTGGTGCGTCGCTACGCCGACCAGGTGGTGGTGATGGAAAAAGGCAAAGCCGTGGAGGCCGGTGACTGCGAAGCGCTGTTCCGCAACCCGGAACACCCCTACACCCGCAAACTGATCGACGCCGAACCGCCGCAAAGCCCGGAGACCATTGCCGGCAGCCACTCAGAACTGCTGACCGTCGATGCCCTGAACGTGCGCTTCCCGATCCGCAAAAACCTGCTCGGGCGGGTCAAGGAAGCCTTCCACGCCGTTCAGGAGGTGAGTTTCTCGGTTCGCAAGGGTGAAACCCTGGGCATTGTCGGTGAAAGCGGCAGCGGCAAGACCACCATCGGCCATGCCCTGCTGAAACTGACCGGCGCCACCGGCAATATTAGCCTGGACGGCACCGACCTGGGCAGCATGAGCCAGAAACAGTTCCGCCCCTGGCGGCGGCGCATCCAGATTGTGTTCCAGGACCCGTTTGGCAGCCTGAGCCCGCGCATGTCGGTGGCCGAGATTATCCGCGAGGGGCTGGAGATTCACGAACCGGATAAAAACCGGGAACACGAAGCCCTGGTCATTCAGGCGCTCACGGATGTCGGCCTGGACCCGGAGGCCCGGCATCGCTACCCCCACGAGTTTTCCGGCGGCCAGCGCCAGCGCATCGCCATTGCCCGGGCGCTGGTTCTGCAACCGGACATCATCGTGCTGGATGAGCCCACCTCGGCGCTGGACCGCACGGTTCAGAAGCAGGTCATTGAACTGTTACGCGATATTCAGGCCCGATATGGGTTATCCTATATCTTTATCAGTCATGATCTGGCTGTGGTCCGGGCCCTCAGTCACAAACTGCTGGTATTGAAGCAGGGGCGGATTGTCGAGTACGGCAACGCCGAGGCTATTTTCCGGAACCCTGAACAGCCCTACACGCGGGATCTGCTCAGTGCGGCGTTGTTCCACCAGTCTACGACCAATTGATCGTTACCCGGGCCCTGGTGGTTCGGGATAATTTATTGAAACCAAAGAACATAGGGAGTTCGAACCCATGGGTATGCTCAGTGGCAAGAAAGCACTGATTGTTGGCGTTGCCAGTAAACACTCCATTGCCTACGGCATTGCCGAGGCGTTTGCCCGTGAAGGCGCCGAGTTGGCCTTCACTTATCAGAATGAAAAACTACAGTCCCGCGTTGAAAAGTTCGCGAACCAGTGGGGCAGCCAGCTGACCTTCCCGTGCGACGTGGCCAGTGACGAAGAAATCGACAACGTTTTCACCGAGTTGAAGAAGCACTGGGACAACATTGACATCATCATCCACGCGGTGGGCTATGCCCCGGCTAACGAGCTTAACGGCAACTACGTGGACGTCACCACCCGCGAAGGCTTCAAGATCGCCCACGACATCAGCTCCTACAGCTTCGTGGCGCTGGCCAAGGGTGCCCGCGAGATGATGCACGAAGGCAGCAGCCTGGTCACCCTGAGCTACCTGGGCGCTGAAAAAGTACTGCAGAACTACAATGTAATGGGCCTTGCCAAGGCTTCACTGGAAGCCAACGTGCGCTACATGGCGGCCAGCCTGGGCAAAGACGGTATCCGCGTGAACGGCATCTCTGCCGGCCCGATCAAGACCCTCGCAGCCTCCGGCATTGCCAGCTTCCGTCGCATGCTGGCTGAGAATGCCCGCCGTGCGCCGCTGCGTCGCAACGTGACCACCGAGGAAGTGGGCAACGCGGCTGCCTTCCTGGGGTCTGACCTGGCTTCTGGCATCACCGGCGAGATCATGTACGTGGATGGTGGTTTCAACATCACCGGCATGGGCGAGCTGGAAGACTGATCAGCGGTTTGCGCTGATCTGGCCACATTTGACCAGTACAAACCAGCACGAAAAAGGGCCAGCATTTTTGCCGGCCCTTTTTTATGGACGCTCAAACAAGGTAACGAATTCAGCTCTCCGACAACGCGTCGGCCACCGCCTCCATCCATTCCAGATAGTCGGTTTCATCCGATTCCAGCACACGAATACCCGCCAGGTAGCCTTCAGCCACCGGCCGGCACCAGATCACTTCAATCATCAGCCGGTAAGGGGTCTGACCATTGCCCAGATCGATACTGCCGCCAAGCAATGAACCTTCGGTGAACGCTTCACGGGCCAGCAAGCTGAAACCATCGGTGGAGATGTCCCTGATCCGGCACTCCACAACCCGCGTCTCATCTTGCCCGGGCTCACCAGATGGGTCTCGCGCCTCTACCTGAATGCCGGCAATGGCCCGGGCCGTCAGCCGGTAAGCCGCGCGGTCATCGTGCCCTCTGGGCAACTCCGGCCCGGTTCCGAAAGTGTAATTCTGATCGGTCATGATGGTTTCCATTAAACGTTCAGTTCCGGCCCACACGAATGCGGCCGACAACGCGACTAAGGGTGTCGTCAAACTCTGCGGCTTTGCCAAGCAGGCGCACGGTACCGTCGATAATTCCCGCAACCAGCTCGTCAAACCGATATTCGGTGCGGTTAAGCCCCAGCCTGTCGACAAACACAAATTTATTGGAGGCAGCGATTTTCACCGCCAGTTTCAGGCGAACCGGTTCCGCGCCACTTTCGCGGGCAACTGCAATCCAGCCACCCAGGCCCAGACCATCCACCAACTCGCCCACTTCCTGTTCCTGCTGGCGCCGCTGTTCTGCTTCTCTGGCCTGTTCATCCTCCAGGCGTTGTTGTTCAGCTCTGGCCTGCTGCTCGGCTTGTTCGGCCTGGCGCCTGGCTTCCGCCTGCCGGCGCTGTTCTTCGGCTTCCTGCTTTTGCCGTCGCAGGGCCTCGGCCCTTTCTCGTGCCTGTGCAGCGGCGGCTTCCCGTTGTTTTTGTTGCCTGTTGCACACCCGGGCCAGCACCAGCACCGTTTCCTCCAGCACTTCACCAAAAGGTGTGGGCTCCGGTAATGCCTTGAGCGTGCCCTCGGCCAGGCTACGGTCAAAACTGTGCCAGAATTGCAGGCCGAGCCTGGCGCCCACGCCGTTGGTCCACAGTATTTCATTGGTCGGCTCGAGCAAGGCGAAGAAGAACCGACGTTGCTCCCCGGCGCCCTCGCCTTCCACATACCAGTGCTGACTGAACCGTTTAACCAGTTCCGGGTCCGCCGGCTCCATGGACAGCCAACTGATATCCCAGGTAAAAGCAGTGGAATCCGACAAGGCCGGCTGCAGAACCGGTTCGTCGCCCCGCACCCTGGCCACAATCTCGGCCTGAACAGGGTCCATCACGCCCGAAGGCGGCTCGGTATCCATTGCCCGGCGCCATACATCACGTACCCGTTCTTCGATTTGTTCGCCTACATGGTAAAGCCGGCTGCGGTCGTTTCTGGACAGTTGCGGGTCGCCGGCCCACACCAGCCATTCCAGCAACTTGTTGGCGTGGCGGTGCAAATCGCCTTTTGTGCCCTCCAGCCACACGGTTTGTTTCAGCACCGGATACCAGTGCTGGAGAATAAAACGGCTGATGGCCTCCGGCAGTTGCCGGCCTGTCAGCGCCCGGCCAATCAGTGCTCGCGCCACCTGGTCCGCCAGGCGCTGGCGGGCCGCGCCGGTTTCGGTTTCCAGCAAACGTTCCCGCAGCCGGCTGGCCTGGCTCATGCGTTTTCGGGAATCAGCCAGCCACTGCTGGCAAAACGCTTCCACCGGCACCGCCGTCTGCTGCAAAAAACTTTCCGCCACTGCGTGTTTCAGTGCATCGAGCTGGTCCAGCAGCGCCCGGGCTGAGCGCCCGCCGGTATCACTCCAGCCGCGCCATTCCTGCAGGTGGTCCAGCCAATCCAAAAGGGTTCCACTGAAGGCGGCGGATTCCGCCACATCCAGTTGCCAGGCGAGCCAGAATCGCAGGCGGGCAATCCGGCCCACCAGGGTGGCATGCAGGCCGCTGGTTTTCAGGAACAGATCCATGATCCGATCCGAGAGATAGGCGGCGTTGACCTGTCGGGTGGTCCAGATCACATCCACCGAACCCAGAACCTCCGTTACCCGCTCATCCCGTTGTTCGGTCCAGCAGGACAGCAGCAGCGAGTGCCATTCCGGTTCCGCATCGGCGGCAACCCTGCCCGCCGGGTAGGGCAAATCCGGTACCCGGATGCCGGCCAGTATCCGATTGATGTACTTGGAAACCTGAGCCCGCGATGCCCGTTTTTGTGGCGGTCTGGTTTGTGCTGATGACATCCGGGTCCCGTTCTGTGGAAGCGTTGAAAAGGCGCTGTAAATAACGCAGTATAACCAACTCGCCGGGGTCTGCCGCAACTGCGCGCCGGCGCCACCAACAAAAGTCTTCAAATATCCATCGGGTGAGTTTAGATGTCCGGGAAGAAACTGGAAAACCTGAATGTGGCCAGTCAGGAATCACTGATTACGCCAGAAGCTCTGAAAGAGCAGATGCCGTTGTCAGACAAGGCCGCCGAAACCGTCGCCAATGGTCGCCAGGCCATTTATGACATTCTGGATCGCAAGGACCATCGTCTGTTTGTTGTGGTTGGCCCTTGCTCTATCCACGATGTGGAAGCCGCGCGGGACTACGCCCAGCGCCTGAAAAAACTGGCGGATGAAGTAAGCGATACCCTTCTGCTGGTCATGCGCGTTTACTTTGAGAAGCCCCGCACCACCGTCGGCTGGAAAGGTTTGATCAACGACCCACACCTGAACGACACCTTCGATATCGAAGAAGGCCTGCACATTGGCCGTCGTCTGCTGCTGGACATCAACGAGCTGGGCCTGCCGGCCGCCACCGAGGCGCTGGACCCGATCTCTCCGCAGTACCTGCAGGACACGATTTCATGGTCGGCCATTGGCGCCCGTACCACGGAATCCCAGACTCACCGGGAAATGAGCAGCGGTCTGTCCATGGCCATCGGCTTCAAGAACGGCACCGACGGCAGCCTGGACGTGACCATCAACGCGATGAAATCCGCTTCCCACCCGCACAGCTTCCTGGGTATTGACCAGCAGGGCAAAGGCGCCATTATCCGCACCAGGGGTAACCAGTATGGTCACGCGGTGCTGCGTGGCGGTGGCGGCAAACCCAACTATGATTCCGTGAGTGTGGCGCTGTGTGAGCAGGCACTGGAGAAAGCCGGCCTGCGCAACTCCATCATGGTGGACTGCAGCCACGCCAACTCCAACAAGGACCCGGCCATTCAGCCGCTGGTCATGCAGGATGTCACTCACCAGATTCTGGAAGGCAACACGTCCATCCAGAGCCTGATGGTGGAAAGCCACATCAATGAAGGCAACCAGAAGATTCCGGAGAACCTGGAAGATCTGCAATACGGTGTATCCATCACCGACGCCTGCATTAACTGGGAAACCACCGAAAAAGCCATTCGCGACATGCGCGCAAAACTGAAAGACGTGCTGCCCAAGCGCGATCAGTAAAGCGCTATAAACCCGGGCCGGCCTCCGCGCCGGTTCGGGCTTCTATCCCGGCGTCACAGCCATTAATAGTTAGCTGGTTCAACTCCCAGCCAGTCCAGCCTGCTTCTCAATGTAACCACCTGCCCGATCACCACCAGAGTTGGCGCTTTCACGCCACTGCTTTCAACTTTGCCCACGATGTCTTCCAGCGTACCGGTGACAACCTGCTGCTCCGGTGTGGTGCCTTTGGAAATCAGCGCCACCGGCATGTCTGAAGCCATGCCATGGGCAATGAGTTCCCGACAGATAATGGGCAAGCCCACCAGCCCCATGTAGAACACCAGAGTCTGGTTGTTCTGGACAAAATCGGACCACGGCAGATCACAGCTGTCGTTCTTGAGATGGCCGGTTATAAACCGCACTGACTGGGCATGATCCCGGTGGGTAAGCGGAATGCCGGCATAGGCTGCACAGCCGGAGGCTGCTGTGATACCAGGCACCACCTGGAAACGCACACCGGCTTCCGCCAGGGTTTCAATTTCCTCACCACCCCGACCAAAGATAAACGGATCACCGCCCTTCAGCCGAACCACCTTTCGCCCTTCCCGGGCCAGTTCCACCAGGCGCTGGTTCAGCTGTTCCTGCGGCAAGGTATGATGGGAGCGTTTCTTGCCCACGTGGATGGTTTCAATATGCCCGGGGATCAGCGCCATGATTTCCGCTGACACCAGGTTGTCGTGCAAAATGACTTCAGCGGCGTTGATCAGCCGCCAGGCCTTGAGCGTCAGCAATTCCGGATCACCAGGGCCGGCACCCACCAGAGCTACTTCACCGGCGGAATCATTGGCGTTGCCGGTGACCGGGTTGGTCTGCCCCTTGGGTGGTGCCAGCGGGCCGGACTGGATGTCCGGCTGCGAGAAGGTCTTTGTGCTCATTGGATACGATCAATACCGCCCATGTAGGGTTTGAGGACTTCCGGCACCAGAATGCTGCCGTCTTCCTGCTGGTAGTTTTCCATCACCGCGATCATGGCACGGCCTACCGCCAGGCCTGAGCCGTTCAGGGTGTGCACGGGCTCGGGCTTGCCGGTTTCCGGGTTACGCCAGCGAGCCTGCATGCGGCGCGCCTGGAAATCCCGGGTGTTGGAGCAGGAGGAAATTTCCCGGTACTTGCCCTGCCCCGGCAGCCACACTTCCAGATCATAGGTCTTGGCGGCCGAGAAGCCGATGTCGCCGCCGCAAAGGGTCATGACGCGGTAAGGCAGTTCCAGCATCTGCAGCACTTTCTCTGCGTGGCCGGTGAGGTCTTCCAGCGCCTGCTCAGAGTCTTCCGGGCGCACCACGTGCACCAGCTCCACCTTGTCGAACTGATGCTGGCGAATCATGCCCCGCACATCGCGGCCGTAGGAACCGGCTTCACTACGGAAACACGGCGTATGACAAACCATCCGCAGTGGCAGTTCGGCATCATCCAGAATGGTGTCTGCCACAAGGTTGGTGGCCGGCACTTCCGCCGTGGGAATCAGGTACAGCGGGTTGTCGCCAGCCGTACGAAACAGATCCGCTTCGAATTTGGGCAACTGACCGGTACCAAACAGGGTGTTGGCGTTCACCAGATACGGCACATAAGCCTCGGTGTAGGCGTGCTCACCGGTGTGCAGGTTCAGCATGAACTGCGCCAGAGCCCGGTGCAGGCGAGCAATCTGGCCCTGCATGACCGCGAAGCGGGAATGGGCCAGATGGGTGGCCTTCTCGAAATCCAGCCCCTTGAGCTGTTCGCCCAGCGTTACGTGATCCTTGGGTTCAAAGCTGAATTCCTTCGGCGTACCCCATTTGCGGATTTCGACGTTTTCGTCTTCGCTCTCACCCTCCGGCACGTCTTCGTCCGGCACGTTGGGAATGCCGGCAAAGAAGGCATTCAGGGACTCCTGAACGGAGCGCAGCTCGTCTTCGGCTTCACCACGCTGGCGCTTGAGGTCATCCACTTCCTGCAAAAGCGGCTGGATGTCTTCCCCGGCGGCTTTGGCCTTGCCGATGGATTTTGATCGCTTGTTCTGCTCACTCTGCAGGGTTTCCGTGCGTACCTGAATGGCACGGCGACGTTCTTCCAGCTTCTCGAAAGTTTCAGTTTCAAAGGTGTAATGCTTGATGGCCAGGCGGCGGGCAATTTCTTCGGTCTGGCTGCGGACACGTTTCGGATCGAGCATGGTGTTCCTGACTTTCCGGTGAGCGAATGTAAGATTAAAGGCGCATTATACCTGCACGGAACGGCCTGAACACCACCTGTGGGATCGGGAGTCTGAATTCACCACTGGAGTTGCCCGCACGGAGGCGGTGGGTAGCGCTTTCCAAAACACGCTGTGAATACATCCCTGTAGCGCTCGAGCTCCGCCATCCATGGCTACGCACGGTTTTGGAAAGCGCTACCCACCGCCTCCTGACTTAGGAGTACCGCCGTCTGGCACTTTTAGCATCCATCGCTTCCAAACGCTCTCGCTTCTCCGCCAGTTTGATTTCCAGCCCCCGTTTCACCGGCTGGTAATAGCGGCGCTGGTGAATGGCTTCTGGTAGGTAGCATTCGCCGGCGGCGTAGGCGTCCGGCTCGTCGTGGGCGTAGCGGTATTCGTCGCCGTGGCCAAGGCTTTTCAGCAGTTTGGTGGGGGCGTTGCGCAGATGTACCGGGACTTCGTAGTCCGGGTCCTGGCGGACGTCGGCCATGGTCTGGTTAAAGGCTTTGTAAACCGCGTTGCTTTTCGGTGCCAGGGCGATGTAAGTCACAGCTTGTGCCAGAGCCAGTTCGCCTTCCGGGGAGCCTAGGCGCTCCTGGGCGTCCCAGGCTTGCATGGTGATTTGCAAAGCTCGGGGGTCGGCGTTGCCGATGTCTTCGCTGGCGATGCGTACCAGCCGGCGTGCGATGTAAAGCGGATCGCAGCCGCCATCGAGCATCCGGCACAGCCAATAGAGTGAGCCGTCGGCGCTGGAGCCGCGCACGGATTTGTGCAGGGCGGATATCTGGTCGTAAAACACGTCGCCGCCCTTGTCGAAGCGGCGCAAACTGGTTTGCAGCACCTGCTCAAGGGTGTGGGCGGTGACCCGGTTCAGACCCTGTTCGTCCGGCTCGGCGAGGTCGGCGGAGATTTCGAGGATGTTGAGCGCACGACGGGCGTCGCCCGCGGAAGCTTCGGCAATGGTCTCACGCACCTCCGGCGCCACGGCCAGGTTGCCGGCAAAGCCGTTTTCATCATCCAGCGCCCGCGCCAGCAACTGAAGAATATCGTCACGCTCCAGATTTTTCAGCACATACACCCGGGTGCGGGACAGCAGCGCACTGTTTAACTCAAACGAGGGGTTCTCAGTAGTGGCGCCGACAAAGATGAAGGTGCCGTCTTCGATATGCGGCAGGAAAGCATCTTGCTGGCTTTTGTTGAAACGATGCACTTCATCCACGAACAACAGGGTGTCCTGGCCTTGGGACTGCTTGCGATTACGCGCCCGTTCGACTACCTCGCGGATGTCCTTGACGCCGCTGAGTACGGCCGAGAGGGTTTCGTAGGAAAGGTTACCGACATTGGCCAGCAGCCGGGCAAAGGTGGTTTTGCCCACGCCTGGCGGCCCCCAGAGAATCATCGAGTGCAACTGGCCCTGCTCTACCGCTTTGCGCAGGGGTTTGCCGGGGCCCACCAGGTGCGTCTGGCCAACGTAATCATCAAGGCTGGTGGGGCGCATGCGAGCGGCCAGCGGCTGGAATCCGGTGTCCGGAGCGAACAGGCTGTCCTGCATCAGGGCGCGTCCCGGATAACGTCGACGCCCTCCGGGTAATCGAGCCGGAACACTTTGTCGTCGATGCTTTCGTTCAGGGTAATGTTTTCGAAGCTGAGGATGCTCAGTTGGCCGAGGGAGTCTTCCATGCGCATTTCCTGCAGAACGCCGTCGGCGAAGCTCAGGCGCAGCGAGGTAAACAGAGAGTCCTGTGAACGGGGAACCAGACGGAACTCCCGCACCTGGTTGCCGATACCACGCTGATAAACCTCGTAGGTTTCATGCAGGTTATCCACTTCACCACTCAGCAACAGCGCCGGAGTGTTTTGCACCTGGTCGTCCAGCTGGTGAACAGTAACCTGCTCCAGGTCCGGGTCGTAGACCTCCACTTTGTCGCCATCGCTGACGATAAATTGTTTTAGCGGTGCGCCGGTTTCCCAGTAGAAACGGCCGGGGCGGCTGGCTTTCAGTTGGCCACGGGTTTCCTGAACCTGGCGGCCGCTGTCATCCACCACAATCTGGATGAAATCGGCCTGGTAGCTCTGGTAATCCCGGAGCAGTTCGGCCAGCTGGCCGGCGGAAGCTCTGGATGCCTCATTTTCTTCAGCAACGGCCAGCGGGGACAGCATTACCAGCATCCAGGCGAACACGGCAGTGAAACGTCGAATCATGGGCTTTCGGCTCCTGATTATTTGGGCGGCGGCGGTGCCAGTACTTCCCTGGCACCGTTATGACCCGCGGGGCTGACAACGCCGGCGGCTTCCATGGCATCTACCAGGTTGGCCGCACGGTTGTAGCCAATTTTAAATTTGCGTTGAACAGAGGAAATGGACACGCGCCGGCCCTCGGTAACAAATGCTACTGCCTCGTCGAACAAGGCATCGCCTTCGTCACCACCGCCACCTTCGGTGAGGGTGGGCACACCGGGCAGGTTTTCACTTTCGGCGCCATTCAGCACGTCGTCGACATATTCGGGTTCGCCACGGGCTTTCCAGGCACTTACCACGCGATGCACTTCGTCGTCATCCACGAACGCCCCGTGTACCCGTACCGGCAGGCCGGAACCCGGCGGCAGGTAAAGCATGTCGCCATGGCCCAGTAGCTGTTCGGCACCGCCCTGATCCAGCACCGTCCGGGAGTCGATCTTGGACGATACCTGGAACGAAATCCGGGTCGGGATGTTGGCCTTGATCAGGCCGGTAATGACGTCCACCGATGGGCGCTGGGTGGCCAGAATCAGGTGGATGCCGGCCGCCCTCGCTTTCTGGGCAATCCGGGCAATGAGTTCTTCCACTTTTTTGCCGACGATCATCATCATGTCAGCGAATTCGTCGATCACCACCACGATGAACGGCAGGGTATCCAGTTCCGGGCGTTCCTGTTCATCGTTGGCGAGATGGTCATCGGGTTTCCATAGCGGATCCAACAGCGGTTCACCTTCGGCACGGGCATCGCGAACCTTTTTGTTGTAGCCGGCAATGTTGCGCACACCCAGCGCGGCAAGTAGGCGGTACCGACGCTCCATTTCCGCGACGCACCAGCGCAGGGCGTTGGCGGCCTCTTTCATGTCGGTGACGACAGGAGACAGCAAGTGCGGAATGCCCTCGTAAATGCTCAGTTCAAGCATTTTCGGATCCACCATGATAAAGCGCACTTCATCGGGCGTGCTCTTGAGCAACATGCTCAGGATCATGGCGTTCACACCCACCGACTTACCGGAACCGGTGGTACCGGCCACCAGCAGGTGTGGCATCTTCGCCAGGTTCGCCACCATCGGGTTGCCCCCGATGTCGTTGCCCAGCGCCAGGGTCAGCGGCGAGGCGGAATCGGTAAAGACCCGGGCGCCCAGCACTTCGCTCAGGCGCACCATGTCCCGCTGTTCGTTGGGAATTTCGATCCCCACCACAGACTTACCGGGAATGACTTCCACCACCCGCACACTGAGCACCGCCAGGGAACGAGCCAGATCCTTGGCCAGGTTGGAGATTTTACTGACTTTCACGCCCGGCGCCGGCTTGATCTCAAAGCGGGTGATGACCGGGCCGGGGTTCACTTCCACCACTTCGACGGACACACCGAAATCGGCCAGCTTTTCTTCCAGCAGGCGCGACATATGCTCAAGGGATTCCTCGGAATAGCCCATCTGCTTGTTCTGTTCCGGCGGATCCAGCAGGGTCAGGGGCGGGATGGGTGATTTCACATCTTCCAGCAACGAGCCCTGGCGGCCTTTCTGTTTTTTACCGCTTTTCCCGGTTCCCTTCTTCTCGTCTTTTTTGAAAGGCGATATCTTCAGAGAGCGACTTGGCTTTTCCGCCGCTTTGGTGCCCGGCTCGGGCACGGAACCTTCATCGTCCCGGGCGCTGAAACTTTCCAGCAACGGTGGTTCCGGACTGGCGGGCGCGGGTTCTTCCAGACCGGGTTCCTTGCGGGTTTGGGGATGGTCGCCCTCTGCTGAGCCAGCGTTGTTTTTTCGTTTCAACAAGCGCTGCCACCAGCGCTTGTCAGCCGGCTCTGCGTCCGGCTCGGGGCTTTGGGCAGCGGCGCGGGCGAGTGCCGGGCGCGAACCATCTTCCTCGGCAGTCTGTTCACTGGTATCGCGCCGGGCCATTGCTTTCAGCCTTTGCCCCGCCGCCAGAGTCAGACCACCAATTTTGTCCATCAGCCAAAACCACGACAACCCGGTGGTCACCGTCAGGGCGAACAGAAAGATGGCTATAAGCAGCAGCGTGGTGGCCGGCAGATTGAAGAAACGAATCATGGATTCGGACACGGCGGTACCCAGCACGCCGCCGGATGACGCCCCTAGCCCGAACACGGAATACAGCGATAACAGGCTGGTGGCCGACAACAGAATCAGAACAAAACCGCCGAATCGGACGGCCAGCAACGGCCAGTGGATATCCAGCGGGCGGGTGCGCAGACGGATTAGTCCGACCGCCCAACCAGCAATGGTGAGGGGGAACAACCAGGCCACATGGCCAAACAGATCCATCATCAGGCTGGCCAGCCAGGCGCCAGAGCGCCCCGCGTGGTTGGCTACGGCGGTGTCGTGGCCGACGCTGGCCCAGCCCGGATCGGACGGGTTGAAGGTGATCAGCGCCATGACCAGATAAATGCACAGCACGATCAATGCGATCACTGCGCCTTCCCTTGCGCCCTGTGTCATAAGGCGGCGAAAGCGCAGCTGCTTGTGGTTCTGTTCAGCGTCTGCCTGGTTCGCTTTGCCGGATTCCGCCATGGATGCTCTATCGGTTATTGAGTGTTGTCTTGCAGTGCCTGAAAGCCCCGTTGCAAATCGGTTTTCAGGTCGTCGACCGCCTCGATACCCACCGACAACCGGATCAGGCTTTCGGTGATGCCTGCCTTTTCCTTGTCTTCCGGCGACAGACGGCCATGGGTAGTAGTTGCCGGATGGGTGATGGTGGTTTTCACATCTCCCAGGTTGGCCGTGATGGAAATCATGCGGGTGGCATCGATAAAGCGCCAGGCCTGTTCCCGGGCACCCACCAGTTCAAACGATACAATGCCACCAAATCCGCTTTGCTGGCGTTTGGCCAGTTCGTGCTGCGGATGGCTCGGCAGGCCAGCGTAGTAGACCCGTGCCACCTCCGGTTGCTGTTCCAGCCAACGGGCCAACTCTAACGCATTGTCACAGTGGGCGCGCATACGGATCGGTAAGGTTTCCAGACCCTTCTGGAACACCCAGGCGTTGAACGGGCTCATGGTCGGGCCGGCCGATCGGATAAAACCGTAAATCTCGTCCAGGTAGCGGGCCGGGCCCACCACCACGCCGCCAACACAGCGGCCCTGGCCGTCCAGGTATTTGGTGGCGGAGTGGATCACCAGATCCGCACCCAGCTCCAGTGGGCGCTGCAGCACCGGGGTACAGAAGCAGTTATCCACCACCAGCAGGGCGTCATTGGCTTTGGCCAGTGATGACAATGCCGCCATATCGGCCACTTCGCACAGGGGGTTGGACGGTGTTTCCAGAAACAGCATGCGGGTTTCCGGACGCACGGCGGCTTGCCACTCTTCGGTGTGGGTCACACTGACAAACGTGGTTTCCACACCAAAGCGGGCCATGTATTTCTGAAACAGCACGTTGGTGGTACCAAACACACCCCTGGAGCACACCACGTGATCCCCGGCCTGCAGCAACGACATGCAAGTACTCAGGATAGCCGACATGCCGGAGGCCGTAGCCACTGCCTTTTCACCACCTTCCAGCGCGGCAATGCGGCCTTCGAAAGCCTGCACTGTCGGGTTGGTAAAGCGGGAGTAGATATTGCCCGGCTCATCACCACCAAAGCGCGCAGCCGCCTGTGCCGCACTGCCATAGACGAAGCTGGAGGTCGGGAAGATGGCATCCGAATGTTCAAGCTGAGCGGTGCGGATCTGCCCGGCCCTCACGGCCAGGGTATCCAGCGACATGTCGTCCAGATCCGATTCAGGAATCCACTGGTGTTCGTCACGACCAAATGTCATACAAGGCTCCCGCCGGTTACCGGATCAATTTTCATCGTTGTGAAGGTCAATAATGCCGTTGTCTGAGTCGTCCATCATCTGGCCCGAAGAACGCTTCTCGTCCTTGCGCATGTCTTCCAGTTTACCCAGATAAGCGGCGTTAACATCGCCGGTGACGTAGTTGCCAGTGAATACAGAACACTCCCAACCATCGATGTCTTCGTTGACGTCGTTCACGCAGGTAATCAGGTCTTCGAGCTCCTGGTACACCAGCCAGTCGGCGCCAATCAGTTCGCCCACTTCTTCTACGGTGCGGTCGTGGGCAATCAGTTCGTTGGCCGAGGGCATGTCGATACCGTACACGTTCGGGTAACGCACGGGCGGCGCGGCGGAGGCGAAGTACACATTACTGGCGCCGGCATCACGGGCCATCTGGACGATTTCCTTGCAGGTGGTACCGCGCACGATGGAATCGTCCACCAGCATCACGTTCTT
This sequence comes from Alteromonadaceae bacterium, assembly GCA_013393545.1. The sequence continues at coordinate 30,382 of JABXHG010000115.1, read as the reverse complement.
GCCGCGGAAATCCATACCACACGGGTTCAGTTTCTGGCGCACGGACTTCTTGCGCATTTTCTGGCACGGCATGATGAAGGTGCGGCCAATATAGCGGTTCTTGATGAAACCTTCCCGGTATTTCACACCCAGCTCGTGAGCCATCTGCATGGCCGAGGTGCGGCTGGTATCGGGGATTGGCATGACCACATCGATATCGTGGTCCGGACGGTCACGCAGCACCTTCTGAGCCAGGTTTTCACCCATGCGCAGGCGTGCCTTGTACACGGACACCTTGTCCATGATGGAATCCGGGCGGGCAAAATATACATGTTCGAAGATACACGGATAAAGCTTCGGCTCTTCCGCGCACTGCTCGGTGTAAAGGGAGCCGTCGGTTTCGATATACACCGCCTCACCCGGAGCAATATCACGCACCAGGGTAAAGCCGGCGGCATTCAACGCCACGCTTTCGGAGGCGATCATGTATTCTTTCTGGCCGTTTTCGTCTTCACGAACGCCATAACAGGCCGGGCGGATGCCATTGGGATCCCGGAAGCCGACGATGCCGTAACCGGTAATCATGGCAATAACGCCATAGGCGCCCCGGCAACGCTTGTGCACCGAACGTACGGCGGTGAAGATCTCGTCCTTGGTCGGGTTCAGCTTGCCCTGTTTCTGCAGTTCGTGAGCAAACACGTTCAACAGTACCTCGGAGTCCGAGTTGGTGTTGATGTGGCGCAGATCGGTGCGGAACAGATCACTGCTTAGCTCGTCGGCGTTGGTCAGGTTGCCGTTGTGCGCCAGGGTAATGCCGTAGGGGCTGTTGACGTAAAAAGGCTGAGCCTCGGCCGAGCTGGAGCTGCCGGCGGTCGGGTAACGAACGTGGCCAATGCCGACATTGCCCACTAACCGGCGCATGTGACGGGTGTGGAACACGTCGCGCACCAGCCCGTTGTCCTTACGCAGGAAAAAGCGGTTGTCCTGATAGGTCACGATACCCGCTGCGTCCTGGCCACGGTGTTGAAGCACAGTCAGTGCATCATAGAGAAGCTGGTTGACGTTTGAACTGCTGACAATACCGACAATGCCACACATGGCTGGACAAATCTCCGAGTATAAAACTGAATTTTAATGGCTTTCGGACACACCCTGTGCGTCCGGTATTTCCAGGCTTTCCTGGCCTTGGGTGCTCTCGGGTGCTGGTGCCAGCCAGCGCCCGAATTCATCGCCAAAGGTACGACGAGACCAATCCTCTACCACCGCCAGATGCTCGATCATGACCGATGTCCGCCACCAGGTATCTTCCGACAGCGGGGTATAGCGGGTGAACGCAATCGCCACGACCACCACCATCACACCCCGTAACAGGCCAAAGCCCATACCCAGAACGCGGTCGGTGGGTGACAAACCGGTGGCCTTCACCAGTGCGCCAATCATGTTATTGATCACGGCGCCAACAATCAGTGTACCGAAGAACAGTATGGCAAAAGCAGCCACCAGCCTGACCAGCGGAGTTTCAACCGTGCTTTCCAGCAACCCCTGCATTTGCGGGTGAAACGCGCGGGCAATGATAAAGGCGCCAATCCAGGTGATCAGTGACAGGGCTTCTTTGACAAATCCCCGCTTCAGACTGATGAGGGTAGAAACCGTAATGAGGGCAATTATGACCCAGTCAATCCAGATCAGCGCTTGCATGAGTATCCTGGCGGTATCGAGAAGACGCGGATTTTAACAGGAAACGGGGTCACACCAAACTGTCAGCGCCACAACCGGCCATATTTCCTGTTATTTACCGCCACGGGTTACCAGACTGTTGAGTGAAAACGCCTCGTCCAGACGTTGTTTGGCGGACTCGGCATCCTGCTTGTCCACATAGGGGCCACTAAAAACCCTGGTGAACGTTGTCTCTCCGCTGCTCGTGGTTTGCAGGTGGGCGTCGTAACCCATATCGATGACCTGGTCGCGCAGTCGCCGGGCATTGTCGGCCTTACCAAAGCTGCCCAGCTGCACCACCCAGGCCCCTTCCAGCGACCGGGTGAATTCGGCGGAAGTGGGTTCTGGCGCGGCCTCTTCGGGCTCTTCGGTATTGGCGGTTTTGGCCGGTTGCCCTTCCGTGGAAGACTCAAGCTGTTCCGGGTCCTCAATCAAGCGGTAACCCTGTTGCTCGGACTCAGCTTTAGGCTGGCCCTGGCCAGTATTGTCGCTGGTCGTTTCAGGCTGTTGCGAAGTTTGCACCTCGGGCCCGGCTTCGGGCTGACTCAAGCCATAGGGCTGCTGGGCGTCCGCCGGTTCCTCCGGCATCTCAACTTCCGGGAACGGCGGCTCTTCAGGAATGGTAATGGGCGTGGATTGGCGCTCGGAATGAGGTTCATCGAAAATCATCGGCACAAAAATAACCGCAAGGCAAACCAGAACCAGCGCACCGATAATGCGTTGCTTTAATCCATCCACCAGGAAGACTCCCGTCGATAACCTGTTTCAGAACAATGCTCAGCGAGCTGCTAGCAAAGCGCCCGAGCTTCGGCCACGGTGAAGAACGAACCGAAGACGATAATCGTGTCGTCAGGCGAGGCGTCTGCGCGGGCCTGTTCCAGCGCTTCGGCGACACTGGCGAAGGTCTCGCCCGGGCCAACGCCCGCTTCTGCCGCCCTGCCCTGCAGCTCACCGGCGCTCAAGCCCCGGGGCATCGCCAGGCCGGCAAAATACCAGGTATCCACCACCGGCTTCATTGCGTTCATCACTCCGGCAGTATCCTTGTCGGCCAGCGCCGCGTAAATACCCCGGACAACACCATGACCGGAACGTAATGCAGCGAGCTTGCCGGCCAGCCAGTGCGCGGCATGAGGGTTGTGCCCGACATCAAGCAACAAGCGTGGCGAGGCCTGGCGCTGTTCGAAACGACCCGGCACCTGAACATCAGCCAGAATCGCCTCGATTTGCCCGGCCGATAATTCAGATACCAGCTTACGAGCCAGCACCACCGCGCCGGCCACACTTTCGATGGGCAAGGGCCCTGCCGGCAGCCGGTAACACTCCCCCTCGACGATCAACTGAACGATGTCAGCGCCTGCCACGGGTTCGAGACGATAATCCCGCCCACTTACCTGAAGCGATACTCTCTGGGCGGAGGCCTGCTGCAACACGGATGCAGGCGGCGAGGGATCGGCACAGACGGCATCAATACCCGGGCGCAGGATGCCGGCTTTCTCGAATCCGATAACTTCGCGGTTGTCACCCAGAAACCCGATATGATCAATGTCGACCGCAGTAATCATGGCAAAGTCTGCATCCAGCACATTAACCGCGTCCAGCCGGCCACCCAGTCCGACTTCCAGAATCCAGTCCTGGACACCAGCGTCTTCGAAAGCGGTGAAAGCAGCCAGAGTGCCAAATTCAAAATAAGTCAGCGGAACACGGCCACGGGCACGCTCCACACGCTCGAAGGCATGAACCAGTGCCGCGTCGTCAATATCGGCGCCACCAAGGCGAACCCGCTCGTTGTAACGCTCAAGATGGGGAGAGGTATAAGCGCCGGTAGTCCGGCCGGCAGCCAACAACAACCGTTCGACAGTAGCTACGGCAGTGCCTTTTCCATTGGTTCCGGCAACGGTGATGATGCGGGCACCGGGACGACAGGGAAACAGCCGACGCAAAACGATCAGAACCCGATCAAGGCCAAGCTCTATTTCGGCAGGGTGAATGGCTTCAAGGTATTGAAGCCATTGATCAACACTAGCGCCGGGCCCGGGGCGGGCTGCCGGCGCTTCAGCGGGCTCACTGCCCTTCGGGTTCATCGGCATCCGGTTTTTCGGAAACTTCGAACTCGATGGGCTCTTCGGTGCCCGGTTTTTCCTGGTTGTTGAACTTGGCCAGCAGGTGGGCAATGCGCTCGCGCATCTGGTGGCGGTGCAGGATCATATCGATGGCACCGTGATCCAGCAGGAATTCAGCGCGCTGGAAGCCTTCAGGCAATTTTTCACGTACGGTCTGCTCGATAACCCGGGGGCCGGCGAAACCGATCAGCGCATACGGCTCGGCGATGTTGAGATCGCCCAACATGGCCAGACTGGCCGATACGCCACCGAATACCGGATCGGTCATCACCGAGACGTACGGGATACCTTCTTCCTTCATACGCTCCAACACAGCGGAGGTCTTGGCCATCTGCATCAGCGACAAAATCGCTTCCTGCATGCGGGCACCGCCACTGGCGGAGAAACACACCAGGGGAATACGATGCTCCAGGGCCACGTTGGCGGCCTGAACGAATTTTTCCCCGACTACCTGGCCCATGGAGCCGCCCAGGAAGTTGAATTCAAAGGCACAGGCCACCAGAGGCACACCCATGGTGGTACCACGCATGGCCACCAATGCGTCCTTCTCACCCGTGGCCTTCTGGGCCGCAGAAAGGCGATCCTTGTAACGCTTGCTGTCCTTGAACTTCAGGCGGTCGTATGGCTCGAGCTCTGCACCGATTTCTTCCCGGCCCTCGGCGTCCAGGAAAATATCCAGCCGGCGGCGGGCCTGAACACGCAGGTGATGATTACACTTCGGACACACGTCCAGGTTCTTTTCCAGCTCGGGCTTGTAAAGGAAGGCTCCACACTTGGGGCACTTTTTCCACAAACCTTCAGGAACACCTGTACGTTGCCGTGATTCCGAGCGAATCTTGCTCGGCATAATCTTTTCAAGCCAGTTACTCATGCTCTCATCCTGTCCTTTGAAGCCTGGATGGTGTCTGCTCAGTTGACCTGGTTGTCCAGAGCTTCACGCATCGGGTGCAACAGATCAGTGAGCGCCTGGTTCAGGGCTGCGGGATCTGTCTGATTGTCCGCTATTGTATTCACCAGAACACTGCCCACAATTACACCATCGGATACTTTGCCGACAGCAGCCGCTGTTTTGGCATCTCGAATACCGAAGCCCACGCCAACCGGCAGTGCAGTCAGTTCATGTACGTGCGCCACTTTTCGAGCCACCTCGTCCACGTCAATGCTGGCGGAGCCGGTCACGCCCTTGATGGATACATAATACACATATCCGGAGGAATGCTCAGCAATGGCACGGATACGATCGTCCGTGGTGGTCGGCGCCAGCAGAAAAATGGGATCAAGGTCACGCTCTGCGAACAATGGCGCGACTTCATCGGCCTCTTCCGGCGGCAAATCCACGGTCAGCACGCCATCCACACCGGCCTCGGCGGCGGCGTCGGCAAATTCCCGGTATCCCATGGCCACCATCGGGTTAAGGTACCCCATCAACACCACCGGGGTGTCCGTGTCGGTCTTGCGAAATTCCCGGACCATGGCAATCACCTGGCGCAGCGAGGTGCCATGTTTCAAGGCTCGCTCACAGGCCAACTGGATCACCGGGCCGTCGGCCATGGGGTCTGAGAAAGGGACGCCCAGCTCGATGATATCCGCGCCTGCCGCGGCCAGGGTGTGCATCAGTTCGACAGTCTGGTCCGGATGCGGGTCACCGGCGGTGATATAGGGGATCAGGGCCTTGCGGCCCTGCTCTTTCAGGGATTTCAGTACGCCTTCAATACGGCTCATGCCTGCTCCTGTTGCAATCAGATCTCTATGCCATCGAGTTCCGCGACGGTGTGGATGTCTTTGTCACCCCGGCCGGAAATATTGATCACCACCACCTGGTCCTTGTCCATGCCGGCGGCCAGCTTTTGCGCGTAAGCCACGGCATGTGCGGTTTCCAATGCCGGCATAATACCTTCAACACGGGTCAGAGTGCGGAAGCCGGCCAATGCCTCGTCGTCTGTGACCGACACATAATGGGCCCGGCCGATGTCTTTCAACCAGGAATGCTCCGGCCCCACACCCGGGTAATCCAGACCGGCACTGACCGAGTGGGTGCCAGCAATCTGGCCGTTGTCGTCTTCCATCAGGTAAGTGCGGTTACCGTGCAGAACACCGGGGCGGCCGGCACACAGCGGCGCCGCATGCTGGCCGGTTTCGATACCCAGGCCGCCGGCTTCCACGCCGTAAAGCTCTACGCTTTCATCGGACAGGAACGGGTAGAACATGCCAATAGCATTGGAACCGCCACCCACACAGGCCACCAGAGCGTCCGGCAGTTTGCCGGTCTTCTCCAGACACTGGCGACGGGTTTCACGGCCAATCACCGACTGGAAATCCCGAACCAGCAACGGATAGGGGTGTGGCCCAGCCACGGTCCCGATGATGTAGAAGGTGTCATCCACGTTCGCCACCCAGTCACGCATGGCATCGTTCATGGCGTCTTTCAGGGTTTTGGTGCCGCTTTCAACCGCGTGCACCGTTGCGCCCAGCAGCTTCATGCGGAACACGTTCAGCGATTGGCGCTTCACATCCGAGGCGCCCATGAAAACATGGCACTCCAGGCCCAGGCGCGCGCACACTGTGGCCGTGGCCACCCCGTGCTGCCCGGCACCGGTCTCGGCGATGATGCGCTTTTTACCGAGGAACGCCGCCAACAACGCCTGGCCAATGGTGTTGTTCACCTTGGGGGCGCCGGTGTGGTTGAGGTCTTCCCGCTTGAGCCAAATTTGCGCACCGCCGGTTTCCCGGGTCAGGCGTTCGGCGAAGTAAAGCGGAGTGGGTCGGCCCACATAATCGGCCAGATCCTTGTCGAAGGCGGCCTGAAATTCAGGGTCTTCCTTCAGGCGCAGATACTCTTTTTCGAGCGTCATCAGCGAATCCATCAGGGTTTCCGACACGAATCGGCCACCAAAATCGCCAAAGTGGCCCCGGGCATCCGGAAACGCCTTCAACATTTCTTCAGTCAGTTTTACAGACACGGCGTACCTCGTTGAAAAATTCAGTTAGTTTGGAGGCGTCTTTCTCGCCCTTGGCGGATTCCACTCCGCCGCTGACATCAACCGCCCAGGGGCGCACCTGCCGGATGGCGCCAGACACGTTAGCAGATGACAAACCACCGGCCAATATCAGCGGCATTGGCCGCTCCCGCGGTATCAGTTCCCAATTAAATGACTGCCCCGTACCGCCGTAGCGTTGCGGATCCCAGGCATCGACCAGCAGGCCCGCCGCGTTGGCGTATTCATCGAATGCAGCTTCAATCTGACCCGGCTCGCGCACTCTTATGGCCTTGATCCAGCGGCGACCAAAGCTTTCGCAGAACGCCGGCGACTCGTCGCCATGGAACTGGAGCAAGTCCAGCGACACATGGTTCAGAACCTCTTCCACGTCTTCCGGCGCGGGATTCACGAACAAGCCAGTCACGGTGACGAAAGCCGGAATACGGGCGGCAAGCACTCTGGCCTGCTCAATGTTCACCGAGCGCGGGCTGGGTGGGTAAAATACCAGGCCAATGGCATCGGCACCGCTGGCCACCGCCGCATCGATGTCCTCCGGGCGCGTGAGGCCGCAGATTTTCACCCGTGTGATCATTCCGCCGTTACCTTACGTTTTGGATGAATGTGGGTCGGCTCAATCGGCCGGTTTGCGGCCTCACCCAACCAGGGTGCCACGAAAGCCGGGCCACAAGCCGCCGCGGGCATGCGGTAGCGTGCCGGATAGCCAACGTCCACCAGATAAAGCCCGTGGGCCGGTGCTGTTACACCTGCCTTGCGGCGGTCCCGGGCTGCCAGTATGTCAGCTATCCAGCTTTCAGGCTGGTTGCCGGAACCCACCGCCATCAGGGCACCGGCAATGTTGCGCACCATGTGATGCAGGAACGCATTCGCCTGTACGTCTATTACGACAAAGCTGCCACAACGGGTTACCGTAATATTTTCCATGTACCGGACCGGTGTGCGGGACTGGCAACCAGCGGCCTGAAACGAGGAGAAATCATGTTCGCCCAGCAATGCGCGGGCGGCCCGATGCATTTTGTGCTCGTCAAGCGGGCGAAAGGTCCAGCTTACCTGCCCCCGTTGAATGCCCGGGCGAACCGGGTGGTTGTAGATCACGTACCGGTAGCGCCGGTAAATGGCGGAGAAACGTGCGTGAAAATCGTCAACACCGTTACCGGCCCAGTGTACCGCAATATCTTCCGGCAGGGCGGTATTGATGCCCATTACCCAGGACCGCAGAGTGCGAACCGAAGGGGTATCGAAATGGGCCACCTGGAAGCTGGCGTGAACGCCGGCATCGGTGCGGCCCGCGCAAACCAGCTCGACCGGATGATCAGCTACTTTGGAAACGGCTTTCGACAATTCGGCTTGTACCGAGCGAACACCGCTTTTCTGGAACTGCCAGCCGTGAAACGCACGGCCATCGTACTCAAAGATGATCGCCACACGGCCATTGCCAATGTCGTCATCGGTTGTCAGGGGCTGGGGTGTCAGGAACAAATCTCGACCTGGAAAGTGTGATTGCAGAAACACAAAGCGCCGGCCAATGGCCGGCGCTTTGCCTGTTACCGGAGATTATAACGGATCAGGAAAGATTTTTAAGAAGCTCCTGGGCTTCAGCTTTCTGTTCGTCATTACCCTCCAGCGCGACTTCCTCAAGAATATCACGGGCACCGTCGCTGTCACCCATCTCCACGTAAGCACGGGCCAGGTCCAGCTTGGTGGCGGCCTCGTCGGTACCAGCCAGGAAGTCGAAGTCGTCATCATCGCCCAGATCGCTTTCGTCCAGATCCAGGGCCGAAGCCGGAGTGTCGGTTCCCGACTCTGACGGCAGTTCCGGCTCGGATTGCGACTGTTCATCAGGCTCCTCGGGCTCACCTGCACTCTGCTCCGGCAGCTCCGGCTCGCCAGAAGGCTCGCTCTCGGGTTCCGCACCGGTTTCGGTCTCGGAGACTTCTTCGTCCAGCGACGGGATATCACCTTCGTCCGACAGTTCATCCATGATGGCCAGGTCCTCTTCGGAAAGATCCATATCCAGGCTGAAATCGTCTTCCTCCGATTCAGCCGCCGCTTCCGGTTCGGCCTTTTCATCCTGCTCGGGCGCAAGTTCCAGACTGTCACCGGCTTCGGAAGTTGACTGATCGTCCGCAGACACCTTGTCCAGTTCGGCATCCAGATCGTCGAGGAAAGAATCGTCCAGTGACTGCGGCCCTACCGACAGCTCGTCTTCAAGCGTATCGGTTTCCTCTGCCTGCGGCTTTTCGGATTCTGTTTCCTCGAATTCAGAAGTCAGATCCTGAAGTTCAGGAGATTCTTCCAGCTCCAGTTCCGGGCTTTGCTCGAACTCCAGCGAACTGAAATCCGGCTCTTCGTCTTCCGATTCATTCCGCTCACTCTCGACCGGGGTTTCCTCGAATTCGAGCCCGGTGGCCTCATCCTCACCTTCGAGATCTGCCAGGGACAGATCAAACTCCATGGTTTCTTCAGAGGCATCGGTTTGTTCGGCAATATCCGATTCCAGATCGGTCCGCGCTTCAAACTCTTCCGCTTCTTCAAATGACGTACTGGCTGTCGCGTCGTCATGCCCTTCGGAGCGAAGCTGGGATTCAAGATCATCAATACTTGGGCCGGCCTCGTCTTCCTGCATGCGATTGCGCAGCTCGTCCGCTCGGGCGGTGGCATTTTCGTCTTCCAGAGACGCCAGTTCGTTGTACTGCTTCTCGAAAGACTCCGCGTCCTGACTGTCGGCGTACACAGACAACAGTTTCAGGCGCAAATCGCTGCGGCTGGGCTCCCGGGAAATAGCGCTTTCCAACACCTGGGCCGCCTGCGGGTACTGACCAAAGCCGAGGTATTTGTCAGCCTCTTCCATGGGATCGGTTTCTTCGCCGCCGTTGGCAACGCTGGCCGGCTCCTCTGCCGATGTGTCGGCGCTGGCGTCGGTGTCGGAACCGTCCTGCTCAGGCAACTCTTCCTCGGCGAACTGATCAAAAAACTCTTTTTCCTTTGCCGCTTGCCGACGTCTGGCCAGAAGTGCCAGCAACAGCAGCAATACCAGGCCACCACCAAGAGCGATCTGGTACAGTGGATTGGTCATTATGGCGTCAATGACGTTGCCCGGGAACGACTTCTGGGCTGATGGAACAGGCGGTTGAACCGGCTCAGGTTCGACTGCAGGCTCGGGCTCCGCTGCAGACTCGGAAGCCACAGATTCCGAATTGGCTTCAGTCCCACCGCCTGCCGTTTCCTGTTGGCCTTCTTGAGCATCAACCTCAGCTTGCTCCGGTGAGGCATCGTCGGCACTGGCGAGGGGCTGATCACTGGCGGGGACAGGCTGTTCGGCTGCAGTTGCTGGTTCTTCCGGGGCCGCGCCTTCATCGGGAGACTGGGCCGAGTCCGCTGGTGCAGCGGCGTCAGTGGCTTGTTCATCAGCCTGACCTGCTGAATCAGCGGGAGCAGCGGACTCGGCCTGTTCATCGGCCATCCCCTGCAGACCCGCCAACTGGTTATCCTTGAGCTCCAGCAGGCGCTGCAGAGTCTGAACCTGATCCTGCAGGTCCTGCAAGCGGCTATCGAGCTCCTGGTTTTCCCGACGCAGGGCATCCATCTCTTCGGCGGCCATGGCCGCACCGGCATCCGGGCCACCGGCCAGATCACCGTCACCACCAGCCGAGCCGCCCTCTTCCGCAGCACGTTCTTCGGAAGCCGTATCATCGGCAACCAATAGCTTCAATTCACTGTCATCGTCGGAACCCGACGGCGCCTGACTGCTTGCATCGCCGTCTGCCTCAGCAGGCTGTGCCTGAGCAGTCGCGTCTTTTGCCGGAGCGGGTGTCCGGAATGCCTCGTTCTGGCGGGCCACCTCGCGGTCGGCCTCGGCGCGGCTGTGACCTTGTATCTGTTCGCGTGACGGTACGCGTAGCACCTGCCCTTGCATCAGTTGGTTGATATTGCCGTCCATGAATGCGTCAGGATTTTCTTCCTGGATGGCCAACATCATCTGGTGCATGGACACGGAGTTGTCCGGGCGCATCTGGCGGGCGATGGACCACAGGGTGTCCGAAGGTCCGGTGGGGCCAAAGGTGTCAGCAGACTGGTAAGTGCGGGACACCGACCCTTCAATTTCCGCCTGACGGCGAAGCGACTCGGCACTGCGCTGCGGTTCGGGCTCTGATGCCCCGCTTTCAGGTGCGCTGACAGACTCGTCCAGGCCGGATTCCTCAGCATAAACGGGTGGATCCACCAGCACGGCGTATTCCCGCATCAACCGACCGCTGGGCCAGGTCAGCTCCAGCAAGAAGTTCAGGTAGGGTTCGCGCAAAGGCTCACGTGACGAAACATCGATTCGAAGGCCGCCATCCGGGGCGGTGACCACGTTGAACCTCAGCTTGCTCAGGAACTGGTTTCGATCAAGCCCGACCCGCTCATACGCTGCTTCCGGCGCCACATTAACGTAAACATCGGCGGGATTAACGCCTTGACTTTGCCGGAGCGAAATCTCCGCGTCCAGAGGTTCATTCAGCCATGACTGGAGTTCAATTTCGCCCAGTCCCAGGGCATTCGCCATCCCGGAGCCAAGCCCTCCCGCCAGCGCCAGGGCAACCGCAAGCTTGCGTACCTTCATGCTTTTTCCTTTCCAGTCTCCGTTATTCTTCACTGCTGACTATCAATTCAACAGATATAAGACCCGCTTCAATATGGTTAGATCAAGCAAGTATTGTTGATTAATTCCCTTTTATCAATCAATCAGCTGCATTCCTTGCACTGTTTTGAGATATATCAGCCGGAACTCGTTCACCTTGTTGAAAATAACAGGGGCGAGCACTGAAATCAGCACCCGCCCCTGATCGGTTTCAAAAAACCGGACACAGTTGGCACTAATTGCCGACTGTTAACGTTCCTGCAGAATCCTCAGCATACGGCGCAGAGGCTCTGCAGCGCCCCACAGTAGCTGGTCACCCACGGTGAAGGCGGAAATGTATTCCGGCCCCATACCCAATTTACGGATACGACCAATCGGCACACTCAGGGTGCCGGTGACTTTCGCCGGGGTCAGTTCCTGCATGGTGGCTTCTTTTTCGTTCGGGATTACTTTCACCCAGTCATTGGCCTTGGCCAGAATGCTCTCGATCTCGGACACAGGAATGTCTTTCTTGAGCTTGATGGTCAGGGCCTGGCTGTGGGAACGCATGGCACCGATACGAACGCAGATGCCATCGATGGGAATCGGGTTATCGCTGCGACCCAGGATCTTGTTGGTTTCAACGCCCGCTTTCCACTCTTCCTTGCTCATGCCGTTATCGAGTGGCTTGTCGATAAACGGGATCAGGCTGCCGGCCAGCGGTACTTCGAAATTGGCCGTCGGGAAATCACCGGAACGCATGATGTCGGTCACTTTGCGATCGATGTCCAGAATAGCGGAAGACGGATCGTCCAGTTCTGCCTTCACGGCGCCATTCAGGGCGCCCATCTGGTCCAGCAGCTCACGCATATGCTTGGCACCGGAACCGGAGGCGGCCTGGTAAGTCATTGGAGAGACCCACTCGATCAGGTCCTGCTCCAGCAGGCCGCCAAGGGCCAGCATCATCAGGCTGACGGTGCAGTTGCCGCCGATGTAATCCTTCACGCCCTTGTCGAGCGCTTCGTCGATCACATTGCGGTTCACCGGATCAAGCACGATCACGGAATGGTCGACCATACGCAGGGTGGAGGCGGCGTCAATCCAGTAGCCTTCCCAGCCTGCGTCACGCAGTTTCTGGTAAACCTCGCCGGTGTAGTCGCCACCCTGACAGGTGACAATCACATCCATGGTTTTGAGGGTGTCGATATCGAAGGCGTCCTGCAGCGGCGGAACGCCATCCTTGCCTACATCCGGCGCCGGCTTCCCGGTCTGGGAAGTGGAGAAAAATACCGGATCGATATCAGCGAAATCGTTTTCTTCACGCATGCGCTGCATCAGTACCGATCTCACTCTCCCGCGCCAACCTACCAGTCCAACTCGCTTCATGTGCGACTTTTGAACCTCTTTTGTGCCGACCCCTTGCCGTTATCGCTGGCAGGGACCGGATGGATGATCCCGCAGCGGCTGCATCCTGCCGCTGTCGGGTCTTGGTTGTCGTGTTCGGTGCCGGCGTTACAGTGCGTTCAGTACGGCTTCACCCATCTCGCGGGTGGAAACTTTCTTGCCACCTTCTGACATGATATCGGCGGTACGCAGACCCTGATCCAGCACCTTGCTGACCGCTGCCTCGATAGCCTTGGCAGCTTCTTCCTCATCCAGACTATAGCGCAACATCATCGCGGCGCTGAGAATGGTGGCCAGCGGGTTGGCAATGCCCTGCCCGGCGATATCCGGCGCAGAACCGTGACACGGCTCGTACATACCCTGCTTGTCGGAGTTCAGTGACGCCGACGGCAGCATGCCGATGGAACCGGTCAACATTGCCGCTTCGTCAGAAAGAATATCACCAACCATGTTGCCAGCCACAATCCCACCGAACTGCTTGGGGGCACGAACCAGCTGCATGGCGGCGTTGTCCACGTACATGTGGGTGAGCTCCACATCCGGGTATTCGCGCTTCAGGTCTTCCATGATTTCCCGCCACATAACAGTGACTTCCAGCACATTGGCCTTGTCAACGGAGCACAGCTTCTTGCCACGCTGCTGAGCGGTCTCGAACGCCACCCGACCAATACGACGAATTTCCGATTCGGTATAGGCGTAAGTGTTGTAACCCTGACGCTCACCATGCTCCAGATTGCGGATGCCACGTGGCTGGCCGAAGTAGATGCCGCCAGTCAGTTCACGCACAATCATGATGTCCAGACCGGAAACCACTTCCGGCTTGAGCGAAGAAGCGGACGCCAGCTGCGGGTACAGAATGGCCGGGCGCAGGTTGGCAAACAGTTCCAGGTTGGAACGCAGGCCCAACAGGCCCTTCTCCGGACGCTGCGCCATCGGGCGGTCGTCCCATTTCGGGCCGCCGACGGCGCCAAGCAGAATCGCGTCGGCCTTGCGGCCCTTGTCGAGGGTTTCGTCCGGCAGCGGGTCGTCGCACTCGTCCAGAGCCGCACCGCCAATCAAGGCGGATTCGAAATGCAGGTCCAGGTTCAGATCATCATTGAGCTTTCTTAGAACCTTTTCGGCTTCGGCAACAATTTCCGGGCCAATGCCGTCACCCGGCAGCAACAGAATATTACGGGGCATGTCTCTTGTTCCTTATTCGATAAGTGTCCGACTTCGATTAATGTCCGGCGTTAAACAGCCAGGGCGCGGTTTGCTTGCGCTTGTCTTCGTAATCCCTGATCAGATCGGCATCCTCAAGGGTAACACCGATATCGTCCAGACCATTGAGCAGGCAGTGCCGGCGGAAGTCGTCGACGTCAAAGCTGAACACCTCGCCCGACGGCGTGGTTACGGTTTTCGCTTCCAGATCCACCGACAGCTGGTAGCCTTCGTTCTCTTCGGTTTCCCGGAACAGCTGATCAACCACTTCTTCAGGAAGAACAATGGGTAACAGGCCATTCTTAAAGCAGTTGTTATAGAAAATATCGGCAAAGCTCGGGGCGATGATCACCCGGAAACCAAAATCGTCCAGCGCCCAGGGGGCGTGCTCCCGGCTGGAACCACAACCAAAGTTGGCCCGGGCCAGCAGCACACTGGCGTTCTTGTACCGATCCTGATTGAGCACGAAATCGGGGTTGATCGGACGCTGAGAACAATCCTGATCCGGCTTGCCCTCGTCCAGATAACGCAGCTCGTCAAACAGGTTCGGGCCGAAGCCGGTACGTTTGATCGACTTCAGAAACTGCTTGAGAATAATCATGTCCGTATACACGTTGGACCGGTCCATGGGGGCGACAACGCCCTGGTGTTGCGTGAATGCGCGCATGGTGTCTCTCCTGTGGATCAGTGCATCAATTCGCGGACATCAACAAAATGGCCGGTGACCGCCGCGGCCGCCGCCATCGCCGGGCTCACCAGGTGGGTACGACCACCAAAGCCCTGACGCCCCTCGAAGTTCCGGTTGGAAGTGGAGGCACAATGCTCGCCCTGCCCCAACTTGTCGGCGTTCATGGCCAGACGCATGGAGCAACCCGGGTCGCGCCACTCAAGGCCCGCCTCGATGAAGATCTTGTCCAGACCTTCCTGCTCCGCCTGGGCCTTCACCAGGCCTGAACCCGGCACTACCATCGCCTGCTTGAGGCTCGGAGACACTTTGCGGCCCTTAACCACGGCAGCGGCTTCACGCAGATCTTCAATCCGGCTGTTGGTGCACGAACCGATAAACACCCGGTCCAATTGGATGTCGGTGATTTTCTGATTCGGCTGCAAACCCATATATTTCAAAGCGCGCACAATGCCTTCGCGCTTGATCGGGTCTTCTTCACGGGCCGGGTCCGGCACACTACCGTCGACACCGGTCACCATTTCCGGAGACGTGCCCCAACTTACCTGCGGCTTGATGGCGGAACCATCCAGCTCCACAACCTTGTCGAACTCGGCATCGTCGTCACTGTGCAGCGTGCGCCAGTAGTCCACGGCCTTGTCCCAGGTTTCGCCTTTCGGAGAGAACGGACGACCTTTCACATAATCGATGGTAGTGTCATCCACCGCCACCATGCCCACGCGGGCACCGGCTTCGATGGACATGTTGCAGATACTCATCCGCGCTTCCATGCTCAGGTCACGGATGGCCTCGCCACCGAATTCAACGGCATAACCGGTCCCACCGGCGGTGCCAATCTTGCCAATGATGGCCAGTACAACGTCTTTACCGGTAACGCCTGCGCCCAACTGGCCGTTGACCTTGACCAGCATGTTTTTCATCTTCTTCTGCACCAGGCACTGAGTAGCCAGCACATGCTCCACCTCGGAGGTGCCTATACCATGAGCCAGACAGCCGAACGCACCGTGGGTGGAAGTGTGGGAGTCACCACAAACAATGCTCATACCCGGCAGAGTCGCGCCCTGCTCTGGCCCAATCACGTGCACAATGCCCTGGCGCTGGTCCTTGATCTTGAATTCGAGGATGCCAAACTCATCGCAGTTCTTGTCCAGGGTTTCCACCTGAATACGCGATACCGGGTCAACAATACCTTCCACGCCTTTGTCGCGGTCGGTGGTCGGTACGTTGTGATCCGGGGTGGCGATGTTGGCGTCCAAACGCCACGGCTTGCGTCCGGCCAGGCGCAGGCCTTCAAACGCCTGCGGAGAAGTTACTTCGTGCAGCAATTGCCGGTCGATGTAGATCAACGCGGAGCCGTCGTCCCGCTGCTTGACCAAGTGGTCGTCCCACAATTTGTCGTATAAGGTCTTGCCCGCCATGGTTCTCTCTCACTCTTTGGGGGTTTCTGTTTTATGACGCTTTCCGAAGAGTTTACCCTTTGTTACTGAATAACCTCAATTCATGTTTTTTATTCGTTGCATTCCATTCAGGAATTACTCATTGTTGCATTGAGACTCCGTGCCGGACGCGAGGTGGTGGGAGGGGCTTTCCAAAAGACGCTACAAGCATGTCCCTATGCGCTTAACTCGGGCCATCCATGGCCCTCGATACTTTTGGAAAGCCCCTCCCACCACCTCGCTCTTGAACTGTTATGCAAAACGCCAGATTGAACGGTAATTGATCTATGAGCCAAATCGATGTTGGCAAAATGCAGTTGTCTGTGTGAAGAGTTATTACACAAGTAGAACAAGCGGTTTCAGGGGCCTTCTCCCAAAAATTTCGAAGGCCATGGATGGCCTGAGAGAAGCGCACATGGATGTGCTCGTAGCGGTTTTTGGGAGAAGGCCCCTGAAGCCGCGAACACACCAAACTGGCAGGTTACCGAACATCAGGGCAACTCACAGGCACAAACCATGGACTCAAATTCGCTAAAAGCATTCCTGACCATCGTCGACCAGGGCTCATTCTCGGAAGCGGCCGAGATCCTGCACCTGACGCAGCCGGCGATCAGTAAACGCCTGGCCGCCCTGGAAACACAGCTGGGCGCCCGGTTGATCGACCGCAGCAACCGGGATATCCGCCTGACCGATGCCGGGGCGCGGCTCATGCCCCACGCCCGCCGGATTCTGGATGAGATCCACAACGCCCGGCTGGCATTGTCACCAGATGCCGACACCGTGGAAGGCGAGCTGTCGGTAATTGCCAGCCATCACATCGGCCTGCACCACCTCCCAAGTTGGCTTCGGCGGTTCCGCAAGGCTTACCCGCAAGTCACCCTGGACCTGCAATTCATGGAATCCGACGCAGCCTATCACCAGATGAGCAAGCGCCACGCAGAACTGGCCTTCGTTACCCTCAGCGACAGCATGAACCCGGATTTCCGGATTCACGCCCAGTGGCCGGACCCGATGGCGTTTGTGGTGGGCTCGGATCATCCACTGGCCAGACTGCAGGAACCAACACTCGCCGACCTGGCCGAACACCCAGCACTGCTGCCAGACACCAGCACAGCCACTTATCGGGTAGTCAGCCGCCTTTTCCTGGAAGCCAACCTGCCTTTGGCACCGCTGATGCCTACCAATTACCT
The DNA here is from genome assembly GCA_013393545.1 of Alteromonadaceae bacterium. The sequence continues at coordinate 13,056 of JABXHG010000115.1, read as the reverse complement.
GGAAACTATCAAGATGATGACCAGTGTGGGTCTGGGCTGGAGTGTCTTACCTGTGAGCATGCTGGACAACAGCTTAAAGGTGCTGGAAGTGGGCCACACGGTGACGCGGGTACTGGGCGCCATTTCACTTTCAGGCCGTCAGCTGAGCAACAGTGCCCGCGCCATGCTGGCGATTGTTGAAGCGGAGGAAGCTAGTGTCCCGTCTGGCTAATTCCTTAACCTACTGAGCTTCTGAAAAGCCGAAGAGCCAGGCGTGCTGGTGAAGGTTTGGTGGCTCCAAATCGAGCCAGCAGAACGACGCTATTCGGCTTTTCAGAAACTCCCGAAGGGCTTGCCTCTGGGGACTCTGAGCCTGTGTTGCCAGCGTTTGATGTGGAACCACCACACCAGCACACTGGCGCCTTGGTCAGACTCCCCAGAGGCAAGCAGTAGGTTAAGGAATTAGCCAGACGGGACACTAGGAGCTGATCAGGCTTCGGCGGTTTCTTCCGGAGGTGGTTGCAGTTTGCGCCAGGTGACCACCACCGCGATTGCCATGGCTATCGCGCCGCCCCAGAAAGCTGCCGACGTGCTGAAACCGTCCACCAGGAAGCCTGACAGCCAGGCGCCCAGCGCTCCACCCGCACCGAAGGTCAGACCGCTGTATAGCGCCTGTCCCTGGCCGTGGTGATGTTTGCCAAAGAAGCCCTCGATGTATTGCACGGACACCGCATGCAAGGCGCCGTAGGAAGCCGCGTGCAAAAGCTGGGCGAACAGCAATACTGGCAACAGGCCGGTCATTTCTGCAATCAGCATCCAGCGGATCATGGTCAGGGTCAGCGCGCCAATGACAATCTGGCGCACGGTGAATCTCATCGAAAGCCGGTGCATGACCAGAAACAGACCGATTTCCGCGATCACCCCCAGCGACCACAACAGACCAATGGCCAGCTTGCCATAGCCATGCTGCTCCAGATGAATACTGAAGAAGGTGTAGTAAGCCCCGTGGGACACCTGCAACAGGAAATTCATCAGGAAAAATGCCACCACCGAGGGATGGGTGACGATGGCTTTCAGGCTGCCCTTGGGCGCCGGCGGCTTTCGCTCGCCCCGCTCCGATGGCACCAGAAATGCCGACAGTGCAATGCCCGCAAACACCGGCAACAACAACCAGGGCAAGGATTGGATGGACACGAATTCCAGCAAACCACCAATCAGAGCCACCGAGCCGATAAAACCCACCGAGCCCCACAGGCGCACTTTGCCGTACTTGTCCTTGCGTTTGCCAAGGGTACGCAGGGTAATCACTTCATAAAGCGGAAGAATGGCATTCCAGAAGAAGGTGAAGGCCAGCATGACCAGCAACAGGCCGTAAAAGCCCGACTCCAGGAACACACCGGCAAAGAACAGAGAGCCGGTGATGGCACCAAAACGCACCAGCCGCACGCGCTGGCCGCTGCGGTCACCCAGCCAGCCCCAGACGCTGGGGGCCACCACTTTGGTAAGCTGGATGGTGGCCATCAGTGTGGCGATTTGCAGGTAGGAAAAGCCCTGGCCCTCCAGGTAAAGGGACCAGTAAGGCAAAAGCCCTCCAAGGAGGGCAAAGAACCAGAAGTAGAGGTTGGAAAGCCGCCAGTAGATGCTGCCTCCTCCCCTTGCTTACAGCTGGCCGAGAACGGGCGTGCTTACCTGAACGTCGCCGTTCTGCCCCCGGTGGCGCAGGTAGTGGTCCATCAGGGTGATGGCCATCATGGCCTCGGCAATTGGTGTGGCCCGGATACCCACACAGGGGTCGTGACGACCGGTGGTAATCACCTCGGTGGCATTACCGTAAACGTCGATGCCCTGCCCCGGAATGCGCAGGCTGGAGGTGGGTTTCAGGGCAATGCTGGCAACAATCGGCTGGCCGGAGGAAATGCCGCCCAGTACGCCGCCGGCGTTGTTGGATAAAAAGCCATCGGGGGTCATCTCGTCCCGGTGTTCGGTGCCTTTTTGCTCGATGCAGTCGAATCCGGCGCCAATTTCCACGCCTTTGACCGCGTTGATGCTCATCAGGGCGTGAGCCAGGTCGGCATCCAGGCGATCAAAAATCGGCTCGCCCAGGCCCGGGGGCACGCCGTCGGCCACCACGTTGATACGAGCACCAATGGAATCCCCTTCTTTGCGCAGGGCATCCATATAATCTTCCATCTCCGATACCTTGTCGGCATCCGGGCAGAAGAACGGATTTTCATGCACTTGGCTCCAGTCCAGCTTTTCCGCCTTGATGGGACCGAGCTGCGACAGGTAACCGCGCACCTGAATCCCCAGGCGCTGCTCCAGAAACTTCCGCGCTACGGCGCCAGCGGCAACCCGCATGGCCGTTTCACGAGCAGAAGAACGGCCACCGCCGCGATAATCACGGGTGCCGTACTTGTGCATGTAGGTGTAGTCGGCATGGGCCGGCCGGAACTGCTCGGCGATTTTCGAGTAATCCCTGGAGCGCTGGTCGGTGTTCTCGATGATCAGGCCGATGGGCGTGCCGGTGGTTTTGCCCTCGAACACACCCGAAAGAATACGCACCTCGTCCGCTTCCCGGCGTTGTGTGGTATGGCGGGATGTGCCGGGCTTACGACGATCCAGGTCCCGTTGCATGTCCGCTTCAGACAACTCCAGCCCCGGAGGACAACCGTCAATAATGCACCCCAGAGCCGCACCGTGGCTTTCACCGAAGGTGGTGACGGAAAACAATTTACCAAACGTATTTCCTGACATATTTCAGTACTTTAACCAATGTTTTTAATGTTCCGGATCAGCAATTCCGGGCTTGCCATTCGCGCAAATCGCGGGCGGTAATCAGAAAAACCCCGTCGCCGCCATTCTCAAACTCCAGCCAGGTCAGTGGCAAATCCGGATAGGCGTCGTCCATCGCACCCCAGGAGTTGCCCACTTCCACAATCAGCAAACCGTCGTCGGTCAGATGATCCGCCGCGCCGGCAATGATGCGATGAGCAATGTCCAAACCGTCGCTGCCCGCAGCCAGCCCAAGCGCCGGCTCGTGATGATATTCCTCCGGCATGTCGGCCAGGTCTTCGGCGTCCACATAGGGCGGGTTGCTCAGAATGACATCGTATCGACCCTCAATGCTGTCGAACACATCCGAGCGAATGGCACGCACTCGCCCTTCCAGGCCATGCATTTCAATGTTTGATTCCGCCACCGCCAGTGCGTCTGCCGAGACATCGGACAAATCCACCTCCGCCTCTTCGAACACTGTCGCCGCGCCAATGCCAATGCAGCCACTGCCGGTACACAGGTCCAGGATGCGGGCCACCTCGGTGCCGCCAATCCAGGGCTGCAGGCCGTTTTCCAGGAGTTCGCCCAGCGGCGAGCGAGGCACCAATACCCGTTCATCAATGTTGAAGGGCATGCCCATGAACCAGCCTTCACCAAGCAGGTAGGCAATGGGCACGCGTTCATCAATGCGGCGTTCGATACGTTCGATAATGGTTTTCCGCTCGGCGTGGGTCAGCCGGGCGTCCAGAAAAATCTGGTTGTTTTCCAGTGGCAGGTGCACGCTGCGCATCACCAGCTGAACCGCTTCATCCCAGACATTGTCCGTGCCGTGGCCGAAATACAGCGGTGATGCGGAAAATCGGGAGGCAGCATAGCGCAGCAGATCACGGATGGTGTGCAAATCTTCAACAGGGCTGGTCACAACAGATTGTCCTGATTAAGCGAAATGGAAAGCCGGCATTATACGCGCCTGGCCGCCAACCTGCAGCCCGGCATTAACGGGAAAGAGTTGCGTTACCAGCCTGCTTGCCCTCGTAGCGATCCAGAGCTGCAGACATACGCTCCCGGCCCATCTGGATCAGTTCCGGTGCCTTGTGGTAATCATAGCTGCGGCATACGTTCTTCGGCATGTTCACCAGCAAGTCCGGCGGGTAGCCGGCAATCTTGTACTGCACCAGCGAGCTTTGCATGGTTTCAATCGCCAGGTTCATGGCGTCGAACTTGCCAATGCCCAGTTTGTCCCAATCAATGGTTTCATGATCGTCCGCCGGCGGGTTGCCGGCCGAGAGTTTTTCCTTTTCCCGGGCTTTTTTTGCCACTTCACGGCTGATCTTCTCTTCCGGTGTGTCGCCGTTGTCGGGTTTACGCGTGGCCAGAGACTTGATCGTATCCCAGTCGAACCAGTGGGAGGCCCTGGCTTTCAAGGTTTCCACCAGTTCTTCCACATCGCCGGGCGCATCGCTCTCTTCCTGGAAAACGGCGTCCGGCAAACGGCGCATCTCCTCATCTTCACCAGCCAGATTAACCGCCACTACCATGTCCGCATGGGCCGATATGGTGGGAATAATGGGCAACGGGTTCAGCAAGGCGCCGTCAACCAGCACCCGGTTACCCATAATCATCGGCGTCACGATGCCGGGAATGGCAATGGACGCGCGAATGGCCCGGTCGAGCGGCCCTTCCTGAAACCAGATTTCCTTGTGGGCCAGCAGATCGGTGGCAACGGCGGTGTAGGCCAGGGGCAGGTCTTCAATCCGAAGATTGCCCAGAATATCCCGAACCACGGAAAACACCTTCTCGCCCCGAATGGCGCCCACCGAGCTGAAGGTGACATCCAGCAGCTTGAGCACATCGAATTGCCCCAGCCCAGTGACCCAGTCCTTGTATTCCTGCAGTTTGCCGGCGGCATACATGCCGCCAACGACCGCGCCCATGGAACAACCGGAAATGGCCTTGATGTGATAACCCCGCTCTTCCAGCACCTCAATGGCGCCAATGTGGGCATAGCCACGGGCTCCCCCACTACCCAGAGCCAGGGCAACGGATGGCTTCTTTTTGACCGGTTTGGCCTGTTCTCCCGACATGGTCTTCCTCTACCTGTGTATGACCAGAATCTCCACCCGGTTACCCTGGCGGTCCGGCCCGGGCACCTGCACGCCGGGGCCTACCGGTAATTTACGGATCTGCTCGCGGCTGACGCCGGTCTTGGCCAACAGCTCTTCCAGCGAGTCCAGTGCCTGTGCAGCCCGGTCACGGGCCTGTTCGAAGGTTTCATCATCTTCCAGGGTGCTGAAACCGGCCAGAATCACTTCTGCCTCGCCGGCTTCCGCCCACTGCTGAAGGCGCCGGCGTTCCCCCGTGGGTAAGTCAAACCGGAAAGTAATGCTGCCTTCCCATGGGACAACAAGCGGCCCGCTGATCCGCTCTGGCGTGCCGGAGAAGCCGGGGATCACCGCGCCTGCCTGAACGCCCAGGTGCTCAACCCAGACATATTCCCGGCGATTACCCCGGGTCACAGTATAAACCAGTGTCAGCCAGCGCTGCCCGGAGGCGTCCAGTGTGCCAGCCACCAGATAATCCTGGTTGGCGTCACGGCCCAGCAGTTTCGATTGCTGGAACACCTGATTGGCCCAGACGTTACTTCGCCCGCAGGCCACGCCTTCACACTGAAAAAGGATTGTCGCATCACGCTCACGGAGTTCCCGCAGGTAGTAATCCCGCGCCGCTTCGCGACTGGCATCTGCCGATATTTCGTACAGCTGCCCGGTACCTCTAACCGGCAGCCGAGCCATGACGTCCGAGCGGATCTCACTGCGAATTTCCCGCAGCGGGCTGAACAGAACCAGATGGCCGGCAGAGTCGATAGTTGTTGAGGTTTCAAGTCGGGACTGCCCGAACGGCTCGGGCGGCTCGGCCAGAGGGTTGGCCTTGGCCGGCATTATGGTGGCCAGAGCCAGCAAGCCCAACAAGGACAATACCAGGGGTGATCGGGTGCGCTCAGGCATCGATTAAAAACCTCTCAATAGCAGTGGCAACGGCGCGCGGGTCGCCATCCAGGTGACAATGATGCCCTCCGGGCACTTCCGCAATCTGCAAGCCCGGGATCAGGTGCTCACGGCCGGCCAGGTTCCGGCGTTCGGCCAATAATCCTTCGGCCCCCTTGATGAACAACGCCGATGTTTGTACTGCCGCCAGCGATGCCTGCACCTGTTCTTCGGTCATCATCAGCGCGGACGGGTGGCGAAGCCGGGGATCGGTGCGCCACACAAGCCCACTATCCTGTTTACGCATACTGCGCGATACCAGTTTCATCGCCGCATCGGCACTCAATGGACTGAAGCCCCGCTCCCGAATCCGGGCAGCCGTCGCCAGGTCCGGATACACCGCCGCTCGCGCCGAACCACTCAGGCGTTTACGGATAGATTTTCGCAACTGAGGAATGGTTTCATCAGCGGAGCGGCTCAGTGCGCCCAGACTGTCGATCATCACCAACCGGCGCATTCTCTCCGGAAAGGCAGCCGCATAGAGCGCACAAACAATACCTCCCAGTGAATGCCCTACCAGATCCACACGTTCCTGCCCGGCTCTGTGAAAATGCCGGTCGATGCACTCAGCCAGGTCACCTACGTAATCCATCAGCCAATAGCCATAACCCTCTGGCCTGTGCCCGGACAAGCCGTGGCCGGCCAGGTCCATGGCGTAAACCTGCCGTGAACGGGCCAGCTCGGGCGCCAGATGGATAAAGCTCATGGCGTTATCCAGCCAGCCGTGCAGCATCAATACTGGCGGCGCCTCGGGTTTCGGTGCGGGTCCCGGCCAGCCAATGCCGGCCAGCGTCATCGCGCCCAGGGGCCAGCGCATTTCGCGGCCTCCGGCCAGCCCGATGTCTTCCGGAACCGCCACCAAAGCGTCAGTCATGGAACAGCTCTACATGGTATGGGTGGGGCGATCAGAGCTTAGGGACCCGGCGAGATAGGATTCGATTTTCGTGCGGGCGGTTTCGTCGTCACCATTAAACTGCACGCCAATGCCGGCCGCCCGGTTACCCTGGGCGCCCTTGGGCGTGATCCACACCACTTTGCCGGCCACCGGAATTTTCTCCGGCTCGTCCATCAAATTCAGCAGAAGAAACACTTCGTCTCCGAGCTGATATTGTTTCTGGGTGGGAATAAACATCCCGCCCTGGCGAATGAACGGCATATAAGCCGCATACAGGACAGCCTTGTCCTTGATGGTCAGGGTAAGAATACCGCTACGCGCTCCGAATCCGGGCCCCATATCAAACACCTTGATTTAATGGATATTTCACAATGATAGCAGCAGTCAGCCGGGAAAGCTCAACCCGCCGCCGGCCGCCCTGCCCGCTTGCGCGGCATCAGGCTCTGCCAGGCCATCAACAACTGGCTGGCCTCCAGTTCCACACTGGCGTTGTAGACCAGCGCTTCGCGGCTCTCGCGAATCTGCTGCAGTAACTCATGGGCGCGCCACGGCGGATTCGTGCGCGCCAAAAAGGCCAGCATGTCATGGGCCTCTTCATCGTTGGGTTGGCCACCGGCACAACAGCGGGCCAGGTCGGCGGCCCAGGATTCAAACAACCAGAGGCTGTCCTCCAGACCAATCGCCTTGAACTCTTTGGCTGCTTCACCCACCGTGACCTGCCCCTTCATGAACTGGCGAAAAGCGTCAAACGCCTTGTCGCGCAGGGCCGGGAATTCCCCGGTAGCATATTCCAGCGCCAGCCTCGGGGCATTGCCCGCCAGCATCAGGCTTTTGGCCAGCTGATCCTCACTCGGCCTTGTCTCTTCCGGCAAGCTGGCGGCCTGTTGCACCAGCCATGCTTCCGCCTGTTCCCGGGTGGGCTGTGCAATGGTCAGTACCTGGCAGCGGGAACGAATGGTGGGCAGCACTGGCCGGCCACTTTCCTGAAGCAGCAGCAGGGTTACGTCCGCCAGCGGCTCTTCAAGGGTTTTCAACAAGGCGTTGGCGGCATTGATGTTGAGTTGGTCTGCCCGGTCAACAATCGCCACCTTGTGACGGGCAACCTGCGGTGAGGCAACCGCAAACGTGGACAGCGCGCGGATCTGATCCACCCGTACCATTTTGGATTTCTCTGGTGCGTAAACGCGCAGATCCGGGTGGCTGCCCGCAGCAAGCAGTTCGCACTGTTTGCATTGGCCGCATGGCACAGGTTCACCGGGCGTTGATGTCACCGGGTGTTCGCACAACAACAGCTGACCAACTGCCTCGGCCCAGGCCCGTTTACCCACACCGCATTCACCGGCCACCAGCAAAGCATGGGGCAGGCGGTCGGCGACCAGGCGCTGCTGGACAGACGACCAGGCCCCGGCCAGCCAGGGCATCTTGCGGGCAATATCAGTCATTATTCGGGGTCCGTTTTACAGGGCTCTGGCGCTGGCGCTTCTGGCGCCTCATGGTTCGTAAAAGCTGTTTCAGGTGGCGGATCTCGCGATCAGTGGCGGCGCCATCTGGCTGGCTATAGTAATGCCTGTTGACCGCACGGGCAAAGCTGGCCGCTGTATCTGCGACTTCCGGCAGAGCCCGGGCCAGGCGCCCCGCCAGAAAATCAGGCGACTCCCCTGCCCGCACCGGAACGCCGGCCCGCTCACAAAAACGATGCCAGGCCGCCACCAGGCGCCGAAACCGATCCTGCTTCTGCCCGCCCCGGCGTTTCCAGCCGGACAACATCCCGGCCACCAGCAGTGCCACACCGACAATGCCGGCAGTCAGGTACCCCAGCTCCTTCAGGCCTATTCCTCCCGGCAGGCGGGACATCAAGTCCATCTGACTCTGGCCCTGATAACCAACCACCCAGCGCTGCCATTGGTAATTGATTCTGTCCAGCTGCAATGACGCCCATTGCAGCACGGCCAGGTCTCCGTAGCGCTGCGGCGAGAAGGGTTCATCTTCCAGAAACGAGCCTTCCTCGGCCATCGCGTCCCGCAACCCGGACTCAATGCGCTCTGGCGCTATTGCGGCCGTCGGATCCACTCTTACCCAGCCCTGCCCGGCCAGCCACACTTCCACCCAGGCATGGGCGTCGTATTGGCGGACAATCAGGTAGTCGCCCCCGGCACCGGGTTCTCCCCCCTGGTAACCGGTCACCACTCTCGCGGGAATGCCGGCGGCACGGAAGACAAAAGTGGCGGCGCCGGCATAGTGGGCACAAAAGCCACGTTTTTCATCGAACAAGAGGGTGTCAATGCCATCATCAGGCATCCGTGGCGGGCGTAAGGTGTAGTAATACGCCTGCTCCCGGAACCGGCTGAGTAGCTGGCGCACCACCTGCTCGTCCGAGCCCTGGCCCGCCAGCTCCTCGGCCAGTTCCCGGGCTCTCGGGTTGCCCCTGGCCGGTAACTGCAAGTAGCGGCGCCACTCTCCCGGCAGCAGCCGCTGGCGGTTCGCGTCATCAGCGGCCGGTGGCTCCTGGAATTCCATCCGGTAACGAATGGACGTATCGGCCGGTCGTCGGAATTCGAACAGGTCCTGTGGCGTGCGCACGAGGTTGTCCGACACCGCCCGGGAATTAGCCAGCGAGAAGGCCCACTTGCGGTCGGTCGGTTCCAGCAGAACGTCGTACTGCCGGGGCCCCAAATCGCCTACGCCGGCGTCCAGGTCAATCCGCCCCGGCCGGGCAAACTCGTCCGCCTCACGGCGGCGCCAGGTTTCATCGTCCAGATAGTCCAGGATCAGCCCGCGCCAGTAGCGTTCCCGGTAAGGTGGCGCCTCATCGCCGAAGGCAACCCGGAATGCCCTCTCGCTGTTCTGCGCGAGATTGGAAATGTCGCCCGGGCGCATGGTGTCCGACAACCCGGTACGAGCCTGCCCGGATACCATGGGGACGCTCCAGAGCGGCGCCATACGGGGAAAAAAGACAAACAACAGAATAACCACCGGCAGGGTTTTCAGCAGCATACCCCCGAGCCGTTTCCAGCCCTTGCGGGCCGATGGCGGCAAATCCGGGGCGTTGAGTGTTTGCAGGCCGGCAAGCAACAGGCCGATGGCGGTAAAATTCACCACCGCCCAGAGAATATCCTGGCGGAACAGGAAGTTGACCGCCGCCAGATACACCAAAATAAAGAACACCACATAGAAATCCCGGGCAGTCCGGGTTTCCAGCCATTTCAACCCGACCGCAAGAACAAAGAACGAGGAGGCGGTGTCCACCGAAAAGTGTCCCCGTACGGTGGCGATGTACACGGCCATCAGCGACAGCATGATCCCCATCCGCAACCAGCGCCCCGGCAACCGGACCCGGCCGGTTTGCGCCAGCCAGCGCCAGCCGGCCAACGCCACACAGGCGCCAATCAACCAAACCGGCAGGCGATTCCATTGTGGCACCAGCAAAATGGCAAAACTGGCCAATAGCCAGATCAGCGCCGAACCAGGCAGCACTTTATCCGGCCCGGATCGGTTAGCCCCGGTTTTCCCCAGGAGACGACGGATCATGCAAGCCTCCCGTTATCCGGTGTATCCACACCGGCTCGGGTGCCAAACGAACGGGCCTGTTCATCCCTGGGTTTTTCCTGGCCCCAGATCGCCAGGGCGTATAAACAACGCCGAACATGTTGGGGGCCGGTGTCGGGCTCAATGGTTTCTCCCGGCAGGCTTAAACCAAATCGCGCCCCTTTGGCTGCTCGGTCCTGCACCTGCCAGGCCAAATAACTCAGGCGCAATTCCGTATCCGCCCCGGGGAAGGCCGCGAAGTCCAGCCAGTGCGGACTGCCGCCGCTGGATTCCCAGTCGGCCACCACCATCTGACCGGTACGGGCATACCGCTTCCACATGATGCGTGGGCTTAAATCCCCCTCCCGCCAGGGGCGTAAATCCGCTTCATCCTGCCCGGCAACCCGGACCGACGCCTCTGTATCGTCCGCTTCCTGCACGGTGCCGGTGGCATCGGGTGCCACCAGCGGCCTGGGATAGGCCACCCCCGGCGACACTGGTCGTAGCCAGGACCAGGCCTTGAGCAACCCCAGGGGAAAACGGGTTTCAATCCGAACGTTCTCCGGACGCACGTACCCACGCCGGCTCACCGGCAGGTTCAGTGTCAACTCCCGGGATTCGCCAGCCGGCACGTGAACCGATTCCACTTCCGAGACCCCGCCACGATGGGTCAAGGAAACCGCCAGAGCCAGGCTGTCATCCTTGCCACTGCTGATGCGAAACCGGAAGGGAACCTGCTCGCCCGCCTGCCCCTCGCCGGCAGACACCAGCGCCAGGGTGAGACCAGACAGATTGCGATGGGTCTGGTGCATGGCGCCCACGAACAGCGCGCCCAACAGGAATACCAGCAAATAAATCAGACTGTTCTGGTAGTTAATGCCGGTCACCAGCATGATCAGCAACAACAAACCGAACACCAGCCCGGCACCGGTAGGCAGAATGAAAATGGTTTTCTGGCTGAAGGTCTGGCGATCAGAACGGGGGAGACGACGGTTGATCCATTGCCGAAACCGACCACCCAGTGCTTTTTTAAACATGCCCGTAAGGCCCCTGAAATAGCAAAAAGTTCAGCGTGATATCCGTTATAATGTCGTTCCGGATTTTCGACGACTCCCTGACAAGCCTTTTAATAACGCACAAAGGTGGCCGAGTGCATTCGAGCCTGACACAACTGGACAAGACACGTTACCAGAGACTGCTGTCCCACGCCTGCCAGGCGAACGATTTCGTCTTTCTCGGCAGCCAGGGTGACGACGGCGACCGGGGCCACCGGCACGGGTTTACCGCGCTGGCGCTGAGCCTGGTGGAACAGCCCGCGCACCGCTCCCCAATCGATACCCGCCAACTGGCCGAACAGATGGAAGCCCTGCGACAACGGTACCCACTACCGAACGATCTGCCAAAAGCGCCTTTAACCGGCGGCTGGCTGGGCGTGCTTGGCTACGAATTCGGTTACCGGCGTGAGAAGCGCCTGGTTGGCATTACGCCGGATTGCCCGTTTCCGGTCATTCACGCCGGCTTCTATTTATGGATGGCCAGCCACGACCGGGCGAGCGGTGAATACTGGCTGTGGGTACATCCACAATGCCCCGGTGACACCCGGGAAACCCTTGACGACTGGCTTGGCGCGGCTGCCCTAGCCCAGCCAGAGCCCTGGCACATGCCATCGCCCTTCAAACCGGCCCAGACACCCGAGGCTTTCCGCGCCAGCGTTAGCGCCATCAAGGACTACATTCTGGCCGGAGATTGCTACCAGGCCAACCTGTCGCAGGCCTTTACAGGCACCTACACCGGCGATCCCTGGTGCGCATTCCAGGCCCTGAGCCAGGAAAACCCGACACCCTACAGCGCCTTTTTACGCATGGGCAGGCAATCGGTGGTGTCGGTATCGCCGGAACGTTTCCAGGCAATCAGCGACAATACCGTGGTGACCAGTCCCATAAAAGGGACCCGCCCGAGGGGCCGGACACCCGAAGAAGACCGGCGGTTAGCCGAGGAACTGCAGGCTTCGGAAAAAGACCGGGCCGAAAATCTGATGATTGTCGATTTACTGCGCAATGATCTGGGCCTGAACGCCGAAACCGGTAGTGTGCGGGTGGATCGGCTGTTTGCCCTGGAATCCTTCAAAAACGTGCACCACCTGGTCAGCCACATTCGGTGCTCACTGAAAGCCGGTGTATCACCGCTGCAAGCGCTGTTCGATGCCTTCCCGGGCGGCTCGATTACCGGCGCACCCAAAATCCGGGCAATGGAAATCATCCGTGAGCTGGAACCCCACTGGCGCGGGCCTTATTGCGGATCGGTTTTTCATTACGGGCTGGACGGGCACCTGGACAGCAGTATCGCCATACGCACCCTGCTGTGTGACGACAATGGCACCGTTCATTGCTGGGGCGGCGGCGGAATTGTCACCGACTCCGACCCCGAGGCTGAATACCAGGAAACGCTGGCCAAGGTGCAGCCGTTAATGCGGTTTCTGGAAACACCGAGTTCAACGCGGAAGTGATCGGGTAGGCCTTTCCAGAACCGTGCGGAGCCATGGATGGCGGAGCTCGAGCGGGACATGGATGTCTTTACAGCGTGTTCTGGAAAGGCCTACCCGATTACTGGAGCCTACTCGGAGTGAACCGCGCTGGCCTTCAGAAATTCCTGCCGGAGATCGTCGAAATTATGCACCGCCGGGAACTGCGGGAATTCATCGATGACATTCTGCGGGGCATGGAACAGAATACCGGCTTCCGCCTGGCCGAGCATGGTGGTGTCGTTGTAGGAATCACCAGCGGCACTTACCCGGTAGTTCCGCCGCTGGAACGCCCGCCCGGATTGCCGCTTGCGTTC
>JABXHG010000114.1 GCA_013393545.1 Alteromonadaceae bacterium | reverse complement strand
CCTGTCGACTACTCTAATGGCATATAGACCCGATAAGATCATGATGCAAGCATACTCGCTGACTCTGAAAGAGGTCAGACCGGAAACACGAAACGCCGTATCCCTGAGCTTTGACCTGCCTGATGATGTGGCGGACAAGTTCAAGTACAAGCAAGGCCAGCACATCGTTGTGCGCACCAAACTGGACGGCGAGGAAGTACGTCGTACCTACTCGATTTGCTCCAGCGTTGACGATGACGAGCTGCGCATTGCCGTCAAACGTGTCGATAACGGCTTATTCTCAAACTTTGCCAACGAGCAACTCAAGCCCGGGTCCACGCTCGAGGTGATGCCCCCTCAGGGGACCTTTGGCATCGACCTGGATCCGGAGCGCGAAGGCAACTACCTGGCCGTAGCAGCGGGTAGCGGCATCACACCGATTCTGTCGATTGTGAAGACCACCCTGGAGACTGAACCCAAGAGCCGGTTCACCCTGTTCTATGGCAACAAGGGAACGGCCAGCACCATGTTCCGGGATCAGCTGCAGGATCTTAAAAACGAGTATATGACCCGTTTCAACCTGGTGTATATCTTTACCCGGGAAGAACAGGACATAGATCTTGAAAACGGCCGTATTGATACAGAAAAGTGTGACCAGCTGTTTGAGCACTGGATTGATGCCAAAAATCTTACCGGCGCCTTTCTTTGTGGCCCGCAACTTTTAACGGAAACGGTGCGGGAATCGCTGGTACGTCACGGTCTGGATAAATCCAACGTTCACTATGAGCTGTTCACACCCGCTGGTGGAGTCCCCAAGGCCCGAGAAGATCGGGCAGAAACCAGGGTAGATCCAAAAGCGGTAAGCGTGGTGACAGTAAGGGCCGACGGCCGTGCCATGACCTTCGACCTGTTCCGGTTCCCCAATATCATTCTGTAATCATTCAACTTCGATTTTTCCTACCTGCCCTTCTCCTTCAATTCCTTCTTATTCTCTACCTGCCGTTCCACCTTTTTTTCATTGTTCTTTTCACTTTTCCATCACTTTTCGCTTTTTTTCTCCGACTTTGACTCATCCTCTTTACTTTCTTTCCATTTCTTCCCCTTCCTTCTCCTGTTTACCCTCCCCTCCCCCTCCTTCTTCTCTTCCCCCTTTCCCTTTCCCTTTTCTTTCTCCCTCCCTCTTTTTCTTCTCTCTCCCTCCCTCTTTTTTTTTTTTTTTCCTCCCTTCTCTCCTTTCTCTTCTTTCTTTTTTTTCTCCTCCCTCTCTCTTTTCTCCCCCTTTCCCTCCTTTCTTCCCCTTCTCTTTCCTCCCCCCCCCCCCTTCCTCCCTTTTTTCTTTTTCCCCCCCCCCTCTCTCTCCTCCCCCCCCCCCTCCTCCCCCCCCCCCCCCCCCCCCCCTCTTTTTCTCCCCCCCCC
>JABXHG010000113.1 GCA_013393545.1 Alteromonadaceae bacterium | reverse complement strand
GGGAACTTCGTCTTTTGCTGCCATCTGGGCTTACCGGCTAGGGGTAAGACTAGACGCACGGATGGCTTGCATACTCCTTCGTGTTGGGCTCCTGATAGTTTTAGTTGTGCAGCGGCGTGCCGCACCGCTTACCAACAGGCACCCGGCCGAAGCCAGGCGGCCTATCTTACCAGCTTGACTTGGTCAGGCCAGGCACGTCACCACGCATGCCGTGCTCACGGAGTTTAATCCGTGACAGCTCGAACTTGCGCAGAACACCGTGCGGGCGACCAGTTACCTGGCAACGATTCCGAAGGCGGGAGGGGCTTGCATTACGAGGAAGCTGTTGCAGCTTCATCTGCGCGTCCCAACGCTCTTCATCGCTGGTATTCGGGTTCTTGATGATAGCTTTGAGCTCAGCACGCTTGGCTGCATACTTGGCAACCGTCTTCTCGCGCTTGAGCCCACGCTGTTTCATTGAAACCTTCGCCATGTCACTCGTTCCTTATTTCTTGAACGGAAAGCCAAAGGCTTTCAAGAGTTCACGACCTTCGTCGTCGGAATCAGCAGTGGTAGTGATGGTCACATCCAGACCGCGAACCTTGTCTACCTTGTCGTAGTCAATTTCCGGGAAGATGATCTGCACACGGACGCCCATGCTGAAGTTCCCGCGACCGCCGAAGGACGTCGGGTTCAGACCACGGAAGTCACGAAAGCAGCGAACCGCAATGTGAACCAGGCGATCAAAGAAACCCCACATGCGCTCACCGCGCAGGGTCACTTTACAACCGAATGGACAACCTTAACGGAGCTTGAAACCCGCGACAGATTTGCGAGCTTTGGTGACTACCGCCTTCTGGCCCGCCAGGCGCTCCAGATCGGCAACTGCGTTTTCACTCAGCTTTTTCTCACCAACAGCCTCACCAACACCCATGTTCAGGGTGATTTTTTCGATACGCGGCACCTGCATCACGTTCTTGTAAGAGAACTCTTTCTGCAGGGCAGGTATCACTTCCTTAGTGTACTGCTCTTTACTGTTAAGCAGCGTAACCACCACCACTTACTGGTTATCGACGGCTTCAGACGTGGACTTGAAAATCCGCACCTTGGCGCCGTCTTCCTTTACCTGGAAGCCGACACGATCGGCCTTGCCGGTCTGCGGCTTAAAAATGGCCACGTTGGAAACCTGGATAGTGGCTTCTTTTTCGACGATACCACCCGGGGTACCGAGCATCGGGTTCGGCTTAGTGTGCTTCTGCATGATGTTGATGCCAGAAACTACCACACGGCCTTTGTGCTGAACTTTCCGAACCTTACCCCGTTTGCTCGTATCTCTCCCGGTGGTGCC
>JABXHG010000112.1 GCA_013393545.1 Alteromonadaceae bacterium | reverse complement strand
CACTGTCGCTTGCAGCTTCAGTGCGCCGCATGGCTGCAATTTTAGGCTTCGACCCATTGAGTGATCAGTGGTCGAAGGGTGAATCTGATGGATCTGCTGCACTTGGCGCGTTGGATGTTTTGGTTCAGGCTGAACTAACTCGTCGCGCGCAAGCTCGTGCAGAAAAGAACTGGGCTGTTGCTGATGAAGTCCGCGATCGTCTCGCCGAAGCAGGAATCACTGTTACTGATTCCGCGGATGGCGCCACGTGGTCGCTGAATTAAACCACCTTTAAGGAGAAATACACATGGCACGTATTCACGGCCGCGGCGGCGCAGGTCCCCGTAAAACTAACAAGAAGGGTGCTGTTAAAGGTACCGGCGGGCAGCGCCGCAAGGGCCTAGAAGGCAAGGGCCCAACCCCTAAGGCAGAAGACCGCACTTATCATGCGAAGCATAAGGCGAAACTGCATCGCCAGCGCCGCGACTCCGGACGTCATGAGAAGGAAACCGCGGAGATGGTCGTCGGCCGCAACCCGGTTGTTGAGTGCCTGCACGCGAAGGTTCCTGCAACCAGCCTCTACATCGTGCAGGGCACGCGTAATGATGAGCGTCTTTCTGAAGCAGTAGCTATCGCGAATGCACGCAACCTTCCTATCTTGGAAGTTCAGCGCCATGCCATGGACCAGATGACCGGCAACGGCATGCACCAGGGGATTGGCCTGCAGATCCCGCCATACAAGTACGCCGATGTTCATGATCTGATTGCTAACGCTGCTGACAAGGCAGAACCAGGCATGTTTGTCATCCTGGATAACATCACCGACCCACGCAACTTGGGCGCGGTTATCCGCTCCGTTGCTGCCTTTGGTGGTGACGGCGTGATTATTCCCGAGCGTCGCTCTGCATCCGTGACCGCTGTGGCGTGGCGTACCTCCGCCGGCACTGCGGCACGTTTGCCAGTAGCACGTGAGACCAACATGACCCGCACCGTGCAGGAATTCCAGAAGAACGGCTACCAGGTTGTTGGCCTGGATGCCGGCGGTGAGCACACCCTGGACACCTACAAGGGCGGCAAGGACCCAGTTGTTATCGTCATCGGTTCCGAAGGCAAGGGCATCTCACGTCTGGTTAAGGAAAACTGTGACGTTGTCATGTCCATCCCAATGACCAGCTGGGTTGATTCCCTCAACGCCTCTGTTGCTGCCGGCGCAGTACTCTCCGAATTCGCCCGCCAGCGCCGCGTCGCTGCGCAAGAAGGCTAGATTTGGTTCGAGTGTTTATGGATCTATTGCACAATCCTTAGTGGAGGTGTACTTTTGGGCTATGCACATATTCCAAAGGGGGGATTTGTGCGATATCTAAACGGGCGACCTATGAGAAGTATCAATTTT
>JABXHG010000111.1 GCA_013393545.1 Alteromonadaceae bacterium | reverse complement strand
ATGTTCGTTCTTGGACTTCACAAGACGCGCACGCTCAAAACCATTACTATAGAGATGCTACGTCAAAGACTTTAAGTTTTAACCACTCCCCAGGAACGCGATGACTTCTAACCCTACCCCTCCAGGCTTTCCAGAATCACCCCGTGATTTCCTGGCAAACTGGACGGCCAGCCGCGGCAACCTGCGCAATTTTGTAGAAAACACCTACCTGCCGCCCATCAATGATGAAGCTCAGCGCGCCGCCGGCGAGGCTGCCGCTGGGGCCGCTATTGAGGAAGTCTTTGGGTTAGATTTTGATTCTTTCGCCAAAGGCGTTGATTCAGTTTCTGGCTCCTTTGATGCCGCTGGAAGCAAGCACATCACCACCGCTGACCCGGATATCCCGATTGATTCCGGCGCCGCAGCATTTTTTGACGTTGATAACACCTTGATTCAGGGTTCCTCCCTGATTTCTTTCGGCCTGGGCCTGGCACGCAAACGCTTTCTCAGCTTCAAGCAAATCCGTACCATTGCATGGAAGCAGTTGAAGTTTCGCATCTCTGGCAAAGAAAACGCGATGGATGTGGACAAAGGCCGTGAACTAGCCCTGGAATTCTTCAAAGACCGCTCCGTGGATGACATGGTGGCCTTGTGTGAAGAGATTGTTGATAGCTCAATGGCCCGGCGCGCTTATCCCGGAACCCGGGAACTAGCGCAGATGCACCTGGATGCTGGCCAGCAAGTATGGCTGGTAACCGCCACCCCGGTACAGCTGGCTCAGATCCTTGCCCAGCGCTTCGGTTTTACTGGCGCTCTTGGCACGGTTGCCGAGGTCAAAGACGGCAAATTCACCGGCAAGCTCGTGGGCGATATCCTGCACGGCCCCGGCAAACGCCACGCGGTTGCTGCCCTCGCCACAATCGAAAAGCTAGATCTTAAGCGCTGCACCGCCTATTCCGATTCCGCGAATGACGTACCCATGCTGTCCATGGTGGGCACCGCCGTAGCAATTAACCCGGACAAAAAACTGCGTGACTATGCAGAGGATAATGACTGGCTCATCCGCGACTACCGTTCCGTACGCCGCGCCGTGCGCGCCTATGGCCTCCCCGCACTTCTTACTGCCGTCTTCTCTTTCGGCAGCTGGCGTCTGATTCTCAAGCGCGGAGCCAAAGGCCTCTAACCGAACTCAAGGTTTATGTCAACCATGTTTGCGTAAACAAGGCTAAGGAACCAGGGCAGAATATCGGGCTAAGTAAACAAATGCGTGTCCGGATATAACACAAGGCTCTGAGTTTCCCACCGAAGTGGTAACTCAGAGCCTTGGTTTTAGAAGCTTTACTTGCCCAGCTTGCGACGCTGCACGCGAGTGCGGCGAAGCATCTTGCGAT
>JABXHG010000110.1 GCA_013393545.1 Alteromonadaceae bacterium | reverse complement strand
TAACACTGGCCGGCATCATTTTGACCCTCGGATTCGCCATTGGCCCGATCGTGGCCAGTGCCGTTGGCGTTATGTCCCACAGCGTGGGGCTGCTCTTTGCGCTGAGTGTTTCCCTCTCCGCATTTGCTGTTGTAGTTGGCCTGGTGTTTGGCGATGCACCGCGGGTACCTATTAGCAGTGGCGCTGAAACCACCAAAGCCCCGGACCGTAGCCTGCGCAAAGCTCTTGCGGTCTCACTGCCGATGGCTATTTGGGTGTTTAGTTGTATTACAACTACCATTGTCATCCTCTCCGCGCGCGCCGCAGACAATTTCAACAGCCCCATCCTGCTGCCAGCTATCTCCTCCGCCCTGGCTTTTAGCGCCGGATTAATTGCACAGTATTCGGGCCGCAAGTTTGCGTGGGGCCGTCAAACCGGCACCGCCGGTGCGCTGTTTGCCACCGTCGGCTATGGCCTTGCCGCCTTCGGTGGCGAGACCATTTCCGTACCGATGTTCGTCATCACCGCAGTGCTACTTGGTACCGCTTATGGCTTATGCTTGCGCGAGGGACTACTTGGAGTCAACACCTACACTCCTGTGGAAAAGCACGGCACCGGCATTGGCTTCTATTACGTCTTCACCTATTTCGGGTTCGCGTTCCCGGTACTCTTTGACGTGATTACTCCGCGCGTTGGCTACGCTGCCCCACTGATTGTTATTGCTGTGCTCGCATTCGCCTCTGCAATACTTCGCGCGCTGCAAATCAAGCGCGGTTATCTGGTCTAGCTTGGAAGGAGCCGGCTTCTACGTTGACGCGATGCTAGTGCGGGTCGGCGGAAAGATTCTTCCACATCTGGCGGATGAAGAATCCGCGGTCAGCCAGCCACATCCAAAACATCACGAGAGCTGAAATGCCCATTCCACACTGGGTATAGACCTGGCTGGTGCTCAAGGTTCCCAGCGCGACATCGCGCATGGCAAAACCAGACAGGAAGAAGAAGGCGGTGGCCACAACGGGCAACAAGCCGCCCACTAGGTGCGGGCGCCAGGCACAGAAAACCATGCCAGCAGCAAAGCCCAAACGCAGCCCAGCTGCTTCAATGAGATGCTCGGCCTCCACCTGGTTAGCATCTGGGTTGAGCAAGGCTCCGCCCTCGGCCACGCCGGTGAATGGGCCCGATGCGATGATGAGGGTAATTGCCCAGATAAAGAAGATAGTCGCCAGAACCACCAGAGCTACGCGCGCGCCAGCCAGGCTGGCCAAACGGCTGCCCGAGACACGACGCCACTCTGGTTCTACTTCCGCCAGGATGGATTCCGCTAGCTCACGTGAGGGCTCTAAAGGCTTATTCGGTGTCAGTGAGAACGACAGCTTTGCGGCGCGTTCTTGGAATGCCT
>JABXHG010000011.1 GCA_013393545.1 Alteromonadaceae bacterium | reverse complement strand
CACTACCTGGCCGTGTGCGAGGACTACCTGCGCAAGCACCGCCGGCAGTGGGCGGCGGAACTGGCCATTGGCAAAACCCTTGGTTCGTCACCAATGATCGACCGCGTGGTTGCCGCTAATGCCCGAGAACTGCACGAAGTGCCCGGAGGCTGCGAGTGGTTGTTGGAAGGCCTGGACCAGGGCAAACTGGCCTTTGGCGGTGAAGAAAGCGCCGGCGCCAGCTTTTTGACCTTCAGCGGCAAGCCCTGGAGTACCGATAAAGACGGCGTCATCCTGTGCCTACTGGCTGCCGAGATAACCGCCAAAACCGGCAAACTCCCCAGTGACTATTACCGGGAACTGACCGAGCAGCACGGCGCGCCCCACTACCAGCGCAAGGATTTTCCCGCCACGCCGGAACAAAAACAGCGCCTAAAAGCCCTGAAACCCGGCGATGTGCCGTTCCATGAGTTGGCCGGCGATCCCGTGCAGGAGGTGTTCACCGAAGCACCGGGCAACGGCGCCGCCATTGGCGGCCTGAAAGTCACCACCCAAAACGGATGGTTCGCCGCAAGGCCCAGTGGCACCGAAGACCTGTGCAAAATCTACGCAGAAAGCTTCGTGGGGCCGGAGCACCTACAGAAGATCTTTGATCAGGCTGAAACGTTATTATAAAAAGAGTGATTGGCCACGAAACTCGCTAACCACGAAATTTATTAGCCACGAAACCCACTAAAAAACACTAAAAAATAAAATGTTTTTAGAGCGAAGCTCTTTTCGTGTTCTTTCGTGGATTTAGTGGCAAAGAATCATTTGGCCCTGAAGGGTTGCATCCATGTTCCAGAAATTCCTGAATTTGCCACGTCTGCACAAGCGCCTGATATCCGTGGCGGCAGACGTAGTGGCGCTGTCCTTCGCGCTCTGGGCCTCCTTTGCCCTGCGCTTGGACCAATGGAACTGGCTGCCCACACAGGAATCCCTTCTGGTTTTCGGCTTCACTATCCTCTTTACCGTCGTGGTTTTCGTCCGCCTGGGGCTATACCGGGCGGTTGTCCGGTATTTGAGCGACAAGGCCTTCGGCACCGTTATCGCCGGGGTTGTCAGCTCAGCCCTTGCGTTGATTCTTCTGGGTTTCTGGTTTGACGTACTCGTGCCTCGCTCCGTGCCCATCATTTATGCGGCCCTGGCATTTATTTTCGTGGCCGGCAGCCGCCTGAGCATTCGCATGGTCCTGTCCCGGCCCCGGCGCAAAAACAAGGAGCGAGTGGTTATTGTAGGTGCCGGCGAAACCGGGCTACAGCTGTGCCAAGCGTTGCAACAGGGCACCGAATTTCACCCCGTGGCATTTATCAGCTTTCAGGCCGGCAACCACAGGGCTCTGATCAACGGCCTGCCGGTATACGACATCAAAGCCATTGAAACAGCAGTGGACGCCCACCGGGCAGGCCGCATATTGCTCGCGCTGGATGCCGATTCCGGCGTAGACCGCCGCCGGCTCCTGCTCCAGCTTGAGCCACTTTCCGTACCGGTGCAGACCGTGCCAGGAATGTCTGAACTGGTGGCCGGTCAGAAGCGCATCAACGACATCCGTGACCTTGAAATTGAAGACCTTCTGGGCCGGGACCCGGTACGCTCAGACGACACACAAGTGGCACGAACCCTTCGGAATAAGGTGGTTATGGTGACCGGGGCGGGCGGCTCCATTGGCTCCGAATTGTGCCGCCAGATCATCCGCCACAAGCCCGTTACGCTGGTCCTGTTTGAGCAGTCTGAATTTTGCCTCTACCGGATTGAACGCGAGCTACAGGCCATCAACAACGCCGAAGACTGGGGCGTGAACGTGGTTCCATTGTTGGGAAGCATAGAACACCGCCGCCGTTGTGAAGCTGTTATGCGAGCCTTTGGTGTGCACACCGTGTACCACGCGGCGGCCTACAAGCATGTGCCATTGGTGGAACACAACATGATTGAAGGCGTGCGGAACAACATCTTCGGCACCTTGCATGCCGCCGAAGCCGCCATCGCCGCTGGCGTCGAGCGTTTTGTGCTGATCTCCACCGACAAGGCCGTGCGCCCCACCAATGTCATGGGTGCCAGCAAACGCATGGCGGAACTGGTGCTGCAAGGGCTGGCGAACCGCCAGACCAACACCGTGTTCTCAATGGTGCGTTTCGGTAATGTACTGGGCTCCTCCGGCTCCGTGGTGCCGCTGTTTCGGGACCAGATTCGCGATGGTGGCCCGGTAACCGTTACCCACCCAGACATTATCCGCTATTTTATGACCATCCCCGAAGCCAGCCAGCTGGTATTGCAGGCCGGCAGCATGGGGCAGGGTGGAGAGGTGTTCGTGCTGGATATGGGCGAACCGGTAAAAATTATCGAACTGGCCCGCAAAATGATCCACCTGATGGGGTTGCAGGAAAAACACGAGCACAACCCGGATGGCGACATAGAGATTGTGTTCACCGGTTTGCGCCCCGGAGAAAAGCTTTATGAAGAACTGTTGATAGGCGACGACCCCAGAGGCACCAGCCACCCCCGCATTATGATGGCCCGGGAAGCCTCCCTCCCCTGGGAAGAAGTACAGTTCCTGCTGGGTAAACTTACCCAGGCCAGCCGTAACTTCGATTGCCGGGCCATCGTCGAGTTGCTGGAACAGGCCGGCACAAACTATGCTCCCACAGATATCTCGGATCACCTGTGGTGCAGCGCAGGGCAGCCCGCCCCGCCGCATTTGCCACGAAAAGACCGGGAAAGGGTGAGTTTTGCCACCAAAACCACGAAACCACACGAAAAAAAGATTAACTAACAAAAAATTGTTTGTTTGGTCTTTGTTTTTCTTTCGTGTCCTTTCGTGGATTTAGTGGCAAAAACCAGCAGTCCCCCCACGTGTATGCTAAAATCCCGAAAATTTTTACGAGCGGTTTCATGATTACTTTCACCACTGGCACCATAATCGCTGCATGCCTGGTTGTTGGCGGGCTGATGGCCACCGCGCTTGTGCGCGCGTGGGCAGTTCGGCGCAACGCCCTGGTGTTGCCAAGCGAACGGTGCTCCCACCAGATACCCACGCCACACGGTGGTGGCATTGCCATTGCGGCGCTCACCATCATCCTGGGTGCCATGTTCCTGGCGCTCGGTTGGGTGCCGGAACATTCCATGCTGGCCTTCATCGGGCTTGGCCTGTTCATGCTGGTGCTGGGTGTTTGGGACGACTTCGGCGATGTCTCCGCCAAATTCAGGCTGGCCATGCACTTCGGTGTTGCCGGCATTGGCCTCGCCTCCATACCCGCCTTGCCCGTGGTGTCTTTCTGGGGTTTTGAGCTGGACCCCACCTCAAACCTGCTGTTCTGGCCGGTGTTGCTGGTTGGCTGGGTATGGCTGATCAACCTCTACAACTTTATGGACGGCATAGACGGCCTCGCGGCAGTGCAGGCTCTTGCACTATTCGGGGGCATGGCGTTCAACTTCTGGATGGCCGGCTCCATTGAATGGAGCTGGATTTGCGTGTTCATGGTGGGCGCTGTCTCCGGCTTTACCATCCTGAACTGGCCACCAGCCAAAATTTTCATGGGTGACGGCGGCAGCGGTTTCCTTGGCTTTGTCATCGGCTTCATGATGCTGCTTTCCGCCGCCCAGACCAGCGTCAGCATGTGGAGCTGGGCCATCCTGCTCACCCTGTTTATTACCGATGCCACCGTCACCCTGCTGGTGCGGTTCTTTACTGGCCAAAATGTGCTTCAGGCACACCGTACTCACGCCTACCAGCTGCTTACCCGTAGGCTGGGTGGTCACCTGCCCGTTACCCTGGGGTACGGCGCGGTCATGGTGTTTGTGTTGACCCCGCTCTCATGGCTGGCCAGCGTATTCCCCAATACCGGGCTGGCGTTGTTTGGCCTGGCGTTTCTGGTGTCGGGCGCCATGGCATTCATGCTCGGTTGCGGTCAGCCGGAGGCTGAGTGCAACAAGGGTTGATAGCCATAACCGGTGCCACGGGATTTATTGGCCATTATCTGCAGCAAGAGCTGGCGCGGGCCGGGTTCCCGGTTGTGGGCATAACCCGCAATGGCGGAAACGGCTGTCGCTCCGTGGGTGATCTGTCCGCGGCGCCGCGTTGGGAAGCGTGCCTTGAGGGTGTGGAAACCGTTATACACTGTGCCGCAGTGGCGCACCGCCCGGTGGGTTGTACCCCTGAAGAACTGGATTATCTTGACCGCGTAAACGTTCAGGCCACCGAATCGCTCGCCAGTGCCTGCCGGCACGCTGGTGTGCGCCGGCTGATTTTTCTGAGCAGTGTGAAAGTTTACGGCGAATCCACCGCTGGCCGCAGCCCCTTCACTGAAACCGATCCCCTCGCACCCGAAGATGCCTACGGTGAGAGCAAACGCCAGGCCGAAGCCATTCTTGAAGCCCATGCGGGTGAGCGGCTGCAGGTATGTTCGCTGCGCTTGCCCCTGGTGTATGGCCCCAATGCCAAGGCCAACGTGCGCAAGCTTGAGCGGCTTTCGCTCTCGGGCCTGCCGCTGCCTTTTGGCAGCATTCGCAACCGCCGAAGCCTGTTGAGCCTCGATAACCTTGGCTGTGTGGTGAAAGCGCTATTGAGTAGGGCTGAGTGGCCCTGCCGCCTGAATGTGGCAGACCCTGGGCCGGTATCCGTGGCCGAGCTTGTGCGCTACCTCGCTGCCGCTCACGGCCGGCGCGTGCGCCTGTTTCCTGTGCCCGTGGCGCTGTTTACTCTGGCCGGCAGGTTGGCAGGGCGTCAGTCGATGGTTCAGCGCCTGACGGGGGATCTGGAAATGGACACAACCTGTCTCAATGAAGCCTTGGCGCCGCTACGCCTGGGCACCACGCAGGCTTGCCTTTCCTCCAGCCCAAAAAAAACCGGCTCAAGAGAGCCGGTTGCTAAGAATCCAAACCTGGAGAACTAAATTGATCAATCTGACCCGGATTATCGTTGAATCGATGATTAAGGTCAAGCAAACATAAAGTTATGACGTTTTTATTGCAGTGTGGTGTTCATGGCTGACAGCTCGCGCTCCAGCTCTTCGGAGTAGCTGCTGCGAGCTGTGCGCGCAATAGAAAGTTCCAGTTCCAGCTCTGCAATCATGTTGTCCGTGGCGCGAATGTTATTAACCTGAGCCTTGGCGTTATCAGACAAGGCGTCGAACGCATAGGTTTGGCCGTCGATCGTCACTTGCTTGCCCTGCTTTTCCGCAGCCTTGGGGGCGGCCTTTTTGGCGGGCGCTTTGCGAGTAGCGGTGGTTTTCTTCGCGGCCGGCTTGCGGGTTGTTGTTTTCTTTGCAGTGGTCTCAGTGCTTTTTTGTGCGCTTGTGGTTTTTCTGCTTTCAGTCATTGGGGCAGCTCCTGACCTGAGTGGAAATAATCTGTAATTACTGTTTATTGGTGCCGGCTGGCGCTTCATCCAGAATGGTCTTCAACCGGTTGAGATAGCGAGCCTGGGCTGTCCGGGCGATACTAGCGCGGGCCTCCAGCTTCTGAATGAGATCGCTGGTCATGATTGTTTGCCGGGCTAGTTTTTGCGCCTCTTCCGGAAGGTCCGGAATCTGGTAGCGCTTACCGTCAAGAGTAAAGTTTTCCATAATGCCAAAATTCCGCTCAGTGGATGAATAAATGCCGCGAAACACAAGGCGCGGGATTGTACAAAACCCGCGCAGTGTTTTCATCCGCTATTAACAAAAAATAAATATCAGTCGGCGGGTTGTAATAGCCATGGCTACAACCCATTAACAGGCTTCAACACACAACGACTCAGACCATCCCATGTTCCGTAGTTTTCTTGTACGTACCAGGCGCTGGCTGCATGAAACCGACAAGCTGCAGCATATTATTGTCAGCCTCGTGCTGGTGCAGGCAGGTGCCAGTATTCTTACCAGCTGGCAGGCTGCCATGCTGGCCTTTGCCATTGGCTGGATGAAGGAACTGGGCGACAAATGGTTCAGTGCGGGGTTCAGTTGGGGCGACATTCTGGCAAACACCCTCGGTATTGCGCTGGGGCTCATCTTGTTGCAGCCGTGGCTATGAAAATGCCCTTGACAACGGCTCTTTATGGCCTTCCGCCGCCGCGTTGACACCCCCGTGCTGCCTACCTAGAATGTCGGCCCTTGGGGCGCGGCGCCCTGCAGCAAACTTGGTCTCCACACACCCTCATAAACCTATCGGTAACGCTGCCCATGTTCAAGAAATCAGACGCCCGGCAAACCGAGCTTACAGAGCTTGAGGAATCGCTAAAAGCCTGTAAGCAAGGCTTCCTCTCTGCCGGTGTTTTTAGTTTATTCATTAACCTCCTGATGCTCGTGCCTGCCATATACATGCTGCAGGTTTACGACAGAGCACTGGGTAGCCGCAGCGTAGACACGCTGATAATGCTCACCGTTATTCTGGTGCTACTGTTTGTGACCATGGCGTTGCTGCAAATGGTGCGTTCCGCCATTCTGGTGCGGGTGGGCAACCGAATTGACCAGGGCATGAATCAGCGCATCTTCTCCGCCATGTTCCGGCAGGCTATCGACAAGCCTGACCGCCAGAATTCCCAGCCATTGACTGACCTCACTACGCTGCGCCAATTCCTTACGGGGCAGGGGCCCATCGCATTCTTTGACGGCCCCTGGTTGCCGATTTATGTGGCGGTCATGTTCTTGTTCCATGTGTGGTTTGGTGTGGCCACACTCATTGCCGCACTGATTCTGGTGGCGTTGGCCTTCGCCAACGAAAAGCTCACCGGCAAAATGCTGGCCACCGCCGGCAAGGCCAATATCCAGTCTACCCAATACGCCAGCTCCTGCCTGCGCAATGCCGAGGTGGTTCATGCCATGGGCATGGAAAACAACCTGCGCAGCCGCTGGCTGAATCGTCATCTGGAGTTTCTCTCCAACCAGGCGGACGCCTCAGACCGTGCCGGCATCCTCACCAACGCCTCCAAAACCCTGCGCATGATGTTCCAGTCACTCATGTTGGGTCTGGGTGCCTACCTGGCTATCGAGCAGGAAATTACTCCGGGTATGGTGATCGCAGGCTCTATTCTGATGGGCCGGGCGCTGGCGCCGCTTGATTTGATGATCGGCTCCTGGAAAGGCTTTAGTAGCGCCCGCTCTGCCTACCAGCGCCTGAATGAATTGTTTGACAAGTACCGCCGCCAGGAAGCTGGCATGCCGCTGCCGGCACCGGAGGGCAACCTCTCGGTTGAATCGCTGGTGGTGGTGCCACCGGGCGCCAACGCTACCGCACTGACTGGTGTAGGCTTTGGGTTGAACCGGGGCGACATGTTGGCTGTGGTAGGGCCGAGTGCGGCCGGGAAATCCACCCTCGCCCGGGCAGTGCTGGGGGTTTGGCCTGTTGCCAATGGCACTGTGCGCCTTGATGGTGCGGACATCCACCAATGGGACAAAGGCCAGTTGGGCCCCCATATTGGCTACTTGCCGCAAGACATTGAGCTGTTCGAAGGCACCATCAGCGAAAACATTTGTCGTTTCGGCGAACCAGACCCGGCCAAAGTGGTGGCCGCAGCCAAACTGGCCGGTGTGCACGAGCTTATCCTTGGTCTGCCCAATGGCTACGACACTCAGATAGCTGTTGTGGGCGGCGTACTATCTGGCGGCCAGCGTCAGCGTATCGGGCTGGCCCGTGCCGTGTACGACCTGCCTCGTCTGATTGTGCTGGACGAGCCAAACTCCAACCTGGATGACCAGGGCGAGCAAGCCCTGCTCAATGCCCTGCAGGCACTTAAAGAGGAAGGCGTGACCGTTATCCTGATCTCCCACCGCAAGCCGATTCTGCGCCTTGTGGACAAAATGCTGGTGCTTGCCGACGGCCGTGCCGTGGCATTTGGCAGCCGTGATGATGTGATGAAAGGCCTGCAAGATGGCTCTATAGCCATCGGCAACAAGGGGAACAACCGGCCAGCCATTCAGGGTGGGGGAGCATAAACATGGAAAACCGTGAAAACCGGGATAACCCGGAATCCAGAGATAATCAGGAACCGCAAGACAACCAGAGCGCCGAGTGGGAAGAAGTGGACGAGAGTACTGACCTCACCGCCGAGTACACCCGCAAAACCGACGACGACATCGACAAAGACGCCCAGGCCGCCATTCCCACCGGTTGGTCTGCCCGGGTGAAAGTCGGCATCATTGTATTGCTGGTGACCTTTGTCGGCTTTGGCGGCTGGGCCTTCCTGGCGCCTCTGGATGGTGCCGCCATTGCGGATGGAAAGGTAGTGGTGGAATCCCAGAATCGCGTGGTGCAGCACCTTGAAGGTGGCATAGTTGACGAAATCTACGTGGATGATGGTGATACCGTAAAAGCGGGTGAGCCCCTGCTGGAGCTGTCGGCGACCCGTCCCCGAGCCGATTTGGAGATCGTTGAGTCCGAGCTTACGGAAGTGCTTGGGCGCGAGGCTCGTTTGCTGGCGGAACGCATGCGTTCCGACGAGATTGCTTTCCCCCCGGAGTTGCTTGAAAACCGCGAGAGCAGCGAAAAGGCCCGCAATGTTATCGCGGGTCAGAAAGAGCTGTTTCAGGCTCGCAAAGAAGCGCTTGAAGGGCGCCTCACCATTTTCGAACAGCGAATAGACTCGCTGAACGCCCAAATGAGGGGCCTGCGTTCCCAGAACCAGAACCTGCAAAACCGCATTCAAAGTTACGAAGAAGAGCTGGAAAACTGGCAGGCGCTGTACGAACAAGAGCTGGCAGACCGCACCCGCATTAACGAAATGCAGCGAGAGCTCTATCGCCTTCAGGGTGAAAAGGATTCCAATGAGGCTCAGATAGCCCAGCTGAACGTAAAAGTGGGTGAAACCCGCAGCGAAATGCTGGTGACCCGTCAGGAATTCGTGGAGCAGGTAGCCACAAAACTGCGTGAAACCCAGCAAACCAAATCCGACCTGGTGGCGCGGCAGGTGGCCCTGAAAGACACCTTGCAACGCACTACGCTCTACGCGCCGGATACCGGCACCGTGGTGGGTAAAACCGTACACACGGTGGGCGGCGTGATTTCAGCTGGCGACGTGGTCATGGAAATTGTTCCGAAAGATCAGGAGTACATCGTAACCGCCCGGGTAAAACCCCAGGATATAGATCGCATAGCCATTGGACAGTTGGCCGACCTGCAGTTCTCAGCGTTTAACCTGCAGATGTCTCACGTGATAGAAGGCGAGGTTGTGGGTATTTCCGCCGATGCCTTTGAAGATGAGCAAAGCGGCGACCGCTATTACGAAGCCCGGGTGAAGCTCACCGAAGCCGGCATGCAACGCATGGACGAGCAGGGCATGTTCCTGGTGTCTGGCATGCCCGCCACCGTGCTGATCAAAACCGGCGAACGCACTCTGTTCCAGTACCTGGTTGAGCCGATCACCCGTATGTTCAGCCGCTCCTTCCGGGAAGCCTAGAGGTAACCATGAAAACAGCACTGACAACCGGCATGTTGGCATTGGCCCTGGCTGCAACGCCCGCCGGGGCAGAAGAAAAGCTTACGGTAGGCCTTGAACAGGCCTACACCGCCGCCCTTCAAAACAACTTCGGCCTGCGCAGCCAGCAGGCCGGCGTAAAAGGTGAAGAGCAGGCTACCCGCGAGGCCTGGGCGGGCGTGTTGCCCCAGGTGGATGCCACTGCAAGCTATGGCCAGTCACGCTTTACCCGGGATTTTGGTGTGAATGACTCCATAACAGATACAGACGAGCATACCCGGTACGACGTAAATCTAAGCCAGGTGGTTTATTCCGGCCGTACGTTTGGCGCCATTGGCCGTGCGCAGGCTGGTGAAGAACGGGCTCGCGAAGAGCTGCGTGGCCGGGAACTGGAAACCGGCTACCAGGCCATTGAGGCCTACTACAGTACTCTCGCGCTGGCCCGGGAAATTGAAGTGGTGGAAAAAGAACGCGCCAGCCACCGGCGCCGCCTGGACCAGATGCAGAACATGCTTGACCGTGGCCTGGCCACCCGCGCAGACGTTCTGGATGCCCAGGCCACCATGGACCAGACCGAAGCCACGCTCGCCGGCCTGAATACCGAATACCGGGCTGCCCGCCAGAACTTCACCGCCGTAACCGGGCTGGACCTTGATGAGGTGGCACTGGCCCCGGCCAACGAAGATCGCTGGCAGCAAACCCCGCAGGTGTTACAGACCGACTGGCTCACTCTGGCGCTGGCCAACTCCGGGCAGTTGCGCGTGGCCAGGGCTGATCTGGAATTTGTAAGTGAAACCCGCGATTACGAGCGCAGTGGCCATTACCCGGAAATTTACCTGAATGCCCGTTATACCGAGAATGACACCTTCGCCACCAGCCTGCGGGAAGAAACCCGGGTGGAAGTACAGGTAAAGTTGCCACTCTATAAAGGTGGCGCGACCAACGCCCGCACACGCCAGGCCGCCTACCGGGAAGAGGCCAGCAAGCTGGAGCTGCAACACAAGGAGCAGCAGGTAAGGGTGGAGATCACCCGCTTGGTGCAGGGACTTGAAGGCAGCCACCAGAAAATCCTCGCGCTGCAAACGGCACGAGAATCGGCGGCTGAATCGCTGCAGGCCGCTGAACGAGGCTTCGCCAGTGGCGTGCGCAGCCTGACAGACCTGCTGGACGCCCGCACCCGGCTCTCCAACACCGAGCGCGATCTGGTGCGTGAAACCTACACCAACCTGCAGATGCAGTTTGAACTGCAGCAAGTGGCGGGTACCTTGAATGAACGCCCTTTTAAAGAAGGCGCGTAGTGGCGCTTGCATGCACCAATGGTGTGCGTGCGCTGTTACACGGATTTACATATTAATTGGCGCAGTAACTGCGCCGGTTGTGTTGTAGATTGGCGGGAGTGAAGGTATTATTCTATGGCGTATTGGGTTTTGTCCCGTTTATTCGAAAGTGTAAAGCCGTTCGCTTTACATGGAGAAAGACTACGGATTAGAATCCGTTTTCGTGCAGTAGGACACTGCACAGGAAGTGAAGTGGCTAAAATGGCACGGCGCTAGCGTGTCGTTAGCTAAGTGTTATTTTACCTGCTATAAATTGATCAATTTATTAGCAATAAATAAAGATGGAGAAAGCACATGGCTTTGAATGGTAACGAGATTGGTGTTATCAACACCTACGTTGCAATCACCGGTGAGGCGCCGTCGCAGGCAGAGCTGCAGGCAGCCTTCGAAACTACAGGGCTGAACGCTCTGGCAACCGAACTGCTGAGCGATCAGGCGGAACCGTCGAACACTGCTTTTGTAACCAGTCTGTACGAAAACCTGCTTGACCGTACACCGGATCAGGAAGGCCTGGAGTACTGGACTTCTCTGCTGGGCGCCCCGAGCGAGCTGAGCAAAGCACGCCTGGCCGTTGAATTCCAGTACGCTGCTGATCTCAACCGTGAAAACGAAGAAAACTTCGTAGACGGCACTGCTGGTTTGAGCACCGTTGAAGGCGAATTCGCTACTCCGACCGAGCCGGACGACGGCGACGAAGAGCCGGTTGAAATCACCACTGAATTCGATTTCAACACCGACAAAGGCGCTTCTGACGTAACTGGCTGGACTCACACCAAGTCTGACGAGACTGGCGAAGTAAGCCACGACACTGGTGAAGACAGCTACATGTCCAACACCCACAAAATCTACAACGTGGGTATCGAAGCGATTGACCAAGGCGTTAGCACAATCGCCAAGGACTACACTTTCCGCACCGAAAACCAGCTGGGCGACCACGGTCACTACGAAGCCTACATGCTGTCTCCGCTGCTGGATAACGTAACCACTAACCTGGGTTCTCAGCTGACTGTTGAAGTTATCGACCGTATGGCCGAAGCGGACAACAAAGACGCAGCATTGAGCCTGGTAGCGATCGAATCCTTCAGCTTCCGTCTGAACGGTGAAGACGTGGTTGTTGGTTCCGACGACATCCTGAACGCTGAAACCTACACTGAGCTGGTTGAAGCCATTCAGGCTCGTATCGACGAGCTGGCAGAAGACAACGCTGACCTGAACGACGTAACTGTTGAGCTGGGCGGCGACTTCACTCGTCAACAAGTAGATCCGGACACCCTGCAAACTACTGGTGCCAACGTACTGGGTAGCCAGGTTGTACTGACAGCCGAAGGCAACAACCTGATCGAACGTGGCGGCTTCAGCTTCGGTCAGCGCTCTGGCGGCGACCGTAACGTTGACCCCTCTGGTCGTCAGGACACCAGCGTACTGGGTTCCGAAACTGACCTGATCACCACCAACCTGGAATTCCAAAACGTTGGTTATGGTTCACAGGGCGGCAGCGTAAACGTTTCTGGCCAGTCCATGTCTGACCGCGGTGTTGAGCAGTTCGACATCACTGCCGAGAAGCACAACCTGGATCTGGGCGTATGGCTGACTGAGCTGTCTTCACAGCCGCTGAAAGATCGCACCCTGAACACTCTGGAAGTGATCAACCTGACTGGCGCAGCGGACTACTTCCACGTTGGTACTGAGCAGAACTCTGCCCAGAACGTTGACGGCGGCACAGTGGTTGACGGCAAAGACAACGCCGGTATCACCGACGTTCGCGAATTCAACGCTGACAACTTTGCTCAGAACGTTCGCATCAACGCTCAGGTAACTGAGAAAGTTGTAGCTCGTGACCTGGACCGCACCGACGACGATGCAGTTCCGGCTGGCGACAACCTGACTTACGATTACAACCTGGGTAACGGTGACAACCAGCTGTTCCTGTCGTTCAGTGAGTCTGTGATCTCCTTCGAAGACGTTGAGCTGAACATCACTACTGGTACTGGCAATGACCGCATCGTCCTGACTCTGGACAACGACGGCGCTGCTGCTCCGAGCAACTGGTACGACAACCAGAAAGATCAGAAGAACATCGTGATCAACTCTGGTTCTGGTGATGACGTGGTTGCTACTCCGGGTGCTGGTGATGCAACCATCATCGCAGGCGCTGGCAACGACGTTGTTTACACTGACAACAGCGGTGAGCAAACAGGAACCGCCGTTGGTGATGTAAAAGCACACTGGGCGTTTAACTCAGAAGAACTGGACGTTACTGATCTGCTGGGTGGCACTGGCTCCCCGCTGGCCGGCACTTCCGGTGAGACTGGTCCGTACTTCCTGTACAACACCAAGCTGACTGTGACTCTGTCAGGTGCTGCTCTGACTAACGCTGCGAACCTGACTGGGGCCGCTGCTGACGCTCTGGCTAACGGTTTTGAAGCTCAGGTAGACGTGCCGACCGGCTCTAACTATGCCGCCACCGAGCGTCACATCAACCAGGCCATCAAAGAAGCCATCAACGAAGACGACGTTCTTAGCGCTCTGCTGGAAGCGATCGATGGCCCGAACGACACCCTGATCGTTCGCTCCTTGATCGACGGTGAGTTTAGTTCGGACGATCTTCGCATTGAACTGAACGCTCCGACTGAGGCTCTGAGCTCTGCGGAGCTGAACACGGTTAACAACGCGTGGGCAGCCTTCAATGGTGATAGCAGCGCTTCTTTTGCGAATTCGGCAGCTGCCTTGACTCAGGTTTCTACTGAAATCGATAACGTAACCACCGACCAAACGACCGGCGGCGGTTACGAGGGTCTCAGTGATGAAGGAACTCCTGCAACAAACAACTCTTCGTTCGCTACCGACGGCACTAACCCCATTGCCGGCGCGAACAGTGGTGTTGAGAGCAACAACGTAGTTAACTTGGGTGCCGGCACCGACGTCGTGGTTATGGGTACAGGTGTTGACAGCAATGACACGCTGGTGGTCACCGGTTCCTCCATCGGCCACAACACAGTTGTGAACTTCGTTGCAGATGACACAACTGACACTCAGGGCTACGATTTCATTGATTTCACCAGCTACCTGACTGGTCAGATCGATGTGAGCGGAAGCGGTGCTGGTAATTCAGTGAACAGCTTGAACGACACTGTAGCGACTACCAACAGTGTTAATGCAGACCAAGTCGTTGTACTGACTTTCAATGAAGACAGTGCTAACAACGAGACTTGGGCTGACCTGAACGGTGCTGACCTGATTGCGGCGCTTAACGGCACGGAAGATTGGGGCACAGGCACTACCTTGGCCGATGGTTCTGCGAACCTTCAGAACACTCGTGCTAATGTAGACTCTTACGCTGCCAGCCAAGTGGGTGGTGCTACGTTTGTGGGCGATACCATCAAGAACATCGTTCTTGTAGATAGCAACCATAACCGTGGTGAATACAAAGTCTTTGAAGTGACCTCCAGCGTTGAAGACGCCGGCGGTACTGCAGGCGACTTTGGCTCAGCCCAGCTTCTGGGTGTAATCGACTTCGGTGCCGAAGTTGATACTGATCTGAGCAATGCTAACTTGATTGCTTAAGTCGGTTTCGTTAAAGAGAGGCCAGTCTGGTCTCTCTTGACGTTGAAACAGAAAGGCCCTGGTTTTCCAGGGCTTTTTTTTTGTTTTTTGATTGGTTAATGGCGTACAGAACATATTGAAATAGGGAGTTCTGCTTTGTGGTATGCTGCCACAAAAATTTAAAAACGTTGAGGTGTCTATGGCCCGTTATGTTGCTTTAAGCAAAACCGAACACCGCGAAGCCGGCCTGCTACCCACGGGTAACAGCCATGCGCTGGAGCGCGCGGTGGTGCCGGTTGTCGCCGAAGAAATGAATCAGGTATTGCCTACCATGCCGTTGGCTTTTGTGAGCCAGGGCGAAGGTTCTGCTTATGAATTGGTGGTGCTTCAATCACTGCAGCCTGGCGTTAATGTTTACGTGCACACGGATGGCCGCTGGATTGGTGGGTATCGTCCGGCCTGGTATCGCGCTCATCCCTTCCGCCTGGTGCGGGACGAAAGCGGCAGCCGTCGGGTTGTCTGTGTGGATGAGGATTCCGAGGCATTTCAGAAAGTGGGCGGTGTGGATGCCCGGCCCTTGTTCAACGCCGAAGGGGAGCCAATGGAGGCGACTCGCAGGTTGTTGGAGTTTCTTGAGAAGTTTGAGAATGCACGGGAAGTCACTCAGGCATTGGTCAACCAGCTCGATGAAGCCGGTTTGATTGTACCCTGGCAGATTTCCGCGAAAAGCGCCGGTGGCGAGAGCGGTTATGACGTGCAAGGTGCTTATCACATTGATGAAAACGCCATGCGTAATCTGGAGCCGGAAACGGCTGCCCGGCTTCTGAAAAGTGGTGCCTTGTCGATTGCCATGACCCAGTTGCTCTCCGAACACCGTTTGCAGGGCGTGGCCCGCCTGTACGAACTGCGCCAAAAAGCCAGCCAGCAGTCCTCAGCTCCCAAAGAAGAAGTGGACCTGGAAGCCCTGTTCGCCGACGAAGACGACGGCGACCTCAAGTTCTGAGGTTGTGTTCGGGCAGCGCCGCCAGTTTGGCGCGGGGCGCGGTGTTAGAAAGGAATCATCGAAATAGGAGTACGCATGGCGGGTGCTGCCAATCATCACGATACCGGCTATAAAGAGCTGTTCAGCTACCCTGAGTTTGTTCAGCAGCTGATTGAGGGCTTTGCGCCGGTCGAAATCGCGCAGCTCATGGATTTCTCCACACTCAGGCAACACAGTGGACACTACATTACGCCGATGTTCGAGGAGAGAATTGAAGACGTGGTGTGGTCGGTGGAGGTCACCTGGGACGGGGTCACTCAGGAAGTGTTCCTGTATATTCTTCTGGAGTTTCAGTCAGCAGTGGATCGCACCATGCCGATTCGCTTGATGCATTACGTGGCCTGTTTCTACAGTGAATTGTTCAAACAGGGGGTTGTCACGCCGGGTCAGGGGTTGCCGCCGGTCTTTCCGGTGGTACTGTATAATGGCTCTCAGAAGTGGACCGCGAAAGCTGACATTTTTGAAATGATTACGCCGGAACCGCCGGAATTTTTGAGGGCCTACCAGCCACATCTTCGTTATTACTTGATTGATGAAGGGCGCTATACTGATGATGAGCTGGGTTTGGTGCAGACACCCTTGAGCGGCGTGTTCAGTATTGAGAAAGCCTCGAGGGATCGCCAAGGGCTTCAAACGGCGGTCGATCGGGTTGTCGCGATCATTCAGGCGGACTCAAGCAAGGAGCGTACTGATAAAATCGTCACCCGCTGGCTTAAACGTCACTTGCAACGGCTCGGGACGGATGTAGGGCTGGATGAATTGAATAGCTTGGTGGAGGATAAAGACATGTTGGCAGAAAATCTCGAGAACTGGGCGCAACGAGAACGTCGAGAGGAGCGTCAGAAGGTTTGGCAGGAAGCCGAGAAGCGTGCTTCGGAAGAAAAACGCGAGACTGTTCGTCACTTGTTATCGTTCGGTGTACTTAGCGATGAGCAAATCGCGGAAGCCACGGGTATGGCGCTTGATGAAATTGCCAGCTTGCGGATTCAAAATAAGCATTAATTCTGATGGCGTTTGTCTTCTGATAATTTGTCTCCTGATAAAAAGGGCAGCCCCGTTGGCTGCCCTTTTTATTTGTTATTACTCAAGTGTGACGGCGGTTAACCCAAGAGCCAGAACTCTTGGGTCGCCGTTTATCCCCGCCTGTGCCGGGCTGGTGGCGTTTGGCAGTTCCAGTTCAAGCACCAATACCTTGTTTTCCTTGAGGGCTCGTTGAGCGGCCTGGGGCACCTTTAATTCAAAGTCAGGACCGGAATCTTCATTCAATGTGACCGAGCCTGCCGGTATGCCATTCATGGTGGCGTTGATCCGTTGCCGGAGATGGCTGTCGCTGATCAGCGGGTGGGCTTCCACTTTCAAGCTTCTCACATCGCCGTTGGCCAGTGGCAGGTACAGGGTAGCCGTGTTGCCGGCCGTCCAGTTCCCCCAGTGTTCAGGGTTGGACCAGCCCTTGCCAAGGTACTGCTGGCCTTGTGAGCCTGCCTCAAAAGTGACTCGCTCACCCTTTTGCACGGTGCTGTCGAAATCGGGAATGACGGTTCCTGGCGCCGGTGGGCAGGTGTCACAGGCTGCGTACGCACTCAGCACCCGTTCTTCAAAGCCGGAGTAGAGTACCCGGTTACCGTGCGCGCTCAGGTGGTCGCCGTCGAAAAACAGGGGGCGGCCGGTTTTATCAAAAGGTGCGCATTGGTGCCCGGTACACAGTGCTGGCATGGGGTCCCAAAGGTACACGTTGCTGGCAGTGGCGCGAAGCTGCTGCATGGAGCGCACGACCGGCGCCCGGAGTTGGTCCATGAATGAGCGGGCGGTGCCAAGGTCGCCTGTGCATATGGGGTTGCCGCCGTTGAACCAGTCTGAACAACGGTACGGTGGGGCCTTGAGAACGGGCTTGGGGTAGTCCAGCAGCACGATCAGGCCCATGTCTTCCAGAGCGTTCACCAGTTGTTTTGCTTCCTCGCGAGCCGCTTGTACGTCAGCCAGCGCTGCCTGGCTCTGACTGTGGGCCAGTACCTGCTCCGGTGGTTTTCGGTACCACTGGTCGGATAGCCGATGGGTGCGCAGGGAGGCCAGAAAGACCATGTCGCCGGGGTTGGCCTGTTCTTTCAGGAAACTCAGGTAATCGTCGGCGGTGGTTTCGCATCCGGCCAGTGGCTCAATGGGGTACAGCATATTGCCAAGCGCGCAGTGGCCGGTTTGATGCAGGTGTGTGGTTATGCCATGGCGCTGTTCCAGCAGCTTTACCATGGTGGTGTAGGCACCGGTGTGGGAGTTCCCGGTGACAAACATCTGGCGGCCGGTAAGCGCGGGGGCGGCTTCGGGTTTGCCGGTTACCGGGTAGTACTCGGGAGCGTCCGGGTAGGTGTAGGGGTACCAGAGGTCGGTCTGGCCGGTGGTACTCAGGGTAAGGTCTGCCCGGTTTTCAAAGAGTGTGTTGGCGCTTGCCCAGAACAGGGTGATGGCCACGCCACCCACGGCAACGGCGCGCCACGCAGGCTGTGCCAGTGGGCGGGCCCGGCGTACCGGGGTTTCAATGAAGTGGTAGGATACCGCCGCCAGAATAAAGGTAAGGGCGATAGCGGTACCCATTAAAGCGGGGGTATGTAGCCCGGTGGTCCAGCGCATCAGGGTGTACACCGGCCAGTGCCATAGGTACAGCGAGTAGGACAGTTTGCCGATGGTAATGGCCACCGTTGTGGTGAACACGCTTGCCAGTGGCAGTGGGCGGCCTTCGGTGCCTGAAACGGCCCAGAGAGCCAGCACGGTGCCGGCCACGGGCAGTACCGCCCAGGGGTAGGGGAAGGCGTTTTTATCGGCCCAGATAAACCCGGCGGCCATCAGTATGATCCCGGCCAGCAGGCACAGGCTCGCCAGGCTGGTTGATAGGGTGGGGAGTTTCTGCCGGGCCTGCAGCTGAAACAGGACCACGCCGGCCGCCAGTTCCCAGAAGCGGGCTGGGAGCATGTAATAGGCCCAGTCTGGTCGCTGCTGGCCCATGTGATAAGCAATGTACAGCGAAATGACGGCGAGTATCGGGATGAGGCTGTTGATGAGCGCTCCGGCCGGCATGGCGGAGGGCTTTCGGAACCAGCGGAACCAGATGAAGATCAGGAGCGGAAATACAAAGTAGAACTGCTCTTCCACGCCCAGGGACCAGGTGTGTACAAACGGGTTGAAATCGGTACGGGGTGAGAAGTAGTCGTCCTGGAACCAGACCAGTGCCAGGTTGCTGAGGCCGAAAAACGCAAACAGGCCAACCTGGCTGGTGGTGGAGCTTAGCCAGGAATCTGGTATGAACAGCACCGTCAGCAATGAGGTGGCCAGCACGCAAACAATCAGCGCCGGAACAATGCGCCGCACCCGCCGGGAATAAAAGCCGAGCAGGAAGCGGCCAAAGCTTTCATCGGCACGGCCAATGAGGGAGCGGGCCACTACATAGCCGGAGATCACAAAGAAAACGTCTACGCCGGCAAAACCGCCGGGGAGAAATGCAGGGTCCAGGTGGAATGCCATAACGGCGAGCACGGCAATGGCTCGCAGGCCGTCAATGGCCGGTACGTAGGGGAATTGTGTTTGCATCAGGGTCTGCGGGTTTGAGGTGACTGTAAGCCGGCAAGCTTACCACGCCTGCCGGCTCTGTACAGTTACCCGCTTGGGTGCCTTGTGGGGGATGCCTGGCCATCAATTGGGGCGGTATAGCACAGGAAGTGCTTCCATCTTTGTACTCGGAGCTATTGACACCAAATAAAGCCTCGGCGACTATTATCCTTAACTAGCCGACAGGATCGTCAAGCTACTACGACAAGGAATAAGTTATGAGCGCCGCAGCTACTGATCGCTACGTTACTTCTGATTTTCGGAACTCTCCTTTACTTGCTCTTGCTGATTTGATGGGCTTAAGAAGCTATCAACCTTTGATCTCAGCCTCCCCAGACCTGTATACCCCCATATTGAATGGAATTGCTGTATTCAGGCATCTCCCGGCCTCGGCTCGTGCTGAAGTGAACAGGTTAATCAGAGATGAAGTGCCAAGAGGCCTTATAACTCAACGCTTACAGGCGCTTATAATAGATCAAAGTGTTCAGCCATACTGGTATATGTGGTCGCTTTCTGACGAAGAGCTTCAGGAGTTTTTTCAGTTCTCAAAAATGAAAGCTACTATTACAGATCAAGTGAACCCAATGTCGGTACCAAGTGTTACTGTGGGAGCATTAGCTGGAGCCGTTTATTACACATCAAAGAATGGGATAAGAGCTCAAGCAAGGCAGGTCCTTGAACCCTTCAAGGAGAGTGGACTGACCAAAGAAATTGCACGTCGTCTAGGCTTTCAGAATCGAATGGTATCCGGTATAGGGCTGATGAGTGTACCTGCCATTATTGTTATTTCAGGTCTAAATATTATGGCAAAAAAAGAATCAGAAATGGCGAAACGAGAGCTTGCCGCCCGTGGACTCTTGGCATACAGCGAGCTTTAGCATGGCAGTAGCACTTATTGTCACAGGCCTACTTGGTGCATTTACTTATTATGTCTCACTCAGTGCGCTGGTAAATAAAAAAGTCAGCAGGGAAAATGGGCTTTGGCTTAGGTTGGTCGGAGTTCCCGCTCTTTTTATATCTTTATCTGTAGCTCTTATGTCCTCTTACTTTGGCGCTGAGCCAACCCTCTGGCTCAGCGCAGCAATATGGCCTGTGATTGCACTTACGCTGCATAGCGGCTACAAAATCGTGCTTGATGTTCTGGTTAAAGAAGTAGAAGGCAAAGAGAGCGAAGACGGGCATTGCTGAAATGATTGTGGAGGAATTACGTGAGTTCTTGCGCCGGTGAAGGTATCGCCCGGGTTTTTAACCTTGGTCGCAGACGTGCGAGCCAGCATATCCATGTTGGCAAAGGTGTCTGCCCCGGCACCACCCACGAACGTTTCGCCACGGCTCTCAAAACCGGTGAACACAGTGCCGTTGCTATTGGTGGTGGTGATGGTGCTTATGTTTTCCAGAGACCATACATTCGACAGGTTTAGTTCGGTTTGGTTGGTGCGCAGTGTGTTGGTGTGGCCCTCTACTTTCACCGACGAGAGATTAAAGTTGGCTTTTTCAGACATCAGTCTTCCGCGGTGACTGCCATCGCTAACTGTCTCAAGCTGCGATAGCACAGCCGAGTCTACGATCAATTGATCAACCTGGTAGTAGCTGGGTCCAAGCATCGCTTTCTGGAGTTCAGTATCCGGCTCATCGCTCAGTGGGTTTGCCGTCACGTACATCCTGTTGTTAATGGCCAGCGTGTCGCCGTCTTGCACGGTATAGGTAAAAGTCAGGGTGTCTGAACCTGAACCGGAATCGTAAGTCGCCACGCGGTCGGTGTCGCCGGTTTCCAGCGTCAGTTCTGGGGTGCCGGTGACGGTGACTGTTTCCTTGAAGGCTACCTTGAATGGAAATGGTGTCGTCTGCTCGGTAAGTGCCGTTGGGGGTGGAGGCGGTGACGTTAGTGATACTTGTACTGTCCATGTTTATCTCTCTGTTCAAGCTATGGGTTGTTCGTGTTTTTCAGAAAAATCCGAAATAGCGTTCGGGTTTTGGGTAGGGTTTGATTTTCGTTGTGTATCAAAGTGCGTCACAATAGGGTGGTTGAAAAAATCACGTTTTAGCTGACAAAAACTGACATTCCGGATTTTTGTTTTTCCGCTCAATTGGACGGCCTGTACGCGTTCTACTCGGATTGGCACCAACGCCTGACCCGGCGGCTCTTCGGGACGCTGTGGTAGAATTGAGTAGTCGAAACAGGAGAGATCATGAGCGAGCAGGAAGAAAATCGACGAGCCGATCACGACAGCCCCTGGAAGATGGCGCTGGAGGCGTATTTTGAAGAATTTCTTGGCTTGTTGTTCCCCGAGATTAATGAGCAAGTAGACTGGTCAGAGGGTTACAGCTTTCTTGATAATGAACTGCAGCAGATCACGGCCGATGCGCAGAGTGGTCGGCGCTACGCGGACAAGCTCATCAAGGTCTACGCCAAAGATGGCAGCGAAACCTGGGTGCTGATCCACGTTGAGGTACAGGGTGAGCCGGAAGAAGATTTTGCCGAGCGCATGTACACGTATCAGTACCGGCTGCGGGATCGTTACGGGATGGATGTGGTGAGCCTGGCTGTATTGGCCGATACTCGCAAGAGCTTCCGACCAACGACGTTTCATTATAAGCGCTGGGGATGCGGGGTGATTTTCACCTTCCCCATGGCTAAACTGATTGACTGGGAAGCACGGTGGGCAGAGCTGGAAACCAGCGATAATCTGTTTGCGTTGGTCGTGATGGCTCAGATCAGGGCCAAGCGGGTGAAGGATGGGGCATCACGCAAAGATACCAAAGTTGCACTGACACGAATGTTGTTTGAGCGGGGTTATCAGCGTGATGAGATTATTCGGCTGTTTAACATCATTGATTGGATGATTCAGTTGCCGAGAGGTTTAGAGCCGGAGTTCGTACAGGCGGTCTACACCATACAGGAGGAAAAACACATGCCTTATATCAATACCGTTGAACGCCTGGAGCGTGAGAAAGAACGCCAGGTAGGGCTTCAAGAAGGGCGTGAAAAAGAGCGTCGAGAAGCGGAGCGACGTGCATTGGAAGAAAAGCGTGAAACCGTCCGTCATTTGTTGGCGTTCGGTGTGCTGAGTGATGAACAGATTGCCGAGGCAACCGGCATGGCACTCGATGAGATCGCTCGGCTACGCATTGAAGACAAGCACTGATTCATCGTTTTGACGCAAGCATAAAAAAGGGCAGCCCCTGTGGCTGCCCGGAGGCCTCTTCCGACAGGGCAATGGACGCCGCCACGCCCTGCAGTGACACGCCGCTTTCCAGATCGTTGATCCAGTAAAAACTGACATTCCGGATTTTTGTTTTTCCGTTTGGTAAGTTGCAGTTTTCCGCAGGCTTGTTTCCCGGTTATGCATGTACTGTTAATTGAAGATGAATCCGAGACTCTGGAAGCGCTGGCCAGCTATCTGCGGCTGCAGGGTTGGGTGGTATATGAGGCGGCCAGCTTGCAGCAGGCCGATGATTGCCTGCAGCATGCACGGGTTGAGATGATCGTGCTTGATATCGAGTTGCCGGATGGCTGTGGCCTGGCATGGCTGCGGGAGAACGCTGCTACGGTACAGGCGGCGGGGTTGATTATTGTCTCGGCCGGAGATTATCAAGGGCCTGGAGGCCGACCCGGCCTATTATGATGAGCGGCGGCTGGAAACCCTGGGCCAACACCAGCGCCGGAAACCCGCCTGCGCGGGCGGCGTCGCATTGAGCGGGGCGTGAGCCGGGCACTCGTTCCGCTGCCGGGTGTGTGGGTGCTATGATACCGTTTATAGTTAAAGGCTCGGTCATGAGGTCCGTATGTACGCAATTGAGTTTGAAGCCGACATTCAAGACGGCGTTGTTAAAATCCCCCCGGAATACGCTCGGCTCAAGAATACTCACGCCCGGGTGGTGGTGATGGTTGAAGAGCCCAAAGAGGGTAGCGACGTAAAGGCGTTTTCCGAGCATTCGGCCAATTCTATTCCCGAATGGCAAGACGTTGCCGAGGACGAGGTATGGACCTGAAGCCCGGAGACGTGCTGCTTTGCGAGTTTTACTTTTCCGATCTCAAAACCAGTAAGCGCCGGCCAGTAATCGTCTTCAAGGATAATCTCCCGTTTGACGATTTCGTTGGGATTCCGGTCAGTAGCCGGATCACGAAGTTGCATGAGGACGAGTTGGGTTTTTTTTCATGGACAGGCACTCCCTTTCTTGCTCCCTTTTCTTCAAGGCCTACGTCTGGGCGTACTGCACCACACCGTTCTCGGACCTGAAAGCCACTGTTTACGACTTCGCCCCCAGCCGGGCGGGCGAACACGCCCGCACCTTCCTGGGCGACTGGCAAGGCAAGCTGGTGTGTGACGATTACGCCGGCTACAAAGCC
>JABXHG010000109.1 GCA_013393545.1 Alteromonadaceae bacterium | reverse complement strand
ATAGGTAATCGCCTGCAGTACTATCTGCTTGTCTTCCTCTGCCGAGACAATCACCACCGGAATAGTAGGTACTTCGTTGCGCAGTGTCATGAGTCCGTTCAGCCCATTCATGCCTGGCATATTCAGGTCCAGTAAAATCAGGTCGATATCATCGT
The DNA here is from genome assembly GCA_013393545.1 of Alteromonadaceae bacterium. Next base: position 1,246 of record JABXHG010000109.1, on the reverse strand, counting down.
TTTCCTGCGTGACCTGAAGAGCGCTTTCAAGATCATCGTTTTGCAGAACTTCGCTGCCATCAACCGCTGAGGCAAGCACGCTGCTGATCGCTTCCCGAAATAGCGGGTGCTCATCTGCCATCAGAATTTTATACGTTGGCTCCATGAACATGCCTGCTTGTTTATCGTCAGTAGCGGAAAGTGGTTCCGGCCAATGATAGCTGTTTTCCGGCGCAGGTATGGTGCTGGGTTCGTTCAGCATGACAGGCCCCTTCTGTTTGTTTTTATAGTTATACCATTACACGCCAGTGGCGCCATGAAATGAATGCGACCATTGCATCAAAAAACCGGCACTAAAGTAGTAATTTGGTAAGGGGCAGTCAGTTGGACGTCGCCAGTTGGCGAACCCGGATCTTCCAGGAATCCGTTGCTTTTACCTCAATGTAAAAGCGGCCGCCCTCACGCACGTTAATTTCACCTTCACCCGGGCCGGAACTGTAGGTATTCACCAATTCGTTATTATCGGCATTGAACACGTAAACCACAAAAATCACGCTTTCACTGTGAAACTCAAGCCGGAAACCTTCTTCGCTTTGAAAACTCGGTGTGTGTTCCCGGCCGCTGCCATGAAAGTCAAAACTTAAATAGTGAGCGGCTGTGCGGTCAAAACATGCAAGCCGCGCTTCATCGTCACTGTGTAACTGGCAATCTCGCAACGCTGCAATGCCTTTATCGCCGATTGTGGCGGCTGTCGCCCCGGCGGGGCTTATGGCAGCCAGTATCATCACGGCGGTTAGGGCAAGCGCTTGTGTAATTCCCATAATCAGAATCCAGGTGGTACCGGGGTGACGACTTCCACCGGAAGGCCAGCGTTTTGCCAAGAATCTATTCCGTTTTTGTACCAGAACAAATGGGTGAAGCCTGCGGCCTTGAGACGCTGGACTGCATTCCATGAAAGCCAGCAGTCTGATTTACACATAACGATTACCGGATAGTCGTACTGGCTGTGGGTTAGCTCGCGAGTATTGCTGACAAGATAATCAAGCCATTGCTGCTCCAGCTTGCCACGGCCGGTATTTGGCAGCCAGTGTGCGCCAGGAACCGAGTAGTGTGGCTCGGTCTCGATGAATCGCGATGCCCGGTACTCTGAATTTATGACATCGATGATGACAGGCGCAGGAGATGAGCCCAGCGCCGTCTCAAGGTCTGATGTACTGATTGTCTGTACATCTTCAATCGTGTCGGGCGTCGGGCTTCGATAGCGGTC
>JABXHG010000108.1 GCA_013393545.1 Alteromonadaceae bacterium | reverse complement strand
GACGGTCAAGTTATCCACAGGTAAGCCATTTTCGGCTCAGAAAAGCCAGTTTGGCTTCCCGAGAATTATGCAAAAAACTTTAGTTTTCTTGCGCAGCGACGCGGCGCTGGCGGGCGAACTCCGAGAGAACCGCGCCGGCGGCGACAGAAGCGTTGAGGGATTCTACCCAGCTGGTCATTGGGATGGACATGATAACGTCGCAGTTTTCTTTGACCAAACGCGAGATGCCCTTGCCTTCAGAACCGATGACAATAACAACTGGGTCTTTGCCGCCCTTGTAGGTATCCAGCGTGTGCTCACCGCCGGCATCCAGACCAACGACCTGGTAGCCGTTCTTCTGGAATTCCTGCACGGTGCGGGTCATGTTGGTCTCACGCGCAACGGGCAGACGCGCTGCGGTACCCGCGGAGGTGCGCCATGCTACTGCGGTCACGGATGCTGAGCGACGCTCTGGGATAATCACGCCGTCGCCGCCGAAAGCAGCAACGGAGCGGATAACCGCGCCTAAGTTACGTGGGTCGGTGATGTTGTCCAAGATAACGAACATGCCTGGTTCTGGCTTGTCGGCTGCCCGCGCAATCAAGTCATGCACATCGGCGTACTTGTACGGCGGAATCTGCAAGCCAATGCCCTGGTGCATGCCGTTGCCGGTCATCTGATCCATGGCGTGGCGCTGTACTTCCAAGATAGGAAGGTTGCGAGCATTGGCGATGGCTACGGCTTCGGACAGGCGTTCATCGTTACGCGTGCCCTGCACGATGTAGAGGCTGGTTGCAGGAACCTTCGCGTGCAGGCACTCGATGACCGGGTTGCGGCCAACGACCATCTCCGCGGTTTCCTTCTCGTGGCGTCCGGAGTCGCGGCGTTGGCGCTGCAGCTTCGCCTTGTGCTTAGCGTGGTAAACGCGGTCCTCTGCCTTTGGCGTAGGACCCTTGCCTTCAAGCCCCTTGCGGCGCTGGCCGCCGGTACCTTTCATAGCACCCTTCTTATTGGTTTTACGGGGACCTGCGCCGCCGCGGCCGTGCGTACGTGCCATAGTGTGTTTCTCCTTAAAGGTGGTTTAATTCAGCGACCACTTAGCGCCATCAGCAGAATCAGTCACCGTAATTCCTGCTTCAGCGAGACGATCGCGGACTTCATCAGCAACAGCCCAGTTCTTTTCTGCACGAGCTTGAGCGCGACGTGCAAGTTCAGCCTGAACCAAAACATCTAACGCCTCCAAAGCCGCGGAATCATCAGATTCACCGGCTCCCCACTGATTACTCAATGGGTCAAAACCTAAAATCTCAGCCATGCGGCGAACGGATTCAGCAAGCTTTTGTGCAGTCTGCTCATCGGAAGCAGAAAGGGCCTTATTGCCCTCACGAACAGCAACGTGAATTTCCGCCAAAGCCTTCGGAACAGAGAAGTCATCATTCATGGCCTTCTCAAAACCTTCG
>JABXHG010000107.1 GCA_013393545.1 Alteromonadaceae bacterium | reverse complement strand
CACAGTGCCACCTTGGCCCCATTTGGCCACTGGATTTTCGGACGGTCTTTGTAGGGCCAGTAATCGTAAACGCCAAGACTTTCTTTCATAAGGTTCCGCCTCTAGCTCCTTCGGGTAAGGATAGTCGGTGGAGCATCAAGGGCCCCACCGTGCTGTTCTGTTTTTGTGCCGTCAGTCTTTTTTAGCGATTTGCTCGTCAAGCCAGCCCAGCACATCTTGTACTTTCATTACATCGGCGTACTTCAGATGCAGGTCGGTCAGGTTCGCGTAGTGATAGCTTTCATGCTTATCAGCTACGCATTCTTCCGGGACGATAGTTCGGTATCCACGCGATAAGCTTTCAACCGCAGTAGCACGGACGCAGCCGCTGGTGGAGCCGCCCGTTATAATCACGGTGTCTACCTGGTGCCAGACCATCAGAGACTGCAGAGGAGTTTCAAAAAAGGCTGACGGCATGCGTTTGGTGTAGATGACATCCGTCGAATGATCGACGTCCGCCCGCTCGTCGAAAGCCGTGCGGTCAGAGCCGTATTTGATGTTTTGCAGCGAATCCGGAGTGTCAGTGCGAGTACCCCAGACGCCAGCGTCTTCTGCCGAGTCCAGAAATGCCACGTGAGTCCAGACCACCGGCCAGTTCATGGTGCGAAAACGTTGGGTCAGCGCATTAATATACTCAAGCTGGCGAGGGTCCGTCTCATAGCCGGTTTTGTAGATGTCTGTGCTGGGATAGGCTTTTTGCGGGTCAACGTTGAGTAGAATGGCCTTTTTGCCGAAGCCGAATGGAACCCTCTGGGGATTCTGCATTACCTCGTGGAAAATCTCTTTTGCGGTCTTGTCGCTCGTCATCATAATATTTCTCCCAAATTCGGATTGTCAGCAGGCTCAGCGCGAGCTGTCTTCGTACTTCTGGCCCAGCTCCAGCATATTCTGGGTGCCCAGATAATCATTAAGTTGCCTGAAGTCCAGCATACGATCACGGAAATTGTCAGTAGTGCCGTCCGCTTTGAGGGTGGCAAAAAACTCGGACGCCATATGGGTGAAAGCCCGGACTAGAGCACCCGGAAAAATCACCAGAGAAAAGCCCATAGCCTGCAGGGTAGCCGCGTCCTGAAGCGGGGTGTCACCTCCTTCAACCATGTTTGCCATTACCGGCACTCGCTGCTCGAAATGGCCCATCACCTGCTCAACCTGCTCCGCCGAGCGAATCCCCTCTACAAACACCACATCCGCACCTGCTTCATAATAGGCATTTGCCCGCTCAAGGGCTCTATCTATGCCCTCGGTAGCAATGGCGTCGGTGCGGCCAATGATCAAAGTATCGTCATTGTTTCGCGCGTCCAAGGCTGCTTTGATTTTGCCGATCATCTCGCAGCTGCTCACCAGGGTTTTACCTCGCAGGTGGCCGCAACGCTTGGGGTAAGTTTGGTCTTCGAGCTGAATGGCGTTGGCGCCGGACCGTTCCAG
>JABXHG010000106.1 GCA_013393545.1 Alteromonadaceae bacterium | reverse complement strand
GGGGGCGCGGGGTTAATCTCGATGGGCGGGTAGGGGCAAGGCTTGAAATCGGGTCGGGCACCAACGACCCGATGGCGATTTTTCTGACGCTCATGCTGGTCGAAATACTGAGGGGGGATATTGGTGGCGTTACCGAAACGGTTCTGTTTTTTATCTCCCAGTTTGGTATTGGGCTCGCCGTGGGCGTGGGTGGCGGTTGGGTCAGTGCCAAACTGCTGCGCTGGCTGGATCTGGCGCCCGGGCTCTATTCCATGCTGGCGTTGGCACTTGGTTTCAGCGTTTTTGGCTTGACCAGTGTACTGGGTGGTAGCGGGTTTCTGGCGATTTATCTTGCCGGGCTGATGATTGGCAACCAGCCGGGTCGCCATCTCAGCTGCATTTTGCCTGTTCATGATGGCCTGGCATGGCTAAGCCAGATCGGCCTGTTTCTGGTATTGGGCCTGCTGGTCACCCCAAGCCAGCTGTGGGAAGTGGCGTTGCCGGCGTCTATAGTCGCCCTGGCACTGATCTTTGTGGCGCGTCCCATTGCGGTTTTCGCGGTGATTAAGCCGTTTTTCAAGTTTCGCACCCGTGAAGTGCTTTTTATTGCCTGGGTCGGGTTAAGAGGGGCAGTCCCCATTGTGCTGGCCATTTTTCCGCTGATCGGGGGCGTGGAAAATGCAGCGCTATATTTCAACGTGGCATTTGCCGTGGTACTGATGTCGCTGCTGATACAGGGCGGGTCGCTTGCCTGGGTCGCGCGCTGGATGAAAGTGGAAATTCCCAATGGCACCACGCCCAACCGCCGTGGGCCGTTGGGTATTCTGCCGGAAAATGATTTCGAGATGTTTGTTTATGAAGTAGAAAACCAGGATCTCGATGATGTGCCCATTCGCCTGCTGCGGTTTCCTTCCGGCGCACTGATTTCATCGCTGTTTCGCAAGCGGGCCATGCTGCATCCCAAGGGTAATACGCGATTGAAAATTGGCGATATACTCTGCGTGATCGGGCGTGAAGAAGATATCGTGGCGCTTAACCGACTGTTTAACGGTGATGCCAAGCTCAAGCAGGAGCGGGCATTCTTTGGTGCCTTTACTCTTGAAGGTAGTGCTCAAATGCAGGACGTGGCTGAAGCCTATGGCCTGACGTTAAGTTCAGGCACACCGGGCATGACATTGGGCGAATTCATGGCGCTGCGAGTTGGTGGGCATCCGGTTGTTGGGGATGACGTGGACTGGCACGGTATTCAATGGGTAGTCAGTGAAATGGATGGCAACATGATCACCCGGGTGGGGCTAAGACTTTACTAAAGGCATTGACTTCCAAAGGAAAGCTGGTAATATGCGCACCAAGTCGGAGGGATGGCAGAGTGGTTTATTGCACCGGTCTTGAAAACCGGCGAGGGTTCACGCCCTCCGTGGGTTCGAATCCCACCTCCTCCGCCATAAATTTAAATCTGCCTTTAATTAATTCCCTTTTACATCAGAACGGTATGCAGTACACCTGAAGCGACTC
>JABXHG010000105.1 GCA_013393545.1 Alteromonadaceae bacterium | reverse complement strand
CAAAGGCATGCGCGATACGCTGCGTTGTGGCTTGCGTGTCCGTGACCTCAATCGGTTTTGAGACCGTCATGCCCCAGCCAGGCGTGGAGTCATCGAAGAAGCAGTGAACGGCATGAAGATTAGCTCCGGTTTCTTGCGCAAGCAACGCGGGTCCCGCTGCCATATTGCAGGGCTCACCAAAGAAATCTACTTCCACCCCGCTGCGGGTTAAATCACGTTCAGACAGCAAGCACACCGCTTCACCAGCGTTGAGCGCTTCTTTCAGTTGTTCAAAAGGCGGCTGCTCCCCGCCGGTCAAGGCAATTACCTTAAAGCCCAAAGACTCGCGGTATTCCACGAAGGCTTCAAAAAGCCTTTCAGGTTTGACCCTTTCAGCCACCGTGGTAAACGGCCCATCATAGCCAACCAAGAAAACCCCGGCCATATCCCAGTTGCCACTGTGGGTCAGAGCCAGGATGGTGCCTTTATGAGAGGCCAAGGAGGCATCGATAAGCTCTCTGCCCTCCAACCCTACTAAAAGCTGACGGTGCAGGCCTGGATCTTTTTGAATGGTTTGAAGCCGAAAAGCCTCCATCCAATACCGCATATAAGAGCGCATGGAATTGCGCACCAACTCTGCGGTGACATTCTCCGGCCCCACCACGCGGGCGAGGTTACGGCGAAGCTGATCCATCCCCTTGCCATTGTCAGAGACTTTGTCTGCGACCTTGTCAAAAACCCACCGTGCAAACGGCAACGGCAAGTGCTTCACCACGGACCACCCAGCTAGGTAGCCGGCCGCAGAGATGTCTTCTTTGCTAAACATTTATCCTCTCAGGCCGGACTCGCGGGGTTTGCGCCGCCACCGGGCTTTCGCTGTTGGGACTGTTGGTGCTGGTCCTGTTTGAAAGCCAACATGAGGCGCTGGTAGACGGTGAAACATGAACCTACGGCCAAGACCCACAAGCAGATTGGCAGGATATATGGCACGCCAAGACCTTCCAAACCAATGCCAACCAGGCCAAGGATGAGGCGCTCCGGGCGTTCGATCAGACCGCCGACCATAGCGAAACCTGAAGCCTCGCCGCGGGCTTTGACATAGGAAATAACTTGCGAGGTCACCAGCACCACGAGGGCTGCGAAAATGGTGGCCGGGTGGGCATTGTCCTGATAAATCAAGTACCAAATGATGGCAGCGAACAATGCGCCGTCGGTAATACGGTCGCAGCTGGCATCAAGCGTTGCTCCGAACTTCGTGCCCCCGCCGCTCAACCGCGCCATGGTCCCATCAACCATGTCAAAAGCAGCGAACAGCCCGGAGAATATAGCTGCCGCGAACAGATATCCACTTGGAATCAGCGTCACCGTGATGGCAATGGTGACAAAAGTGCCAATGAGGGTGACAGCATTGGGAGTCAGACCTACTTTGAGGAACGCGCGAGCAACCGGCTCAACAACGACTGCCGCAGGCTTGCGCCCATGGACGCTAAGCACTGGGGTTCTCCCTCTT
>JABXHG010000104.1 GCA_013393545.1 Alteromonadaceae bacterium | reverse complement strand
CTCGGTGTTGCCACGCTCTTACAGAACGGCGAATCCCCTGATATAGAGGCCGCTATTGTTAAAGAACTGGGTACCCGGTTTGAGCAAGAGCTTGTTGAAAAACTGAGGGAGTTCTGGCCAATCGCGATGGATCAGCAGGGGGATGACGATCTTCAGCGTTTATTGTCAGAGAGTCTCCTGCGGCAGCCCTCGTTTACGTTACGGGGCGGTACTAATGAAATACTGAAGGGGATCATTGCGCGAGGTTTGGGGTTACGCTGAAAACATCCAATGATAACCCGGATTACGAAAAACACAGGTAACACCTGAAGGCGAGAGGCACTCAATGGAGCAGTCAGATCAACTAATTCTTGAAACTGCGGAACGCATATTCTCCGATCACTGCAGCGCTGAGGCTGTTAACAGTGCGGAGGATGGTCAGTTTCCCGATGGGTTATGGCGCGCCCTTCAGGAGTCCGGCCTGTTGCTGGTCTGGGCTCCGGAAACTTTGGACGGAATGGGAGGTTCCACCAGCCTGGGCCTGTCACTTATCCGAAAATCAGCAGGTTATGCTTTACCTGTACCGCTTGCCGGGGGGTTGACTGCTAATTGGCTCTTGGCGCAGGCCGACATGGCAAGCACAGAGCAGAGCAGCAGTTTTGCTCTGTCCATGGGTACGTTACCTGAACTTGAAGATGGCCGTTTAAGCGGTGAAGTAAACGCTGTGGCGTTTGCGTCTGAGGTATCACAACTGGTTGTTCCCTGCCTGGAAGCAAGGCAGCTTACTATGGCTATCGTTGCCGTTGAGGCGTGTGATGTCAGACAGGGAAGCAGTTTGGCTGGGGAACCTCGCAACACCGTTGTTCTGGATGGCACGGAACCACTGACATCATCTGCTGTAAGTGAAGGTGTATCACTTCAGATGGTACGCGGCTTTGCGGCGCTTGTACGGGCTCACCAGATTGCCGGAGCCATGGAGCATATAGTTGCGTTGACGGCAAATTACGTCCAGGAGCGCAACCAGTTTGGACGCCCTTTGTCACGGTTTCAGGCAATTCAGCATAGCGTCGCGGACATAGCTGCTGAAAGCGCACTGGCCAACGCGGCGATTGAGCAAGCCGACCGCGCAGTTTCGCAGCCGAGCGGTGAACTGGGCGATATTTTAGTGGCAATTGCGACGGCAAAGTCAGTTGCCGGTGAGGCTGCAGGTAAGGTGGCACAACTGGCTCATCAGGCCCATGGCGCCATGGGTTTCAGTCATGAATATCCGCTCCAGCAGTACAGTCGTCGCCTCTGGTGCTGGCGTGAAGAGTTTGGTACGGAGTTTTACTGGAACCAGTGGCTTGGGGAGTATATTGCTCTGGAAACTCGCCACCAGGGTAGTGCGTGGGGAAGTATATCGCGGGCATTCTGAATCGAGGAATTAAACAAAAACGCGTGAGTAAGAAGCCGCATTCGTCTTGATGGAGATTGGCAATGACAGAGTATACCGACCTTGGTGTCGAGTGGCATGACC
>JABXHG010000103.1 GCA_013393545.1 Alteromonadaceae bacterium | reverse complement strand
GCCTTCGCGGCGGTACTAATAAGCGCTTGCCCAGCCTTCGCAGTTGGGGCGAATGGCTTATCAGCTACCACCGCTACGCCCGCTGCAATCGCTTCTAAAACCAGCTCCCTACGCGTGTGCGGCGGCGTGGAAATCACCACGGCATCCACGCCTAATTCCACCAGCTCTGCCAGAGAATCCATCGTCGGCAGATCAGGAAAATCCTCCGTTACCGCTGCCTTCTTCTCCTGCGAACGAGCAACAACACCCATCAGTTCACAGTGCGGCGAAGCTACAATATAAGGCGCGTGGAAATAACGGCCACCGGTTCCATAGCCAACCAATCCAATACGAACATTCATTGTTTTCAATCGCTTTCTAAGTAGTTTTCTAGGTTGTTTCCTGTGTTGTCTTCTGCGACGCTTTCTTGAACTTGCGTGAGGTTGTCATTTTCGTTGCCAAAGCGCTTTCGCCGCTTCCTGGCGGTAGTGCTGCCGCGCCGATAAGAGGAACAATAAACAGCGCGGCTGCGATGGGAAATGCCCACGGAAAGGTTGGTGCAAGCGATATAGCGATGACGCCGACCGCGATGCCTAATGACATCCCGAGTTGGTGCAGTATTGCCGATAGTACGTTGGCGTTGGTGGTTTGTTCTGGGCCGATGTCTACAAACTGCAGTGTGTTATAGGCGCTAAAGCCCAAAGAGCGCAGCGCCCCTGAGACAAACAGCAATGCGGCTATTACTACCAGCGGTGTCTCGGCATGGACAAAGAGGAATGACCCCAGCACCAGTGCCCCCGCCGCATTGGAGAACACCAACACCGGTTTGAATGAAAAGGCCTGGATGATTGGCGTGGTGAAAGGCTTGATGCCCACATTGCCAGCGAATAACGCAACCACCATCACACCGGCCATGGTGGCGGACCACCCAAAGTTAAGTTGGAACAGCAATGTGAACATAAATGGTGCCGCGGTAATGACCAGCCGGTAGACACTACCCGAGGAATTACCAACACGAAATGACGGCACCCGCAGCACACTAAGATCAAAGAGCCTGCCCGGAGTGCGCAACCAGTAAGCCACGAAGACCGTCACGAGCAATGCCACCAGAGCTAGGCCAGCTGCGAAGAGCACTCGATATTCAAATTCGCGGGTGAGAAGCTCCGCGCTGATTGTCAGTGCGACCATGATGATGGCGACACCGATAAAGCCAATGACATCAAAGCGACGACCTGCTGATTGCGGTTGTTGCACTTGTTGGTTATTTGCTGCCTGGGTTCCGGAGTCTTTAGGCAAGATGAATAATCCGGCGATAACGGCGATGATGCCCAATGGAACGTTGAGGAAGAATATCCAGCGCCAACCAATGGTGTCGGTGATGAGTCCGCCGAGTACCGGCGCGATGACGGGAGCTACTAGTGCCGGCCAGGTCAAAAAGGCGATGGCATCAAGCAAGTCTTTGGGGTCGGTACCGCGGATCACTGCCAACCGCCCGACGGGGACAAGGAGCGCACCAGCTAGACCTTGGAGTAC
>JABXHG010000102.1 GCA_013393545.1 Alteromonadaceae bacterium | reverse complement strand
CGTTAGGTTTGTTGTTGCCTAGTGCGTAGTGACCGAAACTTAAAAAGCCAAATGATTTCATAGCGTGTAGTCTACCTCAGATTGTTGATTTGTCACTTAAATGTTGAAGTGATTTCTCTCGCCGATTTGTCCTGTGTGGCACAGCTTATGCGCGCCCTCTTTATTGGCGCCGGAAGAATCTTGCGCCCCGCGGGCATTAGTGCGATAAATCTTCCGCAATTGCTTTGTCTGCGCTTGAAAGTAGGGAGCAGATTGCGCGGCTTTCGCCGTAGAGTTTTCCCAGTTAAGCAAGCTGAAACTTGAAGGAGAGATACTGTGGAAACAAGCGTAATCATGGCATTCGCGGCGCTGTCGTTGGCATTGATTGCCGTTCCGGGCCCGGACTGGGCGTACATCATTGCCGCGGGCGTGCGTGGCCGCGTGGTAGGTCCGGCTGTTGGCGGACTGATGCTTGGATATGTCGTGATTACTGTTGTTGTCGTGCTTGGGCTTGGCCCGATTGCGGCTAACGCACCCATCCTGCTTGTTGCTCTAACTATTGGTGGCGCGGGCTACCTGATTTATCTCGGGGTTAAAACCTTGCGCAGCACGGCACAAGTAGAAACCGGGACTGTGGCAGTCGTGCCAACCGGCGGTTCCTGGGGCTATATCCTTCGTGGTGCTGCGGTCAGCGGGCTGAATCCCAAAGGCGTGCTGTTCTTTTTGTCCATTTTGCCGCAGTTTGTGCACACATCTAGTACCTGGCCGCTCTCCGTGCAGCTCGCTGTGCTGGGCACGGTGTGGATCGTGATTGGTGGAATTTTTTATGCCTTGCTCGGCTCTGCGTTTGGCCGCGTAATTGGCACCCGGCCACGCTTCGCAGATATCACCACCCGCGTGGCTGGGGTCGCCATGCTGCTACTAGGTGTGGTCATGCTGGGGGAGAAAGCCCTGGAGATTGCGCATTCCGGCGGAATGCTGGCGTAAGTCCAGTGGACTTACGGGTTATTAAAATTTAAGGCCTATTAAATAGGGGGATGGTGCGCCACCACCGTCTTCATCACCATGGTGGAGGTCAGCCGCCCCGCGCCGGGCAGCACGGATAGCTTGCGGTCATAAAGTTCCTGGTAGTGCAGCTTCGATTTCGCCGCCACCAGCAGTTGATAATCAGGCTCGCCGAATAGGCGGTGGGCTTGCACCACATTAGGGATTTTGGCCAGGGCTTCTTCAAACTCCAGCACGGCTTTGCCGTTGCTCTCGCGCAGGGTGACAAATACTAGCGTTTCAAACGGAAAACCCATCAAGTCATGATTGAGGTCGGCACTAAAACCACGAATGACGCCGGTTGCTTGAAGGTCCCGGAAGCGACGGTGGCAGGCAGACAGGCTGAGCTTTACCTTCTGCGCAATCTCAGTCATCGTCGCGCGTCCGTCTTGCTGCAGAAGAGTCAAAATCTCCCGGTCAATTGCATCCATGCCTACAGATTCTACAAAGCCGGCAAGTGTTAGCTGTGCAACAATGCGATTATGGAGATTGCGCTTCCTTCTGACTGTGGA
>JABXHG010000101.1 GCA_013393545.1 Alteromonadaceae bacterium | reverse complement strand
AGAGTCGCCGATTCGACCGGTACCCAGATCATTTTTCCGGAGGGACAGGGGGTTCAACAGGTGGCTGAGAAGCTGATGAACGCCGGTTTATCTCCCGATACCCCTGTGGCCCTGATTGAAAATGGAAGTCGAATGGAACAAAAAGTGTGGACGGGTTATCTCGGTGGGGTGACAAAGGAGTATGAGTCACATGATGTTGCTCTGTGGATCCTCGGAGACGGGGTCAGATCGAGAGAGAATCTCGCCTGGTTGGAGAGAAAGCCTTTGTTTGGACGACGGATCTTATTGACCCGGGCGAAAGGTCAAAATCAGTCCATGAGGGAGAAAATCAGTCGGCTCGGTGGAGAGACTGTGGAATTTCCTGCGATTGAGATTCGTCCGCCGCAACAACAGGAGTTATTGGATCAAGCTCTGCGTCGTCTGGAGACCTTTGACTGGGTGATTTTCACCAGTGTGAATGGAGTGGACTTTTTCTTTCGTCATTTGAACCGTCTGCGCATCGATATCCGGCGAATGCATCGGGCCCGGTTAGCGGCGGTGGGCTCTCAGACGGCACAAGCGTTGGAAGAGAAGGGTCTCCAGGTAGACATCCTTCCAAAAACATACCAGGCCGAAAATCTGATCGAGGCGTTGAAACCCCATGTAAGTCCAGGGGAAAAGATATTGCTTCCCCGTGCCAACATTGCCCCGAAACTGTTGGCCACTGAGCTGACGAACTGTGGTTGTCAGGTGACCGATGTGGATGCATATGATACCCTCCCCGCTTCTCAGGGAATCGGGGAGGTGGCCGGGATGTTGAAACGGAGAGAGATCCATTTTATAACATTCACCAGCGCATCAACGGTGCGCAATTTTGTGAAGGCCCTCAGTAACGTGGAATCCCAATGGATGTCATGGCTCGATGGCATTCAGGTGGTCTGTATCGGGCCGATTGCTGCACAGACAGCGGAAGAATACGGGTTGCAGGTAGATGCGGTTGCCAAGGTTTATACTATCGATGGTCTGATTGAAGCCATGATTCAATTGCCATAATCTCATTGGAGGAGGAATCAATATGAAACCCTTTGCCCGTCACCGAAGACTGAGAAGTGGAGAGAATATCCGCCGGATGGTCCGGGAACACCAGGTATCCCCGGATGACTTTATTTATCCCATTTTTGCCGTGGAGGGGAGTGATATTAAAGAAGAAGTCCCTTCCATGCCCGGAGTGTTTCACTTTTCCCTCGATCGCCTGGACGAAGAGGTGGATGAAGTGGTGGAACTGGGCATTCCCTCGATCATTCTGTTCGGGGTACCCCAGGAGAAGGATGCCTGTGGCAGTTCAGCCTATGCCGATGAGGGGATTGTGCAGCGGGCCATCCGCCAAGTGAAACAGCGGTATCCTGATTTGTATGTGATGGCGGATACTTGTCTTTGTCAATATACAGATCATGGCCATTGTGGTGTGGTGGAGAACGGGGAGATCGTCAATGACGAATCTTTGCAAGTCTTGGCCCGGACGGCTGTCTCTCAAGCTCAGGCCGGGGCGGATCTGATCGCTCCTTCCAA
>JABXHG010000100.1 GCA_013393545.1 Alteromonadaceae bacterium | reverse complement strand
AAAAAGGGAGTGCGGAAGGGGGGATCGGGGAGGACCTGGTCAAACAGTGGTCGGGGGCGGCGGAACGGGCGGGGCTGCTGTGGTAAGAAGCCGGCGGGGGGGATAACTGGGATCAGGCCAACTAAATAAAAACGCCCGGTGAGTTAATTCTACCGGGCGTTTTTTTGTCAGCTGGTTTGGCTATTTTTAGAAGGCCTTACTGATCTGCAGGGAGGCACTCCAGGCGCTAAGATCGTACTCTGCTTCATACGACGTTGCTCCAGCGGAAGCCTTTGGCTCTGTCCCATTCGCAGTCAGCTTATACTCTCTGTCGTCAACTTTGGGGTCATCCTTAAACAGCAAGGTGCCCACGGCTGCATCAACGGTCCATCCACTGTCAACAGACTTCCACTGTGCACCGAGTGTCAGCCAGTGACGATCGCTGGACGGGATACGGGCCGTAACATACTTATCAACGGGTGACTCATCCCAGGCATACCCGGCTTTCAACGCCCACTCAGGCGTTGCCTGCCAGATACCACCCACATTGAATTGCCACGTATTCTGCCATTTTTCAGGAATATGCGTAATCTGATTACTGCCAGGCGCACCGCCCGGACTTTGGCTGGTCAATGTTCCGCTGGGGTCGCGCCCGTAGATATCCAGAGCTTCAAAGCGACTCCACCGGGAGTAGGTCGCTCCTGCCAGTACAGTAACGTCGTCGGTTAACTTGTGACGCAGGCCAGCACTGATGCTTTCAGGGATTGCCAGCGGAACCCTAGCAGGCTCAGTCGAGTCAATCGCTGCAACACCTACGCCCGGTACGGGAACAGCAACATCTGTAAACTTCGCATCACCTTTAAGCTCCAGTTCTGTACCTGTCTGGGCTTTCAGGCCGAACTGAGTCCGCTCGTTCAGCTCGTACAGGAAGCCAACCTGGAAGGTAACCCCAATATCATCGCCGTCAATATCGGCGTAACCTTGCGATGGTGTTCCTGGCACCACCGGGGCGCCCTCTGCCTGCGCTTGGGCAATAGCGCCCGAGTTATCCATAAATTTGGTGAGCTTACCTTCAACATACATCACGTTGAGGCCCAACCCCATGGACAGCCCCTGACCATTATTGACAGAAATGGCAGGCGTAAATGAAATGGCCGTCAACTCGGTTTTATCACCCAAAAAGCGACCGGCAAAGTCATCATCATAGTCAGCAGCCAGTCCGTATGGCGCATGGATGCCAAAGCCCACGTCCACTGAATCATTCAGCTCATGGGTCATATAAATGTTGGGCAGATAAGCCGGGTCTGCAATATCACCACCATTACTGTTTGAGACAGGGGCGCCAACCTGGTTGCTTGACTCAATACTGCTGGTCTTGGCCTTGGCCTTAATGTCCAGAACCGCCGCGCCAAAAGAAAGGTTAGTTCCCTTCAGCTGGCTCATACCCGCCGGTTTTAACATAATCGTGGTTGCGTTCTCCGGTTTGGCGGCCGCACCGTCTTTGGCCGTACCCATGTCACTGCCGCCCTGCTCGCTCAGGTCACATCCGCCAGCTACCACTGTCGCCGGGCACG
>JABXHG010000010.1 GCA_013393545.1 Alteromonadaceae bacterium | reverse complement strand
AGACAAAGTACAAGGACTAGCAGGAGTTATTAAGGAATCACAGAAGCATAAAGTAGGTCAACTACGTCGTGGAATGAACGCTTACCCTGTATCGACAGCCCATCGATTTCCGCAAGCAGGCCAATGGCCTGGCGCTGATTGTCGAGCTGGAGCTGGGGCACAGTCCGTTCTCCGGCGTGCTTTACGCTTTCACCAACCGGCAGCGCAACAAGATCAAGTGTCTGATGTGGGAAGACAACGGCTTTGTGCTTTACTACAAGTCCCTGGCCGAGGAAAAATTTAAATGGCCGGGCCCGTCGGATGAGCTGATGCCGCTAAACGGCGAGCAGATCAACTGGTTGCTGGACGGCTACGACATCACCCTACTTCAGGGCCATAAAACGCTGCATTACGAGAGCATTGGGTAGCATTTTTGAGTGTGTCAGGGCATTGTTTTTGCTATAATTTCGCCCTGAAAACAACGCCTGATAACACGCCCAAAACACCCGATTTCAGCGGTCTTTCGCCCGCTGAAATGGCGGCGGTTATCAACGATTTGCAGGAACAACTGGCCGCGAAAGAAGCGGCTCTGCAGAGTCAGTTGCAGCAGCATGATGAGACCCTCCAGCGTCGCGACAATTACATCGCCATTCTCGAAGAGCTGCTGCGCCACAAGAAGATCCAGCAGTTCGCCGCAAGCAGTGAAAAACAGCCCAACCAGATCGTGTTGTTCGATGAAGCCGAGCTGGAAGTGGCGATTGACGAACTACGCGACGAACTCCCTGACGATGTGGAAGAAGCCGATGCGCCACCCCGTTCCCACAAGCGACGCCAACGCGGCTTCTCCGACACGCTCTTGCGTGAGCGTATTGAGCTAACCCTCAGCGACGACGAGAAAGCCGGCGCCAGCAAGACCTTCTTCACCAAAGTGAAGGAAGAGCTGGAGTACATCCCGGCCCAACTGAAAGTCCTGGAGTACTGGCAGGAAAAGGCCGTGTTCGAGCAGGACGGCGAAGAGCGCGTTATCGCGGCCGCCCGGTCTACACACCCGCTGGGCAAGTGCATTGCCACACCGTCACTGCTGGCTTATCTGATTACGTCCAAGTACGCCGATGGCCTGCCACTGTACCGTCAGGAGCAAATGCTCAAGCGCCTGGGCCACGAGGTGAGTCGCACCAGCATGGCCCACTGGATCATCCGCCTGAACGACGTGTTCAAACCGCTGATGACCTTGATGCGGGAAACCCAGAACGGCAGTGACTACCTTCAGGCCGATGAAACCCGGATCCAGGTGCTCAAGGAAGATGGCAAAAGGGCTCAATCGGACAAATGGATGTGGGTGACCCGGGGCGGGCCACCCGGTAAACCCTCGGTGTTGTTCGATTATGACCCATCCCGTGGCGGCCAGGTGCCGGTGCGTCTGCTGGATCACTTCCAGGGCATCCTGCAAGCCGATGGCTATTCCGGCTACGGGCAAGTGTGCCGTGAAAACGGCCTGACCCGGATCGGTTGCTGGGATCATGCCCGACGCAAGTTCGTGGAAGCCTCCCGGGCTGCGCCAGCCAAGGGCAAAAAAGGCCAGCCCTCGAAAGCCGATGTGGCCCTCAGCCATATCCGTAAACTGTACGCCGTCGAGAAAGCCGCCAACGAACTGAGTGACGCCGAGCGCTATCGGGTGCGCCAGGAAAAAAGCCTGCCGCGGCTGAACGCCTTCAAGGCCTGGCTGGAGAAAAACGCCAGCAAGGTGCTGAAAGGCTCGCTCACCCGCAAGGCCATGGACTACACCCTGAACCAGTGGGATACCCTGGTGGGCTACTGTGAACGCGGCGATCTGAAGATCAGCAACGCCGGTGCCGAAAATGCCATCCGTCCGTTCGCTCTGGGCCGAAAGGCCTGGCTGTTCGCAGATACCTCGCAGGGCGCCAACGCCAGCGCCACCTGCTACTCGCTCATCGAAACGGCCAAAGCCAACGGACTGGAGCCGTCGGCTTATATCCATCATGTGCTGACGCACATCGCCGATGCAGTGACCCTCGAACAACTCGAAACACTCTTGCCCTGGAATGCGGAGCTGCCTGCTTCAAAAAAAGTGGCTCAATACGGTTAGGGCAAGTGGGTCGGTTTAACGGCGCTTACACAGCTCTGGCAAGCGCGACCCAGAGATGCACCAGACCAAAAAGGGCAACGAATGGCACTTCGGCATGAAGATGCACATTTGTGTCGACGACACGCTGGGCCTGATCCACAGCATCGATACCACCGCAGCCAACGTTCATGACATTGTGCCCTCCGGAAAATTGCTGCACGGCGAAGAACGTCGAGTCTTTGGTGATGCCGGCTACCTCGGCATACAAAAGCGAGGCGAGCACAAGCACCGTAAAAATGTGTCTTGGTTCATCGCCAAGCGCCCGGGTTCACGGAAAACCCTAGATGCTGACAAGCTGAAGGCCGAGAAAATCAAAGCCAGCATCCGCTCAAAAGTGGAACATCCGTTCCGGTACATCAAGCAGGTGTTCGGCTACAACAAGGTCCGCTATCGCGAACTGGCGAAAAACAGCAACCGGCTGCACTTGTTGGCTGCGCTCAGTAATCTACTGATCGGTGAAAAATACCTGCTGACGTAGGGCCAGTGCGCCTGTTTTCCGCCAAAATGGCGGGAAATGGGCGGAAAACATACAAATAAATGGGGAGTTGCGTCTGGATTTTCCGTTTTCTGCTGGCTCAAACGGATGCTGGTGAAAATCGACGGTTATTCAGACCTTCCTTAGGGTTTTCGTCATTTTATAATTTTTATTAAAGTGGTTATTGTTATTTTGAACGTTTTTATTTTATGTACTGGGAGATGTGGGTCTACAACTTTCAGTAAAGCTTGCAAATATATTAGTAATTATACGGCTTCCCATGAGTCAAGGTGTAAGTTCATTGGTAGTGGCCGGTTCGAATATCCCAATAACCATATAGAGGTGGATAACCGGCTATCTTGGTTGCTGGGCCGGCTAGATAAAGAGTTTGGAAATTCAGCCTTCTATGTACATCTAAAACGTAATCGAGAGCAGGTCGCTGAAAGCTTCACTAGGCGATATGCAGGCGGTATTATAAAGGCATATCGTGGAAGCGGGATTATAATGGGATTGCCTGAGGAGACCAGCCCCATGTCTGTGGCTCTCGATTATTGCGATACTATTGATAGCAATATAGAACTTTTTCTTAAAGATAAAAGCCAGAAAATGGATTTCTGGCTGGAATCATATGCAAATGACTTTGCGAAATTTTGGCAGGCAATCGGGGCAGAAGGCGATTTAGAAAGAGCATTATCTGAGTTTTCTGTAATGCATAATGCTTCTTGATTAGTGTTGTTCGAGTAAAATAATAGGTCACGTTTTGCCTAAAGAATTATCAGGGCCACCGATACAAAAGGCATGCTTAGCGCCAGAGGACTGGCAGCGGTTTGAGATGAAGGGGGACACTTTTTTCGATGAATTCGATGAATTCGATGACCCGGAATACGTCTCATTCATGAGAAAATTCAATCAAGCCGAGGAATGCGAAAAGTCGGTAGTCGCAGACATCAGGAAACAGGTTTTGCGAAAATACCTCAGGCCTTGATAGGTTCACGGCCTGATAATTAGTCACTATAAGCAATAAAACTTCCACGGAAGGGAGCCAAATGAAAAACATCATCATTTGTTCAGATGGAACCTGGCAATCGCCGGAATCCAATACCACCACTCACATTCTGCGCCTCGCCCAGGGCATTGCCCCTCAGGATGCCGCCGGCAATAAGCAGGTGGTGTTCTATGACTGGGGCATAGGTTCGGAGGCGAACCGGTTCTCCGCCGGGATTACTGGCGAGGGCATCGATAAGAACATTCAGGATTGTTATCGCTTTTTGGTGCACAACTACGAACAGGGCGATGCCATTTACCTGTTCGGTTTCAGCCGTGGAGCTTACACGGTGCGCTCTTTGGCGGGGCTGGTGCGCAATTGCGGGATTTTGCGGCGTGAACACGCCAATAAGATAAGCAAGGCTTATAGCCTGTACCGGAACCGCCGCGCCGATTCCGCACCCGCTCGCGAGAAAGCCTGCAGGTTTCGTAATAGCCATGCCGTGGCGGATGTCAGCCGTATTCATTTCATTGGGGTGTTCGATACCGTGGGCGCTCTGGGCATTCCCGCGCCGTTTCTCGGTACGCTGGGTTCAGACAGGTATCTGTTCCATAACACCGAGCCCGGCAACATTATTAACTACGCCCGCCACGCGGTGGCCATTGATGAAAACCGGCAGGATTTCGAGCCCACGCTCTGGGCCCCCAAAGAGGGGGTAGATCTCAAGCAGGTGTGGTTTGCCGGTGTGCACACCGACATCGGCGGTGGCTACCGCAACCATTCGCTGGGCGATATCCCCGGCCAGTGGATGGCCCGGGAAGCCCAGGCCTGCGGCCTGGCGCTGGAGCCACACCTTTTTCAACGCATGAACCCGGATTACACCGGCCCCCGGCACAATGAATACAAGGGCTTCTACCGGGCCATGCGCCGCAAACACACCCGCCAGCCTGAGCCCTGTTTGCATGTGAGCGTAAAGCACCGTTGGCAAGACCCGGCAGTGAAGTATCACAGTCCGGGGCTAAGGGCGTTGATTGAGGATGTTGGTTGGGGTGGGGTTGAGTTGATTGAGGTTAGTGGCTGGCAAACAACTGTATAAATAAACAGTTTTTCTTGACAGTGTGTGACCATCTCAACAAAATAGATGCCATCCATTCTCGCACAAGGATGAGCCATGCCACGGAATAACGGCACACCGGTTAGTCATGACCAGAACTTCAAGAACCTGATTCTCGATTATCCCCGCCAAGCTATTGAGCTGTTCAGTCCGCAAGAGGCGGTAGACCTGGATAACTCTGTTCGGATTGTCCCATTGCGCCAGGAGCAACTGAAAGAGCGACTGGGTGAGCGCTTCAGGGAGCTGGATGTACCCCTGCTCGCTGAGTGGCCCGACGGCCGGCGAGAGGCCTTGCTGTTTGCGCTGGAAGAGGAAACCAACCCGAATCGTTTTTCCATTCACCGTTTGGCCCATTATTGCCTGGATCTTGCCGACCTGTGCCAGACAACCCGGGTGGTGCCGGTCGTCATCTTTTTGAATACCAGCGGCCACGAACCGGAAAATCTGGTGTTGGGCAGCGAGCGCTATGACTATCTGAATTTTCACTACATTCGCTGTGCATTACCGGAACTGGAAGCCGAGGATTACTGGGACGGCAACAATCTGGTAGCTCGGCTTTGCCTGAGCCTGATGCACTGGAATCAGAGCCAGAAACTGGAGGTTTACGCCCGCGCCACCCGCGGGCTGAGCACCCTGGAGCAGGACCCGAAGAAGCAACTCAAGTATCTGGATTTTATCGACATCTACACAGCCCTGGATGATAATGAAATGGAACAGTATCAGCAGCAATACCCGCAGGAGAGCAACACCATGGCGAACTTGAGTGATCGGTTACGGGCCGAAGGCATGGAGAAGGGGATGCAGCAAGGCATGCAGCAAGGCATGCAACAAGGGATGCACGAGGGGGTTGAAAGCATGTTGCGCAAGCAGGTTCAGCTAAAATTCGGTCCGATTCCCTCCTGGGCCGATCACCGCATTGCCTCAGCCACCGACCAGCAGCTGGAGGAATGGGTTGCGGGCATTCTGTCGGCTGAAACGCTGGAGGCGTTGCTGGGAGCCGGGCACTAAAGCAGGAACGCTAAAATCGTAAAACTCCAGGGAAAGGAGTCACATGAAAAACATCATCATTTGTTCAGATGGAACCTGGCAATCGCCGGAATCCAATACCGCCACCCACATTCTGCGCTTGGCCCGGGGCATAGCCCCGCAGGATGCCGCCGGCAATAAGCAGGTGGTGTTCTATGACTGGGGCATAGGTTCGGAGGCGAACCGGTTCTCCGCCGGGATTACTGGCGAGGGCATCGATAAGAACATTCAGGATTGTTATCGCTTTTTGGTGCACAACTACGAGCCCGGCAACATTATTAACTACGCCCGCCACGCGGTCCCTGGGGCGAAGGCCGTTGTTTGCAGCTTGGTGGCCCTGAGCTTATAATTCTTTCAAAGAGATGTATTCCGAGGTTAATCCTATGAGTGTTGCAGCGATCGGGTTTGTTGCAGACCAAACCAAAGCTCAGAGAAAGCGCGTAGCTCGAAAGCAGTCACCGGTCAATCGCGCTCGCATGGAACAGGCTTTGAATAGCGGCAAAGCAACCCAAATTCCTCACGGACTCTCACGTGAAGAGATGCGCCAATTCATCCTTAACGCACGGTGAGGATGCGTACAACAAGGATGTTGTGAGTGCATTACACAGTTGAATTCCTTCCGAAGTTCGCCCAAGAATTTGCCAACTTTCCGTTAGAGCACCAAAACAAGGTGCTCGATTTTGTTCGAACATTCCAGCTCCATGGCCTTTCCGATTTTTCTATCTACGAGGGGAAAATCGCACCGAGTTGGGTGTCGGGTACTCCGGAGTACCACTTTGCTCGCTCGAACGCGCTGTGGCATTACCATATCGGCATCCCTACCTATGTGCGGCGCCATGGCCGTTACAAAACTTCTGACGTAGTTCTCCACTTTCAATGGAAAGGCAAAGGCGATCATATAAGCCTGGTGGACATGTATGACCACTACACTCGGGAAGGCCGGTTTTATCTTCCCTCTGGAAGCTACCTTGTTCGATGATCCTTGTTATCGATCGCCGCATTCGTTGATGTTACCTTGACCTTGTAGCGCAAAGGGAGTTTAAAAGAAAAGCTGGAATATATCCCGGCCCAACTGCCTTCGCTCTGGGCATTCCCGCGCCGTTTCTCGGTACGCTGGGTTCAGACAGGTATCTGTTCCACAACACTGAGCCCGGCAACATTATTAACTACGCCCGCCACGCGGTGGCCATTGATGAGAACCGGCAGGATTTCGAGCCCACGCTCTGGGCCCCAAAAGCGGGGGTAGGACACCCGCCAGCCTGAGCCCTGTTTGCATGTGAGCGTAAAGCACCGTTGGCAAGACCCGGCAGTGAAGTACCACAGTCCGGGGCTAAATGAGGATGTTGGTTGGGGTGGGGTTGAGTTGGAGTCTATTATCAAGTGATGCTTTCTACCTCGAACGCCACGATCTGACGCTGCTGGCGAGAAAACTCTACCCCTATTAAATGGATCGGCTTGCCGGCTGAGCGATATTTTTCGGCATAGCCCTTGGCCTTGATCTGCGCCAGCGCCTTGCCTTCGGGCAGCTGCTCCACCACTTTGAACTCGAACAGGTAGAGGTGGCCGCCGAAGTTGACGGTCATGTCCACCCGGCCGTGATGGCTGGCGTCTTCCACGGTGATCACGAGCCCGAGGGCGGCAAAGTGGCTGTAGAAGATGCTCGCGTAGTGGCCTTCGTACTGGGCAATTGGGTTGTTGCGATACCAGTCGTGGGGCAGGCTGGCATATAAGGCCTTGAGGTGCGTCTCGAGGCCCGCCAGGTCGTGGCGCTGCAGGGTATCCATTAGGCTAAGCTGGTGGGTCTGGGCCTCGCTGTGGCCGATTCCGAGGACGGGAAGCAGCAGATCGTTGAGGCTACTCTCCACCTCGAGGTTGGGAAATCCCAGGGTGTAAAGCCGATAGCCCAGCATGGGCTCCTGCACGTCTTTGATGGTGATGTAGCCGGTCTGGAACAGCAGCCCTTCGGTGGTGATGTCGTCAACATCGAAGCGGCCGAGCAGCTGAGCCTTGGCCTGCAGCTTATCCAGCTGAGGTGTGAAAACCCCGCGCTGTTTGAGGATGTCGACCAGGAAAGTGGGCGTGGCGCTCTCGAACCAGTAGGGGCCAAATTCGCGATTCTGGAGCAGCAGCAACACGTCGAAGGGGTTGTAGACAGAGGTCACGTCAGGGCCGCCCCAACGGTAGCCGTTGTACCACGTCCGGATCGCGTCGCGATCCAGCCCGGGGAGCGTCGGAGCGAATACTGTGTCGATGTCGGCATCGGTGTAGCCGCAAATCGTGGAGTATTCCGGCAGCAGGGTGATATCGCGCAGGTTATTCAGCCCCGAGAACAGGCTGACCTTGCTGAATTTGGAGACCCCGGTGATCAGCACCAGGTGCAGGTGGGGGTCGGCGTCCTTGATCACGCTGTAGAGATTCTTCAGCCCCTCGCGCAGCTCCCGGGCACGCTCCTTCGACAGGATGTTGTCTAGGATGGGCTTGTCGTATTCGTCGATCAGTAGTACGACCGGCTGGCCCGTTTCTCGGTGGGCGAGCTCCAGTAGATCCGAGAATTCACCAGCAATATCCGTTTTGGGGGCGACGGACTGGGTGAAGCGCTCACGCTCCTTGCGCAGCTGGTGGCGAATGCGTTCATCCAGCTCCTCCCGATTGCGCATCACGCCGCTGCCAAAGCTCAGGCGAATCACCGGGTGGGTCTGCTGCCAGTCCCAGCGGTCGTGGATGTACAGCCCTTCGAACAGTGTCTGGCGACCCTCGAACAAGCAGCGCAGGGTATCGAGCAGCAGGCTCTTGCCGAAGCGCCGGGGGCGCGACAGGAAATAGAACTTGTTCTGGTGGACCAGGCGCTCGATGACCGGCGTTTTGTCGACGTAGTAGTAGCCGCCCTCGCGGATCTCCGAGAAGGTCTGAATCCCTATCGGCAGTCTAAGACGTGTATCGGTCGCCATGCGGCCTCCAGATAACCCAAAGTTGCTAATTGACAGTAGATTAACACACTGTGCTCATATAGCCTCGGCATGCCTGTGAGTCGCTCCACCGATGTTAATGTACATCGCTCCGCACCCTGGTGAAGTACTTTCTTACCACCTGCTTTAAGCATTACATTGAGCGGGTTCTTTTATAAACACTGGAGACTTCGGTTGCACACATGGTTTGACCCTCAATGGTATCTCCGCCAGTACCCGGACGTAGCCCAGGCAGGCCTGGACCCCTGGCACCACTACCAAAGCCATGGCGTGAATGAGGGCCGGTTGCCTTGCACGGTGTCTGCCATGGAGTGGGACAAAGCGCTGTGGCAACAGGACAAACCGCGCGCACAGTGTGTGGCGGAGCTGGAAAAGCTGGCCGGTAGCGAGAACCCGCTGGAAGCGTCGTTTGCCGGCTTTGCGCTGGGCCGGTGGCATGCCTGGCAGGGCGAGTGGGCCCGGGCGGCGGATGCTTTGTTGGCCCGGCCCCAAAGCGGCCCTTTTCTGCCGGCCCATTACGGCCCGGCTTTGCTGGAAGCGGAAGCGCTCACGCGCAGCGGGCGGTTGCCAGAGGCCAGGGCCAGTTTGAGCCGTTTACAGCAGGCGCGCCCGGATTGGCCCGATGCCCTGTTGGCGGCTGCAAACTTACTGGCGGCGGAGGGCCGGGAGGGCGAGCGCCTTAGCCAGGTTAACCGGGTTTGGGAGCAAGCGGGGCTGACTACTGCGCGGCTGGTTGATAACGGCCAGCCGCTGACACTGGATAACCTTCTGGCGGTGGCTCCGGCTCCCCGGTTGGCGGCTAGCCGACAGGAAAGGGTGCAAGAGAATGCACCGCTGGTGTCGGTGATTATTCCCGCCTTTAATGCCGGCGATGGATTGCTAACAGCGCTGCAAAGCCTGGTTAATCAGTCTTTGGCGCAGGCTTACGAGGGCGCGCTGGAGGTGTTGTTGGTGAACGATGCCTCCACTGACAACACGGCTGATCTTGCCGAGGCGTTCGCCCGATACCATTCCAATGTGCGGGTGTTTCATCAGCCGGAAAACGCCGGTGCTTACGCGGCCCGCAATCGCGGGCTGGCCCAGGCGCGCGGGCAGTGCATCACTGTGCACGATGCAGACGACTGGTCTCACCCGCAAAAACTGGAGTTGCAGTGGCGGGCGCTGGAGGAACACCCGCATTGGCTGGCCTGCAATTCTCACTGGGTGCGTTGTTCCCCCGACATGCAGTTCACCCGTTGGCGCATGGAAGAGGGCTGGGTGTACCGCAATATCTCGTCGCTGATGTTTCGCAGAGAGGTGTTCGATGCTCTGGGCTTTTGGGACGAGGTGCGGGTAGAGGCAGACACCGAATACTATTACCGTGTTCGCGCGGCTTTCGGCGAGCAGGCGATGGGTGAAGTGCTGCCTGGTGTGCCTTTGGCCTTCGGGCGCATTGTGCCAACGGCGTTAACGGTGTTGGCAAAAACCCATCTGGTGACTCAGTTCAAAGGCCTGCGCGCTGATTACCGCGCGGCGGCGTTTGCCTGGCATGAGCGCGCACACACGCCGTCGGATTTGTATATGGCCAGAAACCCCGGGCAACGTGCGTTCGATGCGCCAGCCGGTATTTTGCTGGATTCATCGCCGGGCAATGATGGGCAGGTGGTTTTTGAGCCTGAAGAGCCCGGTTTTCGGGTTCTGTTTGCTCTGTCGCTGACATCTGGCGGCACTCCGCAAACCAATGAAGATTTAATGCGCGCACTGGCCGCTTTGCCAGAGGGCCCGCAGGCGTGTTTTGTTCTGGGGTGTGAAGGCTGCACGCTTACATTGTCTGTTTTCCGGGAAGGGCAGTACCGGGTGGTGGCGCGCCATTCGCTGGAGAACCCGGTTTCGGCTTTTCCCCACTCAAGCCCGGAGTTTGATCAGGTAACCGGCGAATGGCTGGAGGCCCATGGCATTGGGCTGGTGCACGTTCGCCATTCGGCGTACCAAAGCCTGGGTTTGATCGAAGCGGCGGCCAGCCGGGATATTCCTGTGGTGTACTCGTTTCATGATTATTATGCGGTATGCCCCTCGGTGAAGTTGCTGGATGAAAACAACCAGTTCTGTGCCGGGCGCTGTACGGCCGGGGCGGGTGAGTGCCATCAGGAGATCTGGCCGCGCGAGCAGGTAATGCCCTTGAAGCATGGGTCGGTTTATCAGTGGCAATTGCAGTTTGCCGGGCCGCTTGCGCTGTGTTCCGGCTTTGTTTGTACGACCGGCTCGGTAAAAGAGGTGGTGTGTGATGTTTTCCCGGCCCTGGCAAATAAGCCGTTTGAGGTGATACCCCACGGGCGGGATTTTCCGGAGCTGGCTCAGTTGGCGGAGCAGCCGTTGGCCGGGGAGCCATTTCGCATTCTGGTGCCAGGGCATATTGCGGTGTCCAAGGGTGCGGAGGTGCTGCGCAAGCTGGCTGGCACCGAGAGTTTGGCACACGTGGAATGGCATGTTTTGGGTACGCTGCAGGATGGCTACGATGAACGCATGCCCGCCAATGTGATCGTGCATGGCCGCTACAAGCGTGCCGGTTTTCCCGCCCACGTGGCCCGCATCCGCCCTCACGCCGGGGCGGTGTTTTCCATCTGGCCGGAAACCTGGTGCCACACGCTGACTGAACTCTGGGCGGCCGGCCTGCCGGTTTTCGGCTTCGATACCGGGGCCGTGGGTGAGCGTATTCGCGAAACCGGGGCAGGTTGGCTGGCGGGTGCCATTTCAGCCGATGCCATGGCGGATTGCATTCTGCAGGCCAGCACTCCCGAAGCCTGGCAGGCCGCCGTGCAGCAGGTGTTGCAGTGGCAGCAACGTGGCCAGCGAGGCTGTGAGGAAATGGCGGTGAACTACCTGAGGCTGTACAATCGCGTGGCGCTCGCCGGGCTTTGAGTAGGTTGTAAAAGACGTTTTTGTATTTTCGTGTCTTTTAGTGGCAAATTAGTGATTTTAATGGCTGAAAAGGAGGCCCATGAAAGGCATTATCCTGGCCGGAGGCTCCGGCACCCGTTTGCACCCTGTTACTCATGGTGTTTCCAAGCAGCTGTTGCCTATTTACGACAAACCGATGATCTATTATCCGATCTCGGTACTGATGTTGGCGGGTATCCGCGACATTCTGGTTATCTCCACGCCAGACGATTTGCCCCAATACCAGCGCCTGCTGGGCGATGGCCATCAGTTCGGCGTTTCATTCAGCTACGCCGAGCAGCCCAGCCCGGATGGCCTGGCCCAGGCGTTTATTATTGGCGAAGACTTCATTGGCGATGATTCGGTTTGCCTGGTGCTGGGCGACAACATTTTCCACGGGCAGCACTTTTCTGATCAACTCAAGCGCGCGGCCGCCAAAACTTCGGGCGCAACGATTTTCGGGTATATGGTGAAAGACCCGGAGCGCTTTGGTGTGGTGGAATTCGATGAGAGCGGCAAGGCACTTTCCATTGAGGAAAAGCCGGATACCCCGAAATCCAGCTACGCCGTAACCGGCCTGTATTTTTATGACAATGATGTGGTGGAAATCGCTAAAAACGTAACCCCATCGGCCCGTGGCGAGCTGGAGATTACCTGCGTAAACAACGCCTACCTGGAGCGCGGTGATTTGCACGTGGAGCGTCTGGGCAGGGGCTTTGCCTGGCTGGACACCGGCACCCACGATAGCCTGCTGGAGGCGGCCCAGTATGTTCAAACCATTGAGCACCGGCAGGGTTTGAAGGTGGCATGCCTTGAGGAGATTGCCTGGGGGCAGGGTTGGTTGACCGATGAATTCGTGCGAAGCCGTGGCGAGAAGCTGAAGAAAACGAATTACGGTGAGTATCTTTTGAATCTGATTGGTTAACACGCTCTGAGTGGCGTTGTTGATTCAGAGTAGACGCAAAGCAAGGTTAAGAGCAGAAACATGGAATACCAGAATCTTGAGATACCCGATGTTGTATTGCTTACGCCACGGGTTTTTGGCGATGAGCGGGGTTTTTTCATGGAAACCTTCCGCCAGAGTGAGTTTGAGCAACACTGCGGCAATTATACGTTTGTGCAGGATAACCACAGTAAATCGGCCGGGGGCATACTGAGAGGCTTGCATTATCAGCTTCAACAGCCCCAGGGCAAGCTGGTGCGGGTAACCCGTGGCGAGGTGTTTGATGTGGCGGTGGACATGCGCAAAAACTCGCCCACTTTCGGGCAGTGGGTGGGTGCAACGCTCAGTGAAGATAACAAACAGATGCTGTGGGTGCCGCCTGGGTTTGCCCATGCGTTTTACGTAATGAGCGACGAAGCGGAATTTCAGTACAAGTGCACGGATTACTACGCCCCCGGCGATGAATATTCAATCCGCTGGGATGACCCGGAACTGGCCATTGAATGGCCACTGGCAGGCGGAGAGCCCCGGGTTTCTGAAAAGGATGCCAATGGCCTGTCTTTTCGTGAGGCTCCGGGGTTTGATTTTGTTTAAGTGCGCCCTGGAGGTTGAGTAATGGTGTTAAAGCGGCAGCTCGGGCGGCTTTTTAGAATGCGTGTTTCTGGTTGGGGTGCGGCTGCGCGTGCACGAAAGGCCAATGCAACGCTGCGCGAGGAAGTGCGTCTTCTGGAAGATAGCCCCTGGTTTGATGCAGCCTGGTACCTGCGGCAATATCCGGATGTGGCTGCAGACGCGAAGCAGGCGGCAGCCCCGGCTCTCCATTACCTGAAGATGGGCGGTTTTGAGGGGCGAAACCCTTCACCATTTTTTGATTCTTCTTTTTACCTGGCAACCTATCCGGATGTGGCAGAGCAAGGGATAAACCCGCTGTTGCATTATGTTCTGTTTGGTTGTCGTGAGCAGCGCCAGACCCGCGCCGAGGCGGCCACGCCTGAAGTAGCCATGGATGCTACCGATGAACAGGTTCGGATAGCCGTGGTGCTGCACGCTTATCACTTGCCGCTGTTGGCGGAACTTGGCGAGCGGCTGGCGGTGTTGCCGCAACCTTTCGATCTTTTCGTAACCACACCGCACGACCGGCAAACCCCTGAGATACAGGCGTTTATTCGGCAGTTTCCCCGGGCAAACGTGGTGGAGTGTGCCAACCGTGGCCGCGATATAGGGCCGTTTTTTGAGCTGTTACCGACACTGCAAGAATATGAGTTGTGCCTTAAGGTTCATACCAAGCAGGGGGTTACAGAGGTTGCCCAGCAGTGGCGGGAGTTGTTGTTGTCTTCAACGTTGCCTTCGTCTACCGGTGTGCAGAAGTTGCTGGCTCGTTTCCGCTCAGACCCCGGCGTAATTCTAGCGGGGCCTCGGCGCTTGTTTTTAAGCCAATTGGCGATGCGTTTTGGCAATACACCCTGGCTGGAGCGTCTGGCGCCGGATCTGGGGGTGCCGCTTGATGAGGACTGGGGCTTTTTCGCAGGCAGCATGTTCTGGTTCCGGCCGTGTGCTTTGGCACCGCTTGCGAAAAAAGTGGCCTCTGTTGAGTTTGAGCCGGAGAGCGGCGCCTGTGATGGCGAGCTTGCTCATGCATTGGAGCGGCTTATTGGCGCGGCGGCCTGGCCCCAGCACGAGAGGGTGCTGTTGCTGAGTGAAGAGCCGGCGGTGGCTTTGCACATGGCACTGTGGCGCTCGGGGATGGCGCTGGGGCAGACAAAACCTACGCAATTGCTGGCCCAGGCTGTGGCGCCCACTACCGTTGGTGACTTTAATCCGGGGGCTGATAACGCTATCCGTGGTTGGTTGTGCGATAGAGCGTCGGCAGAGCCTTGCCAGGGTAGCGTTGTTATTGATGGCATTATTGATGTTCCGTTAGTGGCAGACCTTTTCCGCCCCGATCTGAAAGCGCGCGGGCTGCATGACGGGTACCACGCGTTTGAAGTGTATCCATCGTCCAGATTTATTGACGGAAAACGCCATCGCCTGGAATTGTCCGATAGTGAAGGGCGTTTGGTGGCGACGACTGAGGTGTGCTGGCGCCCGAATCGTGATTTTTCTGATTTCTCCGGTTATTTGGCCCACTCGCTGGTGAATCCTTTCTTGTCGCGCCCGTTCCGCGAGGAGGACAAGCGTTGTCTGGCGGTTATGGAAAACATTGCAGACGCTCTGGCCGAAGAAGCGCAAACCATGACGGCCTCTCCTTTGGTTTCGATTGTCATGCCCTGTTTCAATCGGGTTCATACCATTGAAGAGGCGGTCGATTCTGTTTTAAGCCAGTCCTACGGGAACTGGGAGCTGGTACTGGTGGATGACGGCAGTACTGACGGTACTGCTCAATGGTGCTCAAAACGTGCAGAGGAAGATGCCCGAATTCGTTTTATTGCTCTGGGCACGAATCACGGGGTGTCTGCGGCTCGTAATGCGGGGTTGGCTGTGGCGAAAGGTGCGTATATTGCGTATCTGGATTCCGATAACGCCTGGGACTCTCGCTATCTGGCCGCGATGGTTGGCGCTTTTGCTCGCAACCCACAGGCTGATGCCTTGTATTCAGGGTTCTACCATTATTCCGGTACGGCAACCGAGCCTTCTGGTGTGATGTTTGGCGCTTTGAATCAAACGCTCATGTTCAATAACAATTACGTGGATTTGAACGTTTTTTGTCACACGAGGGCGGCGTATGAGCGGTGCGGCGGTTTTGACGAAGCGCTGCCCAGGTACGTGGATTGGGAGCTGATTCGGCGCTACAGCCGGGAGCTGAAGCTGGTTTCCGTTCCGGTGGTGCTGGCTCACTATTATCTTGGTCGTGCCGGCAATACGCTTACGGCCAACCGCGATTACGAGAGCTATCTGGACTCCGTCAGAGCAGTTGGTGGCAGCTGGTGGTCTCCTGTTTGCCAGGAGAAAGGGGAGCTGGCACGCGGTGTTTCGGTTGTTATTCCCAGTTATGAGTCGCTGGATGATCTGGCCGATTGTCTGGAAAGCCTCGATAGCTTGTCGGTTGCTTCCGGGCAGCTGGAAGTGATTGTGGTGGATAACCATTCCTCTGCGCCGGTTGTTGAATATCTGCGCGAAGCTGTCGATTCTGGAAGAATCAAGGCAATTTTTAACGAGCGAAACTATGGGTTTACCCATGCAGTTAACCAGGGCATGGAGGTTGCCAGGCCTGATCACGATATTATTCTTTTGAATAATGATGCACAGGTTTGTGAGGGGGCGATTGAGGCAATGCAGAGGGCGGCACTAGGCTTGTCTGATTGCGGCCTGGTGGTGCCACAGCAAATTCTGCCCGGTGGAACCGATACCATCAAAACCCACGTGCCTTACGCGGACCCCCGCCAACCATGCGATGTGAATTTGTCGGCCCATCACCGCAATGTGATGGCCCCGCCGTTGTTTCATGATGGCCGGGTGCTGGAGCTGACTTTCGCACCTTTTTTCTGTGTGTACATACCGCGCGAGACCTACCGGAAAGCCGGGCCGCTGGACGCCCAGTTCGGTCGGCATTATCGTTCAGACCGGATTTACTGTGATCTTGTCAGGCACTGGTTGAGGCTGCGGATTTATCACGTTGCCGAGGCGTGTGTTGTGCACCGGCTGCAGAGGTCTACCCGTGCCTTGTCTGGCAATTCGGATGGTGAATTTGAGCTGATGTTTAAGAAGAATCAGTGGGATGATCAAACGCGCCGTGAATTGGGTTTCCGGGAAGCGGTCTGGGATCTTTAATCAAGCATTCACTCGGCAGTCAGATGCACTCCGATATTTAATAAACTGTTTTCGTGTGTCCCCATAATTATGAGTATTAATTCAAGTAATCCAATTTTTTTTATACATGTGCCGAAAACCGCTGGCACCAGCTTTCGGAAATCTGCCGAGAAATTTTTTGGTTTAGGTCATGTTTTGTATGATTACAATACATATTCTGCTGAAACTTCTGACGTTATTAAAGATGTTGTCTACGATAAAAAAGATTTCTTTTTATTGGATGAGGTTTTTTCTGACAACGGGTGCGAGTTTTTAAGCGGGCATGTGCCTGCGTCAAAGTATGTCCAGTTTTTTGGGGTGGCTAACTCTGTGACTTTTCTGCGTGATCCGCTGCAGAGAATTATATCAGAGTACTATCACTTTCTTCGTCATCATGATTATGAAGGCGATCTTCCGTCGTTCTACCGAAAACCACAGTTCATTAATCGCCAATCCAGAATGCTGCAGGGGCCGGCGATGGAAGCACTGGGGTTTGTGGGTATAACAGAAGAGTATGATGCCAGTCTTGAACAAATCAATGCGGCTTATGGTATTGATTTGCGGGCGCAGGTTTTGAACCAGGGGCGTGAATCCCAGGATAAAGGCTACGATGTGCCTAAACAACAGTTGCAGGAAATGCGAGAGCTCAACAAGACGGATATGACACTCTATGACAGAGCGGTTGAGCTTCACCGAACTCGTTACGAGTTGTTTTTGCAGAAAAAGCCTTACGTGCATGGGGTTGTGCAGCAACTCGGCTCTGATGGCGTTAGTGGTTGGGCATGGTATGCGCAGGGTGATCGGCGGCCAGTGGTTGTGGAAATCAAGGTAGATGGCGAGCCAGTTGGTGTTGCCAACGCCGCTGATTTAAGGCCCGGCCTGTTGCGATTTTCAGCCCCCAGGCTTGGCCATGTCGGTTTCCGCTTTGATTTCAAGTCTCCCTTGAAACAAGGTGCTGAAGTATCTGTCGTGGTAGCTGAGACCGGCCAGGTAATAGCCACGAAAAAGGTTAAGGCTGCGTGATGATTAAATTGTTTTCCGGGTTTTTGGGTTCCAGCTGGCCCATGAAACATCTTCAACCCGGGAACCAGTTGCAGCGGCTTGATGACAAGGCGCATGGGCGGGAGTGGCTTGCCACGGGTGAGAACCCTTTTTTCATTCAAAGCAAAGGGTTGCCCGCGCCGGGCTGGCAGATGCTTGAGGTGGTGGTGGACTCTGAGCGCCACTCGCTAAACTTCAAGGTGTATATCGATACCGGTGAGGGTTTTAGTGAACACCAATCGGTAGGCTTGCCTGTGCGTTCCGGTAAGCTGTGCAAGCGCTTGTTTTATTTGCCCTTCGGTGTAAAAGCGTTGCGTTTTGATCCGCTCGAGGAGGAAGGCGCTTTCACCATTTCGCATTTGAGGCTTGCCTGGCTGACGCCCTGGTTTGCCAGTGATCGTCTGGTACGCCGCCTGGTGAGGGCTCATATGCATTGGCGTGGCCAGGAGCAGGCGCATGTTGCAAAGCAGTTGAAAGAAGATGCCCGTGATTTGGGGGTTTCCTGGAAACAGCTGGCGTTGCAGGAATATGAGGCGAGCCTGCATCATTACCGCACCGCCACAGACTATTCTGCCTGGCTGGCCGCCGGCGGGGAACGCCGCCGGTGCCCGCGAGATTACTCTGGCTGGTCGTATCAGCCATGTGTTTCGATACTTGTTCCGGTCTACAATCCTCAACCGGAGAATTTAAAGGCTTGTCTGGATTCTGTTCTGGCCCAGGCGTACCCGCGCTGGCAGCTGTGTATCGCGGATGATGCTTCGGATCATCCTGAGATTCGTTCGCTGCTGGAGGAATACGCCGGTAACGACTCGCGCATTCAGGTGTGCTTTCGCCGCGAGAACGGCCACATTTCTGCCACCACCAATTCCGCTCTTGAAATGGCGGATGGTGAGTGGGTTGCTCTGCTGGATCACGATGATTTACTTGCGCCGGATGCCCTCCTGGAAGTGGTGCAGGCTCTGCAGGCAAACCCGGATGCCGGGCTGGTGTACACGGATGAAGACAAGATTGATGATCAGGGCGAGCGCTATGACCCTCATTTCAAGCCGCGTTGGAATCCCGATTTACTGCTTGCCCAGAATTACATTTCTCATCTTGGCGTTTACCGCACAGATCTGGTCCGCGCGGTTGGCGGCATGCGCGAGGGCTTTGAGGGCAGTCAGGATCATGACCTGGTATTGCGGGTTACGGCCGGGTTAGGGCCAGAGCAAGTTCTGCATGTGCCCCGGGTTTTGTATCACTGGCGTGCCGGTGAGGGCTCCACGGCGTTGCATAGCGATCAGAAGGACTACACGGCTCGTGCCGGGTTGGCGGCTGTGCAGGATTATTTGTCTGAACATGCGCCGGGGGCCAGAGCTGTGGAAGGTGGGCCTCCCAATACCTATAGGGTAGTTTGGCCGTTGCCCGAGCAAAAGCCGTTGGTGAGCCTTCTGGTGCCGACCAGAGACCGGGTTGAGATTCTGCAGCCGTGCGTTGATGCCATTCTGGCACTTACAGATTACCGGAACTTCGAGCTGATTATCCTGGATAACCAGAGTAGCTGCCCCGACACCCTGGCTTATATGCAGGACGTCAGCGAGCGTGACGAGCGGGTGAGGGTGTTGCAGTGGGATGAGCCGTTCAACTATTCAGCCATTAACAATTTTGGTGTTCGCCAGGCGAAGGGCGAGATTGTCGGGCTGGTGAATAATGATATTGAGCCTATCAACGCTGACTGGTTGACGGAGATGGTACGGCAGGTGCTGCGCCCCGAGGTTGGCTGTGTGGGCGCGAAGCTCTATTACCCGAATGAGACCATTCAACATGCGGGTGTCATTCTAGGTCTGGGCGGCGTTGCTGGTCATTCCCACAAATATTTTCCCCGAGATTCAGACGGTTATTTCTTTCGTTTGCACTTGGCGCACAACCTTTCTGCGGTTACCGCTGCTTGTTTGTTGGTCCGCAAGCCGGTTTTTGAGCAAGTTGGCGGTTTGAATGAGCAGGATCTGAAAGTAGCGTTCAATGATGTGGATTTTTGTATTCGGGTGCGTGAGGCGGGTTATCGTAATGTCTGGACACCTTACGCGGAGTTGTATCATCACGAGTCTGTTTCACGAGGAGCAGATGACGACCCGGTGAAAAAGGCCCGTGCGGCGGCGGAAGTGGATTATATGCGCCAAACCTGGGGCGATATGCTGGATAGTGATCCTGCGTATAGCCCGAATTTGACGGTGGATCGTGAAGATTTTTCGTTGCGTTAGCCCGCCCGGGCTGGAGGTCAGTTCATGACATGGCTCCTGATAGAGCAGGGCGAGAATCCCAGCAGCGATTATTTCGTTAAGCCCGCATTGGCTGCCGAGTCGGTGCGGGTTTGTGACTTGTCTGGTGCCATGAGTGAGCCTGCACCTGCCTCCGGCACAAATGTGGTGTTTGTACGTTATTTGACGCGCGAGTGGCGGCGCTGGGTGGAGCAGCATCGGGCGAGCCTGGGGCGGCTGGTGTTTTTCATGGATGATGATGTGTTTGATCTCCGGGCGTTTCGGGGCATGCCATGGCGTTATCAGAAAAAGCTTTTCAATCTGGCCTGGCGGCATCAGCGGTGGCTGAAGGCGATGGGTGCCGAGCTTTGGGTGTCGTCGCCCTGGCTGGCGCAGAAGTATTCGGCCTGGCGGCCAATGGTTTTTGAGCCGCAATCCCCGCATGCCTTGCCGAATGTCGGAGTTCAGCCGGAGCCGTTCATGAAAACGGTGTTTTATCATGGTTCGTCTTCGCATCTCGCGGAGCTTGAATGGCTGGTGCCGGTTGTGGAGCAGTTATTAACCACGCGGGACGATGTCTGTTTTGAAGTGGTAGGCGACCTCTCTGTGCGCCAGAGGTTTGCGCATCTGCATGGGGTGCAGGTGGTTCATCCCATGCGCTGGCCCACGTACAAGCGCTTTGTGCAGCGCCCCAGAACCCTGGGCCTTGCGCCTTTGCTGGATACGCCCTTTAATGCTGCCCGGGCGCCAACAAAGTTTTTTGACATCACCGCCGCCGGTGCAGTGGGGGTGTATGCCGATACGCCTGTCTATCAGCGCCTGGTTCGGTCTGGTGAGAACGGTGTGTTGTTGCCTATGGACGATGCGAGGGCGTGGGCCAATGAGATTGGAGCGTTGCTGGATGATACGGAGCTGCGGGGGCGTTTGTTTGAGAGTGCGCGATGCATTGGAGCGGTGTGTGGCTGAAGGTTTCGCCGGCTTGTCGGATGTGGAGTAGGAGTTATTACGCAGTCATTTGTGAATAGTCGGCAGTTTGATGGCCACTGGACCGCTTTCGGTTTTTCAAAATGGAAGCGGGGATTTATCCTTGGCTTTTTGGGCCAGTCTGCAACGGTTCATTTTGTGGAGCACGCTCGGGATTTGCCGGCGGGCGGGCAGTGGCTTGTCTGGTCCAGTAAGGTAACGCCAGAGATTGAGGCGCTGGCCGACGAGCAGGGCGCTTCGCTTTGGCGAATGGAGGATGGTTTTATCCGGTCTGTCGGGCTGGGCCTGGATATGGTGCCGCCTCTGTCGCTGGTTATGGATTCCCGCGGTATGTATTACGATGCAACCCGCGCCAGTGATCTGGAATGGATGTTACAACATGAGGTGTTCCCGCAAGACCTGCTTTCCCGTGCCGCGCGCCTGAGCGCAGCGTTGGTTGAGTCCGGAGTGACTAAATACAACGTTGGCCGGAAAAAGGCCTCCATGGATGTACCACAGGGCAAGCCGGTTCTGCTGGTGCCCGGCCAGGTAGAAACCGATGCTTCCATTCAGTTCGGTGCGCTTAAATGGCGTACCAATACAGAGCTTTTGCAGCAGGTCAGAGAGCGTAACCCGCAGGCCTTTATAATTTACAAGCCGCACCCGGATTTGCTGTCTGGCGGCCGAGGCGGGGATGCCGGTATAAAGAACGCGACTGCCTTCGCAGACAGGGTGGTTTCTGGTGTGAGCATGTCGGAGCTGTTGAAGCAGGTGGATGAGGTTCACACGCTGACTTCTCTGACGGGGTTTGAAGCTCTGTTGCGTGGGGTTAGCGTGACCACTTATGGCTTGCCGTTCTATGCCGGCTGGGGACTGACAACCGATTTGCTTGATTGCAGTCGGAGAAACCGATGTCTTGCTCTGAATGAACTAGTGGCTGCTTCCCTGATTCTCTATCCGCGCTATGTTGACCCGCAAACAGGTGACTTGATTAGCCCTGAACAGGCCGTAGCTTTGCTTCAACGTGATTTGGGGAAAGTGCGCAAAGCGCCATTGGCCAAGCGGATTTCACGGTTGTGGGAGCGATTGATGGGGATACAGCAGTGAACAACGTTCGGGGCACGCTAGTATGACGATTGGTTACAGGGTTAAAGGACTGGGTAAAACCCCCTGGCTGGATGAGTTGCTGGAAACGGATACCCGCCATGTGCCGTTCTTTGGCTCTACCTCCGGCCTTTCTCACATTGCAGGCTGGGGGCTCAAACCTTCGGGTAAGCGCGCCCGGCGGTTTGCGAGGGTAAGAGGTTTGCCCTACGTGCCTTTGGAGGACGGTTTTATCCGTTCTTTGGGGTTAGGGGTAGAAGGCTCACCGCTGCACAGCATGGTGGTGGATTACTCCGGCATTTATTACGACGCCACCCGCCCTTCTGATCTGGAAACACAGATTGTAAGGCACGAGTTGACTCACGAGGAATCGCAGCGCGCTCGGGCCGGCATTGAGCTACTTCGGCGTTACCGATTGTCCAAGTACAATCACGCGCCAGATGTGTTGCCGGCAAGCTTGGAGAATAGCCAAAGCGGCGTTCGCCGAGTGCTGGTGATTGATCAGACTGCCCGGGATGCCTCGATTCGTTATGGCCTGGCGTCGGCAGATTCTTTTGCAGATATGCTGGAAGCGGCTGTAACCGATCATCCTGAATCCGAGGTGTTGGTGAAGGTGCATCCGGACGTTCTGGCGGGAAAAAAGAAGGGGCATTTGCTCCAACTGGCCCGGCAAAAAGGCTGTACGCTGGTGAGTGAAAACGTGAACCCCTGGGCGCTGCTTGACCACGTAGAGCAGGTGTACGTGGTTACCAGCCAGATGGGGTTCGAGGCCTTGCTGGCGGGCAAAACCGTGCATTGTTTTGGTATGCCGTTTTACGCTGGCTGGGGGTTGACCCATGATCGCGTTCACTGTGAGCGCCGGGGCGTGCCTCGTAGCCTGGAAGCGGTGTTTCATGCGGCTTACCTGAAGTATTGCCGCTACATAAATCCCTACACTGGCCAGCGCTGTGAGTTTGAGGATACGGTTGCGCTTATTGCGGAACAGAAAAAGAAAGGGGGTCAGGATGAGTGATATTCGCTGGGTCCAGCGCTTCGAAAACTACCAAAAAGCTTTGTCGCAGCTAACCCAGGCAGTGGGGATGTATGACGAGAGTGCTGAGGCGTTGATCAAAGAAGGTATTCTCCAGCGCTTCGAATTCACCCATGAGCTTGCGTGGAAAGTGATGAAGGATTTTCTGGAGTATGAGGGACACCAGAATATTACTGGTTCTCGTTCTGCCAGCCGCCAGGCGTTTTCTTTGGGGTTACTGGAAGGCGATGCGCAAGTATGGATGGATATGATTCATAGTCGAAATCGGACCGTGCACACCTACGATGCGAAAATTCTTGAAGATGAGTTTCGAAAGGTACGCTACCAATACACGCCTGCCTTCGTGCAATTCGAGCGTAAAATGACGGAAATGGCGGCAGATCTGCCGGGTGGTGGTGATGGTTCGCGCGGTTGATTGTGGGCTTAAGCCAGACGTTGTTCGTTCCCTTCAGCAGGTGTTTGCTCAGTTTCCTGTTATTGATCACGTTTTATTATATGGCTCGCGTGCCAAAGGCAATTTTCGGAATGGTTCGGATATTGATCTGACGATTCTGTTGAAGCCAGGAGCTAAGCCAGGCCCGGATCTGTACGCAGAGATTTCAGAATGTATTGAGAGTCTGGATCTTATCTACACGATCGACCTTTCCTTTTTTAGTGAAATTAAAAACCCGGCTCTGGTGGACCATATAGAGCGGGTAGGGGTTCGCTTCTATCCGTAGCCACTGGTGATGGGCGCAAGTCTGGGGCTGATATAAATGCGCTTACAGTCGAGCAGCTGGATGTTTTTGTTGGTACCATGGCGCCGTTCCGGCAGACCAATCTTTTAAGTAGTTAACACAACGGACAGATCATGACGTTAACCCCTCCCCGTAAAACCCACCTCAAACAACTGGAAGCGGAGTCGATCCACATCATCCGTGAGGTGGCGGCCGAGTTTGATAACCCGGTGATGCTGTATTCCATCGGCAAGGACTCCGCCGTGATGCTGCACCTGGCGATGAAGGCCTTCGCCCCGGGCGGGGCCTGCAGCAGCGCGGTATTGCCGGTTTCCAGCGCCTGTTTCAGTGCTGGCAGACTATCTTCTATCGGCAGCATGGGGTGTTATTGCGAGCGCACGTGCCAGTCTTCCGGCTTGGGCACAAAGAAGGCCAGCAACAGGCCGAATGCCAGCGCTGCCACACCAATACCAAAGGCGGAAACCAGCGTGCCGCCGCCATCCAGCCATTGTTTCGTGAGCCAGGGGCCGACCATCTGGGTAAAGCCATAGAGGGCCACCATGGCCGCCGACAGCCGAGGCCCCTGGTGCGGGTGCAAGGCCCGGCCCAGGCGCTGGGTCAGCAGCACCGTGCCCAGGAAGGTGCCACCCACCAGCGCAGCGCAAAGCACCAGCCCGAAGGCGCCGGGCCAAAGCACCGCCGCCAGCACCCCCAGCAACTGAATCAGGAAATTCAGCCGCAGTGCCGGCAGATCCCCCATCCGGGCACCCAACTTGTTCCAGATCCAGGGCGCGGGAATAGTGAACAGGGCAACGATCACCCAGGTGCCGTCCAGCAGGGCATGGCCTTCCGGTAATTCCAGCTTCGCCAGTAGCGGCAGGAAAGTCATCGGCAGGATATAACCCAGACCGGCACCGGCATAGGACAGAAACAGCGGAGCACTGGCCCGGTCAATCAGGGGGGTGTTAACCAATTCCTTGCCGGAATCGTCGTGCTGACGCACCGGAATGTCCAGTTTGCGCAACTGCACCACACCCCACCAGGCCAGGGGAATGGATAGCAGCGCCGCCGGCCACCAGCGCTCAGCACCGGCCAACCAGTCGGCGGTTCCGGTCACCAGACCACTGGAGACCAGCAGGCCAGCCCCCACGCCGATGTAAACCAGCCCGCTCATGGTGGCCCGGTTACGCAGCACCAACCATTCCAGAATCAGCGCCGGCGCCTGCACGAACACCACCCCGTTGGCCACACCGTTGAGCCAGCGGCTAGCGGAAATCAGGGTTAAATTATCGGTTTGAGTCACAATCAGAGTGGTAATCACGTGAACAGCCAGAAACAGAGGCAACATCACGCGAATGTGGGCAATCCTGTGCCACTTGATGGCGACCATTGCCCCCATCAGATAACCCAGGTAATTCCAGGTGGCGACAGCCGCGCCGTCGGAAGCACTGAACTGGCCATCCGACACCAGATAAGGGAGCAACGGGGTATAGATAAAACGGCCGAGCGCATGCACCACCAGCAGTACAAAAGCCCCCGCCAGCAACACGGTAAACAATTGCCGGGGATTCGGCGCAGTCTGAGACGTCATGGCAGCTACCTGATGATTATTGTTGGTTTGTGAAGCCAGGACCCGCCAGTGTATGCAAAGCTAACAATGATGTCAGTTTGACCTTCGATTGAGAGCCGCTCAGCCCTGCGAGGCTCGGGCGTGATTAGCCTGCGCCCATTCATAGATACGCTCGAAGGCTTTCAATAGCTGATCCGGCCGGTGCGGCGGCTGAATCAGCGCCTGCACCTCGGCATCCGGATTCAGCAATGCAAAGTGGCCACTGTGGTCTACCAGCAACTGATCGCCTTCTTGTCGGTGCTGAAAGACGGCGCTCAAGCTTTTCGCCAGTTCCCGGGTGGTTTCCAGATCGCCCGAAAGGCCATGAAAGTTTTCACCAAAGAAATTGGTGTAGTCATTCAGACGCTCGGGCGTGTCGTGCTCCGGATCGGCACTGATTAACAGATAATCCGGCTGTGGCAATTCCGGCGGCAGTTGCCCGTCCATCTGGCGCAACGTGGTCATGGCCACCGGGCAGATATCCGGACAGTTGGTGTAGCCCACAAAGGCAAAGGTCCAGCGGCCTTTCAGATCATCCTGGGTAGTGGGTTCGCCCTGTTCGTTGGTAAGCGTGAACTCCGCCAGCGGACGGGCTTCGGTGTAGACATAGGCGTTGTATTCCGCCAGATCCGGGGCGGGGGTAGCTTCGGAACTCTCCAGATTGGTCTGACGGTAGACCACAAACGAAAAAATACTGATCACGACCAGCAGCAACACGGCTACCGTTATTTTTACCGAACGACTCATGAATACAAACCCTTACTCGAAGAGCGGCTGGGGCCGGGGGTGCTTTTCTGGCGGAAAAATTGTCTGAGCGAAGCGAGTTGTTTTTTCCAGAGAAAAGTATCCCCGGCCCCGGGCGATCCTGCACGCTGTCTAAATTCAGAAAAACACAAAATGGTCCACA
>JABXHG010000001.1 GCA_013393545.1 Alteromonadaceae bacterium | reverse complement strand
GGAGGCCGGTCGCGCCCTCGTTCTCGCCGGTCAGCAGGATGACGGTGGCGATGGCGCCCGGCCCGGCGATGAGCGGGATGGAGAGCGGGAAGATCGACGGATCGTCGTGATCGTCCTGCTCCACCGTGCCCTCGCGCCGCGCCGTGCGCCGCTCGAAGAGCATGTCGAGCGCCGTCAGGAAAAGCAGGATGCCCCCCGCGATGCGAAAGGCGGGCATGGAGATGCCGATGAAGCCCAGCACCGCCTCCCCGAAGGCGCCGAAGACGCAGAGCAGCCCGGCGCCCATCAGGCACGCCCGCACGGCGACGGAGCGGCGCATCGCCGGGCTCATCCCCCGCGTCAGTGCCAGGAAAAGCGGCGCCAGCGCGAAGGGGTCCAGCACGATCAGCAGGGTCACGAAGGTCGTGATGAGTGCACTCAGGTCCATGTGTTTCCTTTCCGTGCAGCGGCGCGCGCTGTCAAGCGGCGGGTGATCCCGCCTCCGCGCGCTCCAGCTTCTCCTGCGCGCGCAGCCAGAGGGTCTCGGCGCGGGCCTGCGCCTCCATCACCTCGGAATATTTCCGCTGCCAGACGGCGGCCTCGTCCTTCTTGGTCTCGTCGTACATCGCCGGGTTGGCCAGCTTGACCGCCAGCTTGTCGGCCATTTCGTTCAGTTTTTCAACGCGTTCCTCGCACTTCTTCACGTCCTGCCTTAACGCCGTGATAGCCTCCCGCGAGGGGCGTTTGGGCTTTTGCGCCTTGGCCTTGGGCGCAGGCTTGTCGCCGCTCAGCAGCATGGCGCGGTAGCTTTCCAAATCGCCCTCGTAAGGCGCGACCCGGCCACCCTTGATCAGCCACAGGCGATCCGCGACCATGCTCAGCAGGTGCATGTCGTGGCTCACGAGGATCACCGCGCCGGTATAGGCGGTCAGCGCCTCGACCAGCGCCTCGCGGCTCTCGATGTCCAGATGGTTCGTCGGCTCGTCCATCAGCATCACGTTGGGTTTCTGCAGAATCAGCTTACCAAACAGCATGCGCCCCTGCTCGCCCCCGGAAATCACATTCACCGATTGGCCGATGTCATCGCCCGAGAACAACATTCGCCCCAGCGTGCCACGCACCAGTTGCTCACCCCCGGTGGTCCACTGCGACATCCAGTCGGTCAGAGTATCGTCGGCGGCGAAATCCGCCGTGTGGTCCTGGGCGAAATAGCCAACCTGGGCGCTGTCGGTCCATTTCACCTCGCCGCTGTCTGGCTCGTAGGCGCCGGCCAGGCACTGCAGCAAGGTGGTTTTGCCAATGCCGTTCGGGCCGATGATCGCCACCCGCTCGCCGGCTTCAATCTGCAGGTCCAGGTTGTCGAACAAGGGCTCGGCATCGAACCCCTTGGTCAATCCTTTCAGCGTTACCGCCTGGCGATGCAGTTTCTTTTCCTGCTCGAAACGGATGAACGGGCTGACACGGCTGGAGGGTTTCACTTCTTCCAGCTGGATTTTGTCGATCTGGCGGGCACGGGACGTGGCCTGCTTGGCTTTCGAGGCGTTGGCTGAAAAGCGGCTGACGAACTGCTGCAGTTCGGCAATCTGAGCCTTCTTCTTGGCGTTGTCCGCCATCATTCGCTCGCGCGCCTGGGTGGCTGCGGTCATGTATTCGTCGTAGTTGCCCGGGAACAGGCGTAATTCACCGTAATCCAGATCCGCCATGTGCGTGCACACGCTGTTCAGGAAATGGCGGTCGTGGGAGATGATGATCATGGTGCTGTTACGGGCCACCAGAATGTTTTCCAGCCAGCGGATGGTGTTGATGTCCAGGTGGGTGGTGGGCTCATCCAGCAGCAGTACGTCCGGGTCCGAAAACAGCGCCTGGGCCAGCAGCACACGCAGCTTCCAGCCCGGCGCCAGGGC
This sequence comes from Alteromonadaceae bacterium, assembly GCA_013393545.1. Next base: position 67,226 of record JABXHG010000001.1, on the reverse strand, counting down.
GCTCATGGGGCCATTGTGTTCTTCCAGCGGAATTTCCAGGCCCAGCAGTAACTCGCCGGCCCGGGAATCGGCGGTGTAGCCATCCATTTCGGCGAACTGCACTTCCAGGTCCGCCACGGCCATGCCGTCTTCCTCGCTCATTTCCGCCAGCGAGTAGATCCGGTCCCGCTCCTGTTTTACCTGCCAGAGCTCTTCATGGCCCATGATTACCGTGTCCAGCACGGTGCAGTCCTCATAGGCAAACTGGTCCTGGCGCAGCTTGCCCAGGCGGGTATTGGGCTCGAGCATCACCTGGCCGGAAGACGGCTCCAGATCGCCGCCAAGAATTTTCATCAGGGTGGATTTTCCACAACCGTTGGCCCCGATCAGGCCATAACGATTACCGTTACCGAATTTGGCGGAAACGTTTTCAAACAGGGGCGCGGCCCCGAACTGCATGGTGATATTGGCGGTGGAGATCAAGTAAAGAAACCCGTTTGTGTGAGGCCAGCTGGTCGCCGACAAAAAGAAAGGCGGCATTGTACAGATTTGTCAATGCGACTGTGAGACGGCAAAAACACGGATAAAAGCACTTGCCTCACGGCCGATGTCAGGGCAGCATTCGTTTTTTGTTTTTCGACTCACTCAAAACAGGACCAACAATTATGACACTTGCAAGTGCACGTCACATTCTGGTTGACAGTGAAACCAAATGCGTGGAGTTGAAACAAGCCATCGAAGGCGGACAGAACTTTGCCGAAGTGGCTCGCCAGCATTCATCCTGCCCGTCTGGTCTTCGCGGCGGTGATCTCGGCTCTTTTGGCCGTGGCCAGATGGTTCCGGAGTTTGACCAGGCTGTCTTCGACAGCGAACTGAACACCGTAATCGGCCCGGTCAAAACCCAGTTCGGTTACCACCTGCTGGAAGTGACCGCCCGCGACTGATTTAGGAGCTTGGCTGTCAGGAGCCAATCATCCGGTACTGCGCCTGATTGGCTCCGACTTTCTACAAAGAGTCGCTGATTTCAATGGCCGACTCCAGCGCCTGTAACCGATCCACCAGAAACTCCATCACCAGCCGGACCCGAGCCATTTGCTGCGTATCCTGGTTGACGTGTAACCACAAATCCACGCTTTCCCCTTCCAGCGGATCAGACAACCGCCGCAGCTCTTTGGCGGGCTCACCCAGGTAACAGGGCAATACAGCAAGACCAGCACCCGCCCGGGCCAGGGCATGCATGGATTGCAGGCTGTTGCAGCGAATGGCCGAGGGCACGTTTTTCAGGTGTTTGCGGTACCAGCGCCCGGTCGCCAGGTGGCTGAAGGTTTCATCCGGCACAATCCAGGTACAGCCCTCGGGGTGGTTTTCCACATCCATGTTCCGGTTGCGTCGACAGTATTTGGCTGCGCCGTATACCGCTGATTCGACTGCGGCAATGCGCTCGCCTTCCAGGGTGGCCTGGGGCTTGTTGTCCGGTCGCAGCGTCAGGTCCGCTTCCCGGTGGCTGAGGTTGGCCACATCGTTGTCGGTGAGCACCTCCAGCTCAATATCCGGATACTCACGCACCAGTTCTGCCAAGATCGGGCTGAGCAGCTCGTTCAGCATGGCATCCTCGGCGGCAATGCGAACCTTACCGACCGGCGCGCCATCCTGGCCCACCAGCTTGCGCTCCAGATTGTCCATGTCCGTGGCCAGCCGTTCTGCCTCCCGGAACGCCATTTCACCCACCGGGGTCAGCTGCAAACCATTTTGGTTTCGTTCAAAAAACTGCACACCCAACTGCTCTTCCATCTGGTCGAGCCGTCGTAACACCGTGGTCTGGTGTACACCCAGTATTTCACCGGCTTTGGCAAGCGTTCCGCCTATTGCCAGAGCTCTTATATATCGAAGATAATCCCAGTCCATAATCACTGCATATTTGCAACGAGAGTACGGATTTTAACGTATTCAAGCTGCAAAAAAGAATCCTTAGAATAGTCGGTAAATTAAGGGTAGATCACTAACCAATCCACCAGATGAAGGAGGAAGGCGCTATGACTCAGAAGCATATCGCAACCGTAAACCCGCTGCCGTCCACCATCCTCCACAACAGTGCTGAGGTCAGGCGCCAGTATACCCGTGCTGCGGCAAAGCAGGCGGTGCAGTTTATCAGTCGCAAGGTAAGAATTTTCAACCGCAAAGCGGCTGAAGTGGCTCATGACATGCCACAGGTTCAGGGCGGGCACTAAATCCAGTGTTGCTTAGCTCCACCCCTCCTGCCCCAGGAGGGGTACGAACCTCACATCACAGTATTCTTTCCGGTCAAACCGCCGGTCCGATCGCCGGGTAATCCGTAGCAGGCGCTGAACACCGTGCTCCTGGCCAATCGGAATCACCAGCCGGCCACCCACACTCAGCTGTTCTTTCAGAGCTTCCGGCACCGCCGGCGCACCCGCCGCCACGCAAATGCCGTCAAACGGAGCGGCTTCCGGCCACCCTACTGACCCGTCGCCACATTGCACGCGCACCTGAGAGAAACCCGCATTGCGCAAATTAGTCTCGGCCTGGATTGCCAGTTCCGGGATTTTTTCAATGGAGAAGACTTCCAGCGCCATGCTCGCCAGCACCGCTGCCGCGTAACCGGAGCCGGTGCCGATATCCAGCACCCGCTCACGGCCCTTGAGCGCCAGGGCCTGGGCCATCAGGGCGACCATGTAGGGCTGGGAAATAGTCTGGCCCTGGCCAATCGGCAGGGGGTGGTCGTCATAGGCCTCGGCACGCAAGTGGCAGGGAACAAACAGTTCACGGGGAACACGCTCCATGGCGCGCAGTACCCGCTGGTCGGTAATTCCGCGCCCGACCAGCTGGTCCTGGATCATCAACCCTCGTAATGCCTGGTAATCCCTCTCTGGCTCCCGCATCGTTGACCTCCGCGGTTACACATCGTGACACACCCCTACCTGTACGATGGCACCAGCCGGCCAATCTGTCCATTTTCTGACCAACTCTATATAAAACTACTGACCAGCCCGACACTGCTGACGGCCAACAAAACGGCACCCAGCACCCGGAAAAAGCGACTGCTCTCCGCACGTAGCATGCGCTCATGCACCCGCAGCCCGATCACATGACCAACCGCCGCAGCCGGCAGCAACCACAGGTGGTGAATCAACTGCAGATCCACGCCCACCCAGATAAATGCGCCGAGTTTGATCAGTACCAGAATGAACCAGAGCACAAACAGCGAGTCCCGCAACTTCTCTTTGGGCAAGTGCTGGGCGGCCACGGCAATAATCAACGGCGCCCCGATCAACGAGGTGCCACTGATGTAACCACCAAGCATCAGAAAAAGTATGTCGATGGTCTTGCTGCCACTGCGAAACGGCCGGTTAATGATGTAGGAGACCGAATACAGCGCCACAATCACGAAAATGATGGCACTGAGAACATGGTTCGGCAGCGTAAACAGGCCGATGACACCGATCATTTTGGGCACAATCAGAATGGCCATCAGCCGGCCGATGTAATGCCAGTCGACCGTGCCCTCTCTCTGCCCTTCCCTGACTCCCGGCTTCTTGCGGTTGTTCATCCAGACCGTCAGAGAGGAAAATACCAGCAGGTGCACGGCGATAAGTGGTAAAAACACCAGCGGCTCGTCCAGTACCAGCAGCAAAAACGGCAATGACAGCACCGCGCCACCAAAACCAAGGCCCGAGCGCACAAAGCCGCTCCACACAAAAATCAGCGCAATAAGGATATACTGGACAACAGACAGATCGGCCATAACATATCGGTTCTTCTGGAAAAGCCGCACACGATACCATAACGAAGGAGGTCAACGCCGGCATGACCAACAAGATCGACATTCACTACTGCACCGGTTGCCGCTGGCTGCTTCGCTCGGCCTGGATGGCACAGGAACTGCTGACAACCTTCGAGGGCGACATTGACGAACTCAGCCTGCACCCCGGCACTGGCGGCATTTTCGAAATTCATGTGAACGGCAACCGCATCTGGTCCCGAAAGGAGGATGGCGGTTTTCCCGAGATCAAGCAGCTGAAACAGATGGTCAGGGATCAAATCGATCCAGACAGATCCCTTGGCCACTCTGATCACCCGACCACCCACTCCCAGTAACACTTTCAAGGATTTCCCATGACATTTGCCACTTGGCTGACCATCGTCACCATTTGCGTGCTTGGCGCCATGTCACCCGGCCCGTCACTGGCGCTGGTCATGAAGCAGACACTGGCCGGCGGGCGTCGTAATGGCGTGATCACGGCCCTGTCTCATGGTCTTGGCGTTGGCATCTACGCGTTTCTCAGCATCCTTGGCCTGGCGGCCGTGATTACCGCCTCACCTACTGCCTTTGCCATCCTCCAATGGGGCGGCGCAGGCTATCTGGCCTGGCTGGGGGTGAAGGGATTGCTGGCCAAATCCGATGGCAATAACGAACTGGCCGAAGCCCCTACCAGTAAAAGTGCTGCCCGAGACGGCTTCCTGATTGCCTTCCTGAACCCGAAAATCGCCGTGTTCTTCCTGGCACTGTTCAGCCAGGTGGTTGGCACCGACACCAGCCTGCTGGCCAAATTCGGTTATGCAGCCACCGCACTGGCCATCGACACCGGCTGGTACCTGATAGTGGCGTGGCTGTTCTCTAATCCTCGCTGGCTGGATGCCCTGAAACAACGCGCGGTGTGGTTCGAGCGGGTATTCGGTGCGGTACTGGTGGGCCTGGCGGGCCGACTGGTGGTGGGAATTATGAACGGGCGTTGACAGGCTTCTCAATTGAAAGCCATGCCCGCGTGACCAGTCAAGCTCTCACGTATCCTCAGGTGCTTTGAATAGAGCCTGCGGCACCCACCGCAGGCTGACTGAAGAACCGCGCGTGGCTACAGCTCCAGGTGCCGGGTGATCGATGCAGCGTCCTGGCTCACAAGATCCTTGTCGATGGATTTGAGAACCGTCGCCATGCACTCCTTACCAATGTGATGCCGCAACACCCCCAGGAACTTTGGCGGTGCCACCAGCACCAGATTGTCAAACCGGCCTTCGTGGTGGGCCTTTTTGAGGTACGCCCCCAGCTCACGCGCGAAGCGGGCATTTTCCGGATCTTCGTCCGTTTCTCGATCGTAGGTCTGGTAACCGCCCGCCCCGCTGTGATTGCTGCCCGGCCGGTCGGTATAGATATCCGAATCCCTCTGCCGGCCCTCCTTGTGGGGATGATCCAGAATTTCCTCGATGCTTTTGATAGGAGTTTTTGCCTTGAAAAACCGGGCCATGGCGCTATCCGCCACCAGAATATAGAGCTTCTTTGGAGCCAGGGGATTCTCGTCGCGCCTCGTCATTATCTGCCCTCCATGTTTTTGCAGGCTGTACTGAAACGATAGCACCACTGCGGGGGGCGTCAAAAACAAAGCTTGAACGCCCCCTTTTACGCGTCCACTACGCGCACGCGAAGGGGTTATTCGCCAGCCAGTAGCGATTGCAGCTTTTGCGTCATCTCAACTGCCTCGCAGCCCAGAGGGGTCAGATAACCGCCGTCTTTCTGGCTGATCAGCCCCTTGCTGAACAACGCCTGTGCAGCCTGAACCGTTTCCGGAGCGGCGGAGTGTTCGTGAACCTTGATCCCTTCCTGAGTGGAAGTGGATGGGAACTGGGACAATAAATTGAGCTCTGCAAGGTGATTTGGCGAGAACGGCATGGCACACTCCTGAAATCTAGATATGGAACTTCAGAGCATAACCACAAACCGGAAGCCCTGACCAGCAATGAAGCGTACTGTTTACACTGTTTTCCGCCCACTTTTGATCCTGATGGCTCTCGGCCTGGCAAACTCTGGCCATGCCGACGGTATTAAACGCATTGAGCATTCCGACGGCACGGTTGAATTCACCAACGTAGGAGGCAATGAAAAAACGCGTCCTTCCACCAGAAACGAAACCGTTTATCGCTACACCGACGAACGGGGCGTGGTTTCCTACACCAACCAAAAACCCGACACCCGGGATTTCGACGTTATACGCTTTCACTGTTATGCCTGCGACCCGGATTCCACCGTGGACTGGCATAACACCCCGCTCTACACCGGCACTTATCGCGAGGAAATCACCACGGCTGCAAAGGAATACGATGTAGACCCTGCACTGGTGCGCGCCATCATCCACGCCGAATCCGCCTTCGATCCGGACGCAACCTCCCCGGTCGGCGCACAGGGCCTGATGCAACTGATGCCAGGCACCGCCAAAGAACTGGGAGTAAGCCGCCCGTTTGAAGCCCGGGAAAACATCCGGGGCGGAGCGAATTACCTGTCACAGATGCTTGACCGCTTTGGCGGCGACATCCGCCTGGCCACCGCCGCCTACAACGCCGGCCCCGGCGCTGTCAGCCGCTACAAGGGCGTACCGCCCTACGCGGAAACCAAAGCCTATGTAAACCGCGTGGGCATCCTGCACCAACGTTACGCCGCCAACTAATGGGCACCATCATCAACCGCCCGTCCATCAAGGGCGACATTGTGCACGTGGCCCGCGACAAACTGGGCAACATCCTGGTGATTGACGACCGCAAACACCGGGTACTGAGCTTTGACTCGGTGTTCGAGCAGAGCAAAATCCTGCGCTCGGCCCCGCACCTGCCGGTACACGAATACAACCGCGCGATGCTGCTGCCCATTGCCTGGCAAGAGCCGGAACGGGTCACCGTGCTGGGATTAGGCGGCGGCGCATTGGCACACGGCCTTCACCGCCTGCTACCGGAAAGCCGGATAGACGTGTTTGAACTACGGCAAAAAGTGGTAGAAATCGCCCATGAATGGTTTTCACTGCCTCACTCCGAGCGTTTAACAGTCACCACCGCCGACGCCCGACTGGCGGTGGATAACCTGCCGGAAGGCGGCACCGATTTGATCCTCACCGATCTCTACAGCGCCGACCGCATGAGCCCCGCCCAGGCCCAGCGCCAGTTCATCAAAGCCTGCAGCCGGGCACTTTCAAAAACCGGCTGGCTGGCTCTGAACTACCACCGCATGCCAGAAACCGACGGAACCCTGTTCCGGGAACTCCGGCGCCAGTTCCCGGTGCTGCTGGTTTTCAAAAGCAAAACCAACAACTGGGTTATCTTCGGGTGCAAAACGTTGTTTGATCCCTGGACCCTGCCCGCAAACCGGGCTAAGGAACTGGAAAAATGCTTACCGGTGGGATGGCTGAAGCTGCTGAAGAAAGTATCCATGCTGGCCAGAAACGAAGACACCCAAACTTAAGCAAGTGGGCGGGCAGGCCTTTCCAAAAATTTCGAAGGCCAGGGATGGCCTGAGAGAAGCGCACAAGGAAGTGCTCGTAGCGGTTTTTGGAAAGGCCTGCCCGCCCACTTGTGCACCGATGCCGGCGCGTCAGGCCCGACTCAGGAACTTGCGCTCATCAACATTCACCTTGATGCGATCCCCGGTGGAAATATGCTCCGGCACCTGCACCACCAGCCCCGTGGTCAAATACGCCGGCTTGGTCCGGGCCGTGGCAGAACCACCCTTCACCGACGGATCCGTTTCTTCGATGGCCAGCTCCACCGTCGGCGGCAGATCCACACCTACCGGGCTGTCGCTCACCAGCACCACCATCAGACCCTCGGTGTCTTCGGTAATAAACAACAAATCATCTTCAATGGCGCTTTTGTTCAACAGGTATTGCGTGAAATCCTCGGTATCCATGAACACATACTCATCGCCATCGGCGTAGGAAAACACCGCCGGGCGGCGCACCAGATCCGCCTGGTTAAGCATGTCGGAATCCTTGAAAGTCTCGTCCAGCTTCTGGTTGGTCACCACATCGTACATGCGCATGCGGTACAGACTGCCACCAGCCCGGCCTTGCGGCACGGAGCGCTCAATGTCTTTTACGAAATACACGCGGCCCTGATATTCCACCGCCTGGTTCTTCTTGATCTCACTCGCTTTTGGCATAACAAGGATTCCAGAGTTTGTTTGGGAAACGCTGATATATCACGGCCGGCGACCAGAAGCGAGTGTTCAAAACCGAATCGCCGGCCGGCTTTACCCACAAGTTCTGTGGATAACTGTGTTAGCAAGGTAAGGATACCCACCCGGGAACGGCATCACTGGCGGGCTGCCAATTTATGCGGTTTATTTGATCACCGCCAGACTCTTACCGTTCACAAGTCAAAATGGCTGGCATCCTTCTCGATACAGCTATCCAGGCGGGCCAGATAATCGGCTTTGGTCTTCAGCTTGGTTTGCTGGTGGGCACGCAGGTTCAGTTGTTTGAATTGTTCAGCCACCGCTCGTGCGCGCTCAGCCAGCTGCTCGGGGGCAACCGTTTCATCCAGAAAGCCAGCGGTAATGGCGTTTTCGGGGTTATAAATTTCGGCATTCACCACGGAGCGATAGAAATAGGCAGGCGCCAGACGGTGGCGGGCAATCTCGATGCCGGCGTGGTGCATGGTCATGCCGATGGCCACTTCGTTCAGGCCCAGCTTGAAGTCGCCCTTCACGCCAATGCGGTAGTCCACCGACAGCAGAATAAACGCCCCCTTGGCGATGGCATGGCCACTGCAGGCGGCAATCACCGGTAGTGGGAAGGCCGCAAGTCGGCGCGCCAGGGTGGAGCCCACTTTCACCAGCGCCATGGCCTCTTTCGGGCCTTTCTGCATTTCTTTCAGGTCATAACCGCCGGAGAACATGCCCGGTTGACCAGTCAGGATAACAATGGCCTTGTCCTGCTCTGCCTGGTCCAGGGCCTGGTTCAGCTGGGTGAATACCTCATGGCTCAGGGCATTGGCCTTGCCGTTGGTCAGGGTGATGGTGGCAATGCCGTTATCCAGTTCGTAGGTTACCAATTCAGACACCGGGAATTCCTCGCTGCGCGGATTCAAGTGAGTGTTTGATTACACTATAGCGAACCCTGAATAAAAAACAGCCCCGGCGGGGCTGTTTCAGAAAGCGATGGCACTCCAAGCGTTCTCAGTTTTCGTTCTGCAGCTGGTCCGCGTACTCCGCCAACTCTTTCTCCATTTCCGCCAGCCGTTGCTGCCATTCGGCCTTGTAAGCTGCGAATTCATCTCCCAGCTCACCAAGCTGCAGCTCGGTCGCCAGAGCCACCCGTGTGCTCTCAGTTACCGACTCCACATCCGGGTCCTGCAGGGCCTCACTCTGCTCTTCCAGGCGAATCACAGCTTCGTTAAGCAGTTGGCGATCCTCAACAGAGGCTTCAGGATTGTTTTTCAGCGCCTCGCGCAGAGAGTCGGACAATTGTTCAATATGCTGGCGCAGCATCTGGCCGTAATCATCCACCAGGGCAGACAAGCTTTCACCCGCCTCGGCGGCCTGTCGGTTCAGTGACTCAGTCAGGGCGTCAAACTCCCGGGCCAGGTCATCCGAGTGGCGCGCCAGTTCCGTTTGTAGGTCTTTGCCCAGCGCTTCGAGCTGGTTCATCACATCGCTCCACAGAGGGCCACTATTCAGGGCCTCGCCGGTGCGAAAGTAGTCCACCAGCCACTGATCGTCTTTTTTTACCAGATAGGTGGTCGTTTCCAAGGGCTCAGCACGCTCCGGCACCCCACTGAACACAGTATCAACGGTGGCCTCCTGGCCATCGATCACCACCCGGCCCCACTCCACGTCAACGCCCTGCCAATCACGCTGGTAGCCATCAAAGGCGGCGTCTTCAATCAACGTAGAGTAATCATTTGCCCTGGCTGGATCCTGGTTGATCACCGCCTGCCAGAAGGCGCGGGAAACCTCTTCCGGTGATTCAGGGCCGGCACAGGCCGTCAGTAACAAAAGGCACGCCACGATAACAGCTGAAAATCTGATTCTTTGCATGTTTTTTCCACTTGGAAGGGTCGTCAAATAACTTTACTCACCTGGGGGGAAGGCGCGCTGACTAATCCGTTCACATCTACCGTCTGCACCGAGAAGAACCATCGACCGTTTGTCAGGCCTTGCAGGGTGAATTTCATGACACTGGCGTCATTTAGCATAATTCGTGAATCCAGATTAGCGCTATCCTGGCCATAACTGATTATATAGCCATCCAACTCTCCCATTTTCAATCCCTGGTCGTCGACCCTCGTTGCAGGGGCCACCCAACGCAGAGTTGCCGAGGACCCATCGCTATTCCCTTCGCCGCCTCCACCACCGCATCCGGACAAGATTAACGCCACCGTCGGCCAAACGACAGTAATCACAATCACCTTGAGAACCTTCATGAACCACCCTGATAACCAGCAGGACAACCCGAGCGATAGAATCAAACTCTTCACCGTTCATTTGAGGATAGCGCACAACACTTCAATTGCAGCGCCTGTCAGGTTACCGTCGTCATTCGTGTTAACTTACACTTATGCGCATTCGAATTACACATCAACGAATTACAGCCGTGCTGCAGATGATCCTACTGGCCGAGGCCTTATTGGCCCTGTGGAGCCAGAAATGGTTCATTGCCTTTCTCACCAGCATGATCATCCTGATCACCTTCTTCCCGGTACTTTTTGAGCGGCGTTTCCGGATCCATATACCGCCGGAACTGCAACTGGCGGCCATCGGCTTTGTCTTTGCCTCGCTGTTCCTGGGCGAGGTGCATGGATATTACACCCGTTTCTGGTGGTGGGACATCCTGCTGCACACCTCCTCCGGATTTCTGCTGGGCATTCTCGGCTTTTTGCTCGTGCACATCATGAATGAAACCGAAAAGCTGCAGTTACACATGAAAGCCGGCTTTGTTGCCTTCTTCGCATTTCTGTTTGCCCTGGGCATGGGGGCTCTGTGGGAAATCTTCGAATTCACCATGGATTCGCTTTTCGGCATGAATATGCAAAAACCCATGCTGGATGACCCTTCCGGGCTGACCGACACCATGTGGGATCTGATTGTGGATGCCCTGGGCGCGCTTATCGTTTCTTTTTTGGGCTGGCGCTACCTGAAAAACCCGGAACAGAGATCCTTCCTGGAACGCTGGATTGACAGCTTTGTTGCCCGCAATCCGCGATTTTTCAAACGCTAGTGAAGGCAATAGCCACAGCCAACGACACAACCACAGACAAGGGAATGGTGAGGGCTATAACCTGGGCCGGCCCATGGTATCTGACGGCCAGTACGTAACTCATCACGGCAACGGGCATGGCGCACTGCACCAGGAAGATCTGTGCCTGCACCTGCCCCAATGGCCAGAACAGTAGTACCAGCCAGGCCACGCCCAACCCCGCCAGCGGCCGGTAAAAACTGAAAGCCACCGGCCAAAGCATTTCACGGCCACAGGAGAGCCTGAGGTTGGCAATGGAGCTGCCCAACTGCATCAGCATGATCGGCACGGTAATCGAACCCAGCATATCCAGTGTGGTCATGACCGGCGACGGCAGTGTGGTTTCCATGGCCAGCAAGCCAGCGCCCGCCGCCAGTGCCAGTACCGGCCCATTGCGAACCAGGGCCGCCAGAGAAAACTGTTTCGACAAACAGCCAATGCCCAACGTAAAGTGGCTGATCTGGATCACCGAAGAGATCACCATAGCCAGGCCCAGAGACTGCGGCCCGAACAGGGCATAACACACCGGCACCCCCATGTTGCCGGTATTGGGGTGAACCAGCGCCGGCAGATAATCCCGCACGGGGAAACCGGCCAGCCGCAAAACCGCTGCAGTCACCAGCGCCATCACCACAACCCACACCACGGTAATGGCCACCAGCTCACCCATCTGGCCAATCTTCATGTCCATGGACAGCACCGAGTGCAACAGCAGCGCTGGAATACCGACAGTGGTCACCAGGCCAGACAACGCCCGGCCATCAAAAAAATCGGTTTTACGCCCGAGCACGGCGCCCAGGGCAATCAGGGAAAAAAGCGGAACCAGAGCGTTAGCAAGATGTTGGAACATAGGCGGGGATCGAAAAAACGGCGCAAGGGCAACCGGTTAGCCGAAATACTCCTCAATCCAGGCAAACAGTTTGTCGGTGCTCATGTCCGCCAGGGCCAGTTGCTGAAACTCGTCGCCCATTTCCTGTTCGATAGTGATGAACTGGTAAAGCAGAACGCCGGGTTGCTCATCGTGCAGAATCAACGTGATACGACGACGGGTTCGCAGGCAGTCAATGGTCATTACATCGGCCGGGATACCGGAATTACGCATACCCTGGCGCACTTCCACTACCGGATTAATGTGTTCGTGGGTGGCCTGAATACGGGCATGGGCTTCACTGGCCATATCGGACAGTGATTTGAGCGGATCTTCGGACATCGCAGGCGGCCTCTTAACCATTGGGAACATGGGCGGCCATCATAACGAAAAGTCCCTCGCCCGAGCCAGACGCTGTCACTAGTGTCCCGTTTGGTCGCAAAGCGAACATTCAGATGGCGCTGAAATCCTAGTCACTTAATAAGCAATTGATGATCTCGAAACATAGATGCTAGACCGCCCTTTATAATGTTAGCCACCCTGTTTGCAGTAGCGGGCGCTCCCCAATTATAAACAAACATACGACGCGCAGGCTGAGCCTGAAGCGAAGCAAAAAATCGCTACTTTATTCCGGTCATTAACAGCATGCCGATACAAGCTTCTATGACTACTCCCCCGATCTCTCTGGAGCTAAAGGCTTTGCCGACAATACCTGATAGGGCTCTGGATAATGCTGCAGAGAGCCAGGCAAGCCCAACGACGAGGTATACAACAGGCTGTTGAAACCACAAGCAAGAAAACCCTAAGCCGATAAAGATACCGCCATATGTTGCACGGATTTCCAACAGTCCGAGATCTCCCTGAGGAATTATATTGACAAATCTCGCAACCTTTTGAGGAGCTGTCAGACCAAAAACGCCGAGGGCCACAGCGTAAGAAGTGCACCCAAGAGAGCTAAAGACTCCGCCACCTCGACTCCTCCAATTCCAGCGCTACAATGACCCGCTAATCGCCCAAAACAATGCTTCTACTCTGGTAATTTTGGTGTTCTCAAATGGAAACTGCACCAATGCATTGCCTCCCTATTGGACTCTGAACAGCAGGTTAGATCCGATCACTATGGAGAATTAGCTAGTTTTTCTACAAATCGGATTGATCAAAAAAAGTAAACTAGCTCAGCTTGGACAAAGTCAGAACGACTTACCGCACTAAATCCACGATTCTCAATATTGTCGTCAGACGAAGCTTTGTAAACCTCTGTGGCAGTTCGAGGCTCCATAGAGTTCGTGAAAACTTGCGATTCCACAGTCACCTTGAATCTAGAGGACAAACGACGACTCGCCTCAAAGGTAAAAACATTTTCCTCGGTTTCGAGGTCATGCATCAGAGCAACCAACGCTTGCGTTGACTCTGCGTCGTTCAATGTGAGCCTCACCCCCAATAGAATGTCATTATCAAATGGACTTGCCAACGCAGTTTCTCTTTGCTCATGGAGATATTCTGCCAACCAACCTATATCTAGGTTACTTCCAAATGCACTTCCCTGAATGTATTCAAAACCAGTGTCTACGGCCCAATACCTATCTCCTTGGCCACTTCTGCTAATCGCCTCGAGTTTTAACAGCCAAGCGTCAATTTGTTGCTGCAGCTCGAGGCCAGACTGATCGATGACAGAATAAAACGGAATGAACTCTTTATCCTGAGCATTTCTGAGCTCTCCAGTCGTTGAGAACTCCGATATCTCACTAGCTGAGAGCGGTTCGGGAATTAGTAATGGGTCACGCGAGGTACCAGAAAAATGGGAAACGGCATATTCCAAACCAAATTCTGTGTAATTTTGGTATCGAATCGCCCCGCTCAGTCTTGCTCTCTTTGCTCCACTTTCGTATGCGGCATTGTCTGAAACCGTAAGAGGGAGCCTAGGGCGCCCGGAAGGTCCCGGAAAAGTGCGCTCTCTGAAGCCTGAGAGTAGAAAGACATCCAAAATTCCCGAACTACCAGCGATAGACAGATTAATCATCGGCTGCCCCAACTTCTCATCGCCATCAGGCTGGGCAACCAAATCCGTCTGATTGACTATATCAACAAGATGCCTTCCCTCCGTTACGCCCCAAAAAGACTTGTATACGCCAACTCGGGTCTCCCAATTATCAGCAACGTGAATCCAAGATAATTCCCTTACATCAATACTTGTGCGATTAGAATCATGCTGATCAACACGAAAATAAGAAACAAATCGAAAAAGATCAGTGTAATCAGACGAAGCACTGAAAACATCTGTTACCAATGACGCGGAATTGTTTACTCTGTAGTTACTTTTTTCATAAGGCGACGGCTCAAAAAAATACCGAGTTTCAGCCGAGGCCTGCCCCCTAAAATCAATTGCATAGGCGTACTGACTAACCGACAGAATGAATATAAGTCGTAGCAAGCGCACAAATCACCTAATGCGCTTTAACGCATTGCGATTAAAGTCAGACTTGCCAAGTCCTGTGCCAAATTGGTACTTCGACCAATTGAGAATCGTTCCTTTACCCGTTTCATGGTTCGTCATCACCATATTGGACGGGCGCCAGAACTCATTTTTATAGAGCTGGTAGTCCTCTAAACTAAGTGTCTTTACAAACCGATTTCGCCTATCGTAATAATCAACTCTCTGGGTCCTGAACTCATCGTTATCCAACCATATCACTTCCCGCGAATACCCCGAATCTTCACTCTTTGGCGTTCTTTCAACCACATAGCATTCGATGTTTCCACATTCTTCAGATCTGATGAAGCGATAGTCGTATTTCTCAACAATCTGAGTGGTCATGTCCTCAAAACTAAATTCACTTCCCATGAAAGGCCCGGACTTATTGCTAGAAACGATCGTTTTAACCCTTTTCAAAGCCGGTAAGTAAAGCCACTGATCATTGTCTTTTTCAATATAAGTAAACGTGAGAAGGGCAGTACCACGAACGTCCCGCGGCTGATGGAAGCTGATCAAACTCCGATCTTTCTCATTGTCTGAGTTCACCTCAAGATTCTTTACCGTGAGGTGGCGCAATGATTCTTCACCAGAGGCATCTATCAGAATCATCTCCATATCTGCTTCGAAGTCTTCATACCCACTACTACGGCGATCAGCTTCCAAAGCAATTTCTAGCCCTTTCTCTTCCGCCGAGGGACTCCCTTCCGCTTCAGTCTGCCCAAAGGCAATTTGGGACATCGTACTTATTACCAACCAGGCAATTGCCTGCAAAACGTAGAGATATCGAATCATAGCTAATACCATTTAATGAAATTTCAGAATCGCAAGACATAACTCTTTAATCTAGAGAAAATCAGAAACGATTTTTTCATCGTGCCCTTTTTGCGAGAGCGTTCGACTAACATCCAGTGATAAGTTTCTTGGGCCAGATACGAAGACACGAGTGCTAGGCCGAATTCGAGTAGATAAGAATGAATTGAAAGACTCGGGCGATACCGAATTGAAGCCACATTTCTCCGCTGTTTCACAAACCAGTGTAACGTCAAACTTTGACCATTTGCTTTCCAATCCCATAAGAAACTCATGGTCGTAGACACTTTCAAAATCATCCACTAACCAAATCAACGAAACACGCTCAACGGAAGCGAAGGACGTCATATCCAGTTCACGTAAATAGGAATGGCTTTGAGCGTACCCAACACCAGCACAGACGAACACTACATCCGAAGGAGAATTACTCATCTGAAAAACTGCATCTCCAAACGGACCCATGGCCGCTACTTCGGTTTTGAAGCAAATCTCTTCAAGAAGCTTTTCGACCCGTGGACTTCCGCCCTTCTTCACGTGAATATCAAGAAGGTCGTCGTCTTTATTCGCAATCGAAAAGGGGAATTCGCATCCATCATCTTTGATAATAAGATATTGCCCAGGGAGGGCGTTAAGCTTAAAACCATTTTCTACCCTGAACTTAATCTTAACAACCCTTGAATGGGGGTCGTCTTTATCTAAAAGCTCCATTTTAAAAATGCGACCAACCGACATAAATCATTCCCTTGATAATGCATTATTAGAGGAAGGAATCGAGGCATTAACCTGAGCTTCCACGTGGTCTTTATTACCGTCGATTAACAGAATCAGACACGGCAGTAGGAGAAGATCGATAATTACCGCAAAAACGAATACCATTCCACTGACTATTGCCATTTTGGCATTGGCCTCAAAAACTGAAAATGACATTACAGCAAATCCAAGCACCAAGATGACACTTGTGAGAATAATCGCTCCTCCGACTTTTTTCATGCTATGTCTAAGAGACTCAACGCAGTTATGATTAAGGGATCTTTTTGCATAAATGTAATGGTGCAAAAAGTGGACAGTATCATCGACAACAACACCGAGGGTCATAGCCACAACAAGAGTGATTGGCAGTTCAATCATCCCACCAAATGCCACCCAAACACCAAAACCAAGAATCGCAGGGACAATGTTTGGGATAATACTTAGTACACCATATTTAAAAGACCTTAATGCGACCAATAGGAAACATGATATAAAGAGTAATGAAAGTGAGGTCCCGACGATCATGCTCTTAGAATTTTTCATTCCCATATGAGCAAATAACAAAGATGTGCCCGTTATATCGATTGAAATGTGAGGAGCATTAGTTTTCACCCACTTATTCACAGATTTCTCAAATTGAAGTGTTCTCTCCGTTGTAGTTGAAGCTGCAGTAACCGAAATTTTCAGTTGGCGTTTATCAGAGCTAAGCAAACTGTCTAATTCAAGACCTTTTGGCATCGACATTTCATAGAGAAGAAGGTATTGCGCGATCAGGTTTGAATCAGAAGGAATTGCCGTAGATCTTTCGTCGTCCAAATTCTTGTGAAGCACCTCAATAACGTCAATTACCGAGCTTACATGAACATTTGGGAATTTTTGTTTTATCCAATCGATTAGCTCCTTCACTTCGCTTATTGGTGCTGTATCATAGACTGGGCCGCCTGTTGCTGACTCGACAATAATTTCATAGTTGTTGATGCCAGTTAGATTTTGTTCCGTAAATTTTGTATCCGACCTGAACTCCATACTTTCATCAAACAATCGGACAAAATCGTCATTTAATGATGACTTTGAGACAAAAATCAATGAGACCGTGATTCCCAATACAAAAACTAATATAATCGCCAACTTGAAACGCTGGCAAAAGTAAGGAAGTTGATCAAGGAAATTATCGAGAATCATTAATTTATGTTTCGGCTCAGCCCGAGTGAGGATTGCTGGCGCTACAAAGATTGTAGATATGAACGCAACAAATACCCCAACGACTACCATGTTCCCCAAATCTTGATAGGGTGGCACCTCGCTAATATTAATTGCTAGAAAACCCAGAATAGTACTTAGGCTTGTGAGCGCGATCGGTGTCTTGTTTTCCTGGACAGCTTTGGTCACGCTGTGTGATTTATCTAAACCATCCGCGATGTTGATCGCTATACTATTTATTAAGTGAACACAACCTGCGATTGAAAGTGCGATAATTATAAAAGGTGCAGGGCTGTTACCACCACTCATTTCGATTCCTACCCAGCCACAGAACCCAAGCGAACCAAGCAGCGAAAGCAAGATTACTGAAAGGGCCGCTAATATCGTCGCATAGGAGCGAAAAATGACCAAAATGACGAGTGCCATTATTAAGAGCATGGCCGGAGTTAGATTTTTAACGTCAGCTTGGGTGGCTTCAGTAAAGGCATTAGTAAAAGGCAGCGTTCCAGTAACATAAAAGTTGGCCTCAGGTGACCTCACTTTTGCTTTCTCAATCAGTGATTCAACTGAAGAAATGACATACGGAACCTCTTTTTCGAGATCCTTACGCGGTAATCGGAAGGAGATATTGATTGCGGTTAGGTCATTATTAGAGATTAACCTTCCTTTCAGCTGCTTTATTCCTAAAGCCTCATCAAAAAGGTTACTTCCCTCTCTAGTTTCGACGCTTTCTATGAGGTTGTTTATTTCTAATTCATCACCATTGCTTAGAGTATGTTGGTAATTTGATATCGAATCAACCCGTCGGGTGTATGGTAAGTACCAGCTTTCCTGCGTAACCCAATGGACTAATTCTGTTGCCTGTTCGCGATTCGTTGATATGTTCCCATAATCAATTACTAATAGAATATTATCACTCGGACCGAAAGTGTTCTCCATTTGATTTAACGTTTGTAACGTTTCATCGCCTGGCGAAAAAAAAACTCTATAATCAGTATTGAATGACAGACGGAATAATCCAGCTGCTAGCAGCAATATTGCGAGTAGAACAACAAAAGCGCCTTTATCAAACTGATTATTTTTAGCTGGGTTCATAGCGATTTTACTTCCGATTTTTGTTTCCTCAGGTATTCAATCCTTCTATTCACCAACTTTTCGATACTCAGACCCACAAGACCGGATCCCGATACGAGAAGAACGTCAAGAATTGGAGCGTTTTTTGACAACATGATCCCTATGAATGCTGCAGCCAAGCCTACAAAAACATAAATAATGATAAGATATAGCTTTTGTTGCTTCGCGCTTTCTAACAGCGCTCGATCATGCCATTGCTTGACTTTTTTCATTGATGAATTCTCCTAACGACAAGCGGTTACTAATGTTAATATCAAACTGGGATAGCTTTAATAATATTGCCATGCTTGACTGGATTGTTTTCGTGCTGGTTAGGTCAATATAATATAGATTAGGCTTACAATTGCTTTGCCAATAGAGATCCTCCGGCAGATTTTCGCAGCTGACGTCCGCACCTACAGAATGATCAAAGGGGTAGTGATACATATTTTGCAGTTTCGAGATCAATGGCTTTCGTTGCGCTGTGGCGAACACCGTGATGTCAGACTGGTATGCTGCCATGTGCGCGCCAACGATGAGACCTCCTAAGGTGTAGGCTCGGTGCTCACTTTTGATTTGATCGCTGACAGAAAGCCCACAGAGCTCAGCCATGCTGCGTCTGTTTGAAATTGCGTACTCAGGTATCTCGCCGGGAATAAAATACTTATCTGTTGGAAGCTTATTCTTGTGGTCTGGTAGCTTTATATTGATATTGCCAATTACTTCATTTTGTTCATAGGCCACAATCCCGATGTCGTAGTCGTCGCCCATCTTATTTGTACCCCAGCTTTTTTTATAAATATCCTTTGCGAGGGATCGTCCATCAAGAAACTCGTCACTGTTCTTCGGACAGAGCACAAACTTAATATCTCTTGGAGCTGCTGGCATTTGTACATCCTTTACAAATGAAATTCAGAGGTGGCATTTCAATTCTTTTGGAAAAGGAAGGAGGCCGCCAAGGCGGCCAACTTTTAGAGCCCGAAAGAGCGCAATGTGAGCCCTTTATACATGGTGTGTATAAAGTTCATATTGTCGATTATTTCATTACATTCTTCTTCGCTGTTTACCATGCGGTCTAGAAGCTCAATGTTGTCGATGGCATGTCCCTGGTCAACGATGTAGTGATAGTAAATAAACTTATGGTCGGATGGCTTTGTTCCCAGCGCCTTGTTCAGCACACCGAGGATGTCCATCGACCTTGTAGCGATCATAAATTCAAGATAGAACGAGTATCCGAGGAATCCGATAAATGGGAGCCTGTTCAGCCTGTCGTGTTGGCTCCAAATAATTGCCTTTGTCTCAGGATAGACATCGTGCATAACGTCTATCGAATCTTTTTGCCCGAGAAACAGCACATCCTGAAGGGCCCACAGCTCATGACCTTCTTCTTCATCAATATCGTGGGTCATCATTTTATTGAACTTATTTTCTCTATCATCTACGTCATCTAAATTTACTTCATGACTTTTGACTTTTTCTTCGACCAATTTTGTAAAGAGGTGCTCGAATTTCGGGGTATAACGCGTGTGATACCAACCTTGAATGAAGAAATTCGTCAGTCCTTCTTTTGTTATTAGCCCGCTTTCACCAGCCTTTAAAACTGCTTTTGCAAAATCGTCATGCAACCCATTTGCATGATCAACGATTTTTTTTGTAAATCCGCTAATTTTATTGAGCGCGTCTTGAAGTTTCCTTGCTTCAAGATCAACCCGCTCCTGCTCCAAATTCGTCAGGATATCGGTAAGTTTTTGCAGCTTTTCAACCGCTTCTCGATTTTCCTCTAGATGCTCAGTCACGCTAAAAGGCGCTGTCATGTAGCCGGAATCGTCGAAATAAGACTGGAAATCAGGTGTAATTGCGTAGGCGGGTTGATTCATAGTACAGCTCCATTGATTTTAATCCATTTGCTTAGTGTTGAGCACTTCGGAGATCATTTATATTACAATTCCGCATATGTTGATACTAAGCGCGGCACAGTCTATGAGTCCGTTAAGTGATGTCAACTTCGTTTATCATAAGATGTTCGATCATGTGCTTGTCGTCTCAAATACTCAGGCCGACGTGTGGCTGGTTTCTCATTATCAGTTTTGCAACGTTGACTTTTTTGAATATGCGGAAAATTTGAGATTGTTCATTTCAGAATGAGGTGTCATAAGTCTTAGCGTTCTGAACATGGGCTTTGATTGGCCTGCACCAATGGAAAGCTGTCCTATTTGCACTGAATTTATAGGTAAGCTCTCTGTTGTGGGTAAGTAACTGAGCCACACGATTTCCCGGGCGACGCTGTGATGCCCGGACAATGTTCATGGTTTTGGGGTGTCACTGATCCGTTGCAGGAAAAAACGTCAGTGGAGACTAGGGCTAATGAGCGCCAGGCGAGAGTTTGAGTCATTGCTAAATCCCTGTACGTTAGAAGCGTCATCCCTGATCTGACTCAGATTTTATTGAAATCAGCCTAATGACAGTTCCATTAGTGTGTTTTTATTCAGAAACAGGTACTAATGCCAGCTTCAGTACCTAAAAAACAATAGCAGGGATCTAAGTAGTGCTTTAGGTTATTTAGGCTTAGCTATCCAGTGAACATGCCTGTTTGATCTAAGGGGGCTTATGTCACTTCCTGACCTTTCCTAACACTGATTAAAAGATAACGACATTTGTTTTCTTGCGCCCGAAGAGTCGGATGGATGGTTGCGCCCAGATTGAGCCGTCTCACGATGTTAACCCAGACGCAATCCGTCCACGAATGATTCGTCACGGACTCCAAGGCCCGAGCAAACCCGTCGGTCTGGTCGCGGTGCGAATGTTCGCTTTTGTTTAAGAGCAGCAGCCACGTCCAGAGGTCATGTCACCACAATCTGGCCGAGCCAGCCAAAACGCGATGTTAAGAACAATCGGCTTACCGGGAAATCGGGCCAGTTACTCACAAAAACTGTGGATAACTTTGTTAGCATGAACAGGATAGGTGCCCTGAAGGGCCAGAAACACCGGCCCTGCGCAAACTGAAGGGAAATTGACCAATGGATAACACCCATGCTGAAAATCTCCAATGCGGTTGAAATTGCCGACTGGGAACTAGAGCTTAGCCAGATCCGCGCCCAGGGTGCGGGCGGGCAGAATGTGAACAAGGTTGCCACCGCCGTGCATTTGCGATTCGACATTCTGCATTCGTCGCTGCCGCCGTTCTACAAGGAACGGCTAATGGCGCTTTCGGACCAGCGCATCAGCAAAGACGGCATTATTATCATCAAGGCTCAATCGTTCCGCACCCTTGAGCAAAACAAGGACGATGCCCTACAACGGCTGAAAACCCTGATTCAGGAAGCGGTCAAACCGCAAAAAGCTCGCCGCCCGACCAAACCCTCCAGATCCGCCAAACGCAAGCGCGTGGACAAGAAAATCAAACACGGGAAAACCAAGGCGCTACGGGGAAAAGTGAAGGTGTGAGATTCTGAACGCAAATTCATCTCATCGGGCTTGTGCAAACCACCGGAGCCTGTTTGAATTCACAAGCGCTGAACCTTGAACCCGGGAGAACACAATGAAATTTACGCTTCGAACCATGTTGCTGACCCTCGTGCTGGGCACCGCACTGGCCGGCTGCAACACCATGGAAGGTTTGGGCAAAGACATGAAGCAGGCCGGCGAAGCCATCGAACGCAAAGCCGACCGTGATTAAGCACTTTAACCGGCCTCGTTAGCCTCTAACGAGGCTGGCGACAGCTTCACCGACCGGTGTCTCGCCGGAGATCACATCAAACACCAGCCTGTGGGTGTTGTCCGCATCCAGCACCGCCAGAAGCACTTTGGCCACATCTTCCCGGGGAATGTAGCCCAGTTCGGACGGCGTAACAGAAACCGCCACCTTACCGCTGCCTTCTTCGCTCGTCAGCCGGCCCGGGCGCACGATGGTGTAGTCCAGCCCGCTGGCTTTCAGGTGATCGTCCGCCTTGCGCTTGGCCCACAAGTAATGCTGTAGCTTCTCCGGGCCTTCATCCGGGTTCTCCGCACGCAGGGCGCTGACCATGATGAACCGTTTGATACCCATGGCTTTGGCCGTATCAATCAGCCGAATGGCACCGTCCTGGTCCACATCAATGGTCTTGTCCGGGCCGGTATGCGGGCCAGAGCCTGCGGTAAACACCACCGCATCACAACCACGCATGGCTTCGCTACAATCGTGCTCCAGATCGCCCACCACCGTTTCCGTGGCACCGAGTTTTTGCAGGTCCGGCCCCTGGCCCGGGTGGCGAATAAGGGCGCGCGCCTCGTGATCACTCTCTGCCATTTCCTGCAGCAGGTGTTGGCCAATTTGCCCGTTGGCGCCGGCAATAAATACGTGCATGAAAACTCTCCTGATTCCTTTGAGTAATGACTGACACTTTATCCCTGAATGCGCGGCAGGCACAATTCAAGGTCACCGGGCCGGCTCCGGCGAACGCTTTCCAGACAAGACGAGGCGCACTGCACATGATCGATTTCCGCAGCGACACGGTAACCCAGCCGACCACGGCCATGCGCGAAGCCATGGCCAATGCCGAAGTGGGCGACGATGTTTACGGAGATGACCCGACCATTAACCGCCTGCAGAGCTACGCCGCCGAACGCCTGGGCTTTGAAGCCGCCTTGTTCACCGCCAGCGGCACTCAGGCCAACCTGCTGGCCATCATGGCCCATTGTGGCCGGGGAGATGAATACCTGTGCGGGCAGAACGCCCACAACTACCGCTATGAAGGCGGCGGTGCTGCCGTATTGGGCAGTGTGCAGCCACAGCCGATTGAAAACGAGCCCGATGGCAGCATCAGCCTGGACAAGGCCCGCGCCGCCATCAAACCGGCCGACGCGCACTTTGCCATCACCCGCCTGCTGTCGCTGGAAAACACCATCGGCGGCCGGGTACTGTCTCTGGACTACCAGCAACAGGCCCGCCAATTCTGCGACAACCATGGGCTCCTGTTGCACCTGGATGGCGCCCGGGTCTTCAATGCTGCGGTAGAAACGGGTTGCGACATAACCGACATCACACGGTACTACGATTCGGTCAGCGTCTGTTTGTCAAAAGGACTGGGGGCACCCGTGGGCTCCTTGCTGCTGGGCCCCGGAGCCTTTATCGAACGGGCCAGGCGGCTGCGAAAAATGGTCGGTGGCGGCATGCGCCAGGCCGGCATACTGGCCGCTGCCGGGCAGATCGCGCTGGAGCAGGGACCCCTGCGCCTGCAGGACGACCACGCCAATGCGCAGTACCTGGCCAGAGGGCTGGCCAGCATCCCCGAACTGGAAGTAGCCCCCGACAGCCCTCAAACCAATATGGTTCACGCCCGCTGCCGCCTGGGCAAAACTGGAGAACTGAGCGATTATCTGGCGCGTGAGGGCATTCTGATCAAAGTGGCCAACCCCATCCGGTTTGTTACCCACGTGGATATCAGTCAGCCGGACATCGACACTTTGCTGCAGGCCATCAAAAGCTTTTATCAGAGCCGTTAATACACATTAACCGACTGCAGCCACTGGTTAATTGTCACTGTTGTTCGTCGGCGTCCCGTACTGCCTGCTCGGCACTTTCCCAATCTTCGGAAAGCTGACCGAACGCCTCGTTAAAGCCTTCTTTCATGGATTCCCAGGTAAAGTTAGCGCTATCTTCCATTCGCTGGTACCACTCGGTTACCCGTGCCCGCTCACGGCGCAGCGAGGCCAATGCAGTTTGTGCCTGCGCCCGGGTTAACTGGTCCACTTTATTCCGGTTCTCACGCAGCCGCGATTCCAATGCAGCTATCCGAGCATCAATGGAATCCAGAACGTCTTCGATATCCATCATCAAACGTTCACGCCGCTCAGCCGTGAACTCCTGCAGCTCCCGGTTCAGGTTTGCAACATCTTCGCGCAGAGCTTCCACCGTGGCATCATCGGCGTTGTCGCCTGCGTGCGCCGGAGCCAGCGGCATGATGATGGCCAGGAGCAATGCGCCAATCATTAATTTCAGCGTGGATTGCACGGTCTGTTACCTCCTCTGAATATGGACCTAAAGGGTCAAGTTTACCGGAGCAGACCATACCGGAGCCCCCGGCGCATGGGAACCTTTAGCCGCCATTGTGGTACCTAGTGTCACCGGAGGCCCCCTTTTGTGGCGGGCCAAAATTTCGTGATTGATGGGGACATGACCCGCAAAATGATTTATGAGGATTAAGCGCCCCAAATCATCAACGCGACGGCGGCGCCATGAACTCCGGCCCCACCGGGTCGGTAATGCACTGCTCCAGGATGCCATCAATGGTGGCCATCGCATCCTCATCCAGCGACCAGCCTTCAATGTCATCCACCGGGTCCAGCTGGTCCGGCCGTCTTGCGCCCCAGAGCGCGGTGGTCACGCCCGGTTGGTCTACCAACCAGCGCAGCGCCAGGGCCAACACGTTTTTCTGATACCGCTCCCGGGCAAACTGGTCCAGCTCAGCGACAGCCTTCAGGTAATGCTGATAGCGATCGCCCTGGAATTTCGGGTCATTCTTGCGCAAGTCGTCGCCGGTGAACCGGGTATCTTCCCGCATTTTGCCGGTCAGGAGGCCGCGACACAGCCCGCCGTAGGTGATCGTGGCAATGCCGTTTTCCCGGCAGTACGGCAGAACATCCTGCTCAATGCCCCTCTCGAACAGGTTATACGGAGGCTGCAGGCTGTGCAGGGGCACGTGCTTGCGCAACTCGTCCATCTGGTCCGGGGTGAAGTTACTGACACCAATGGCCCGGATTTTCCCGGCCTGGTAGAGTTTTTCAAGCGCCCGGGCGGTCTCGTCCATGGGGGTCTTCGGGTCTGGCCAGTGAACCTGGTAGATGTCGATGTGATCCGTCTGGAGGCGCTTGAGGGAATCGTCCACTTCCCGCTCGATACGTGCGGCGGAAGCATCACGCCAGACTTTGTCCTGATCATCATTCCAGTTCAGAGCCACCTTGGTGGCCAGGGCAACCTGATCACGGCGGCCTCCGGCCAGGGCCTTACCGACAATTTCCTCGGAACGGCCGAAACCATAAACCGGCGCGGTGTCCACCAGACCAATGCCTTTATCCACGGCCCGGTGAATGGTGTCGATGGACTGGGCTTCGTCGGTGCCGCCCCACATCCAGCCGCCAATAGCCCAGGTGCCAAGCCCAACGGGGGTTACTTCAATGTCTGTGTTACCGAACTTCTGCTTTTCCATGGGTCCTCCCATTACCAAAAGCGCCGCTTGTCAGGTGGCGCTGTGAAAGCGTTGTATTCAAGACATGCTTCGGGGAGCATGGGAATTCAACCCCTGACGAGAGAGACGTTTGCCCCAATGACCAATCATTTGCCCTTTTCCCAGGCCTGCGAGAACAACAAGGCCCCGATTCTGGCGCGGCTACAGGCGGTTTTTGTGGCTCCCGGCAAGGTTCTGGAGATCGGCACACTCACCGGGCAACACGCCGTGCATTTCGCCAGCGCCATGCCCCACCTGCAATGGCAACCGAGCGACCATCCGGACTCCTCACACCTATGCCATGGGCGGTTGGCGCAAGCTGCCCTGCCCAACATACTACCCATCATTGAACTGGATGTGGGCGATGCAAACTGGCCGGTAGACACTTTCCAATGGGCCTTCTCCGCCAACACCGCCCACATCATGGCCTGGCCGGAAGTGGAACAGATGTTTCGTGGGATTGGCGAACGGCTGTTGGAAGACGGCGCCTTCTGCCTTTATGGCCCGTTCAACCACCAGGACGAATACACCAGTGACAGCAACCGCCGGTTTGACCAGCACCTGAGAGCCCAAGCCGGCCACATGGGCATCCGGGATTTGGCCGATCTCAGCGCCCTGGCGGAATCCGCCGGTATACGGCTGGTGGAAAATCACCCCATGCCGGCCAATAACCAGCTATTGGTGTTTCGGCATGTCTAACCTTGATGGATATAAAGATCTGTCTTCACTTGCGCCAGCGGACAGGTGAATGAGCGCTTACTGAACCGATAGCGACCACTTGTCACCGGAGGCGCGCTTTGTGACGGGGCAGAACTTTGTAATCGACGGCGGGATGACCCGGAAAATGATTTATGAGGAATGACACAACTTCCGCCTCTGCTACAATTGACGCAAGTTGCATCATTTGAATTTTTTGAGGTATTACCATGGCTACGAACAGTGTGCGGCTGGATGAAGAGCTGGTTCAAAAAGCCAGCATTATCGCCAAAGCCTTGAATCGCACTACTCCCAAACAAATCGAACATTGGGCCAAGATTGGTGAAATGATGGAAGACAACCCGGATTTGCCTTACGAATTTGTCCGGCAGGCCATCATTGCACAAGCCGAACGGGAAGCAGGGAAGCTGGAGACATACGATTTTGGCTGAAATCACCGCCGTACTGCAGACGCCCACGTTCAAAAAAGCGGTAAAGAAGCTAAAGCCGAACCAAAAGCAAGATTTGGACGCGGCTGTAAAAGAGTTGATGAAATGCCCCACCCTGGGCACCCAGAAAAAAGGTGACCTGGCGTTTCTTCGCGTCTATAAATTCAAGATGAACAAGCAGCTCACCTTGCTGGGCTATCACTTTGACGATGGCAAGCTGGTGCTGGAGTTGATGGCACTGGGCTCACATGAAAACTTCTACCGCGATCTGAAACGATAGAAGCGTCTCAGGCCTCATACGCCTTCCGGTAATTACCCTGGTAATCAAACATCCGCTCCTGCACCTGCCAGTAGTACTTGTGCTTGCGGGCGATCACGAAATCCGGGGCCGACAACAGCGCCTGCATTTCCAGCACGTCGCCCGCCGTGTTAAAGGTCTTCGGCGCCTGGCTGTTGGCGAACCGCCGCCCGAAAAGCTTGTTGAAAACCGCGCGCTGGCCGGGCTTGCTGAAATCAAAGGTCTCGCCGAGTTCTTCTCCGTCCTCGCCGTGATAAGTGATTTTCAGCTTGCTACCAGTCGAATTCAGCGTGATTCCGGCACAGCGAATCACCATGGCATCTTTCAGCTTCAGGGCATCTTTTAATTGGTCGTCCGGATCAATGATCGCACTTTCGCACTCATGGCACTTGCGAGCGGCGATGTCATTCTCGGCACCGCAGTGGCGGCATTCCTTGAAGCGGAACCGGTAATCGCACTGCTCCGAGCGGCCCTTCTGCAGAGCCGGCTCTTCGCCTTCCGCCGCCCCGAGCAGCCCCTGACAACGGCGCCCGTAGTGCTCAACCACGCGACCCTCGCTGTCGGTCTTGCCCCAGAAAATATTGGCAAACCCGCAGCCCGGGCAGAACACCTGCACCGGCTCACTGTCCGGGTCCGGTTTGGGCTCGCCCACCTCCGGGTGATGCAGGTTCACGCTGTTGCCTGCGTAATCAATCACCAGGCAGTCACGCTTGCCCTCATCCAGCCGAAGGCCCCGGCCGACGATCTGCTGATACAGGCTAACTGACTGGGTCGGGCGAAGAATGGCGATAAAATCCACATGGGGCGCATCGAAGCCCGTGGTGAGCACGGATACATTCACCAGGTACTTCAACTGGCGCTGTTTGAAACCCTGGATCAGCTGCGCCCGTTCGTTCATGTCCGTTGCGCCGGTCACCAGCGCGGTTTCGTGTTCCGGCAGGTAGCCGGTGATTTCCCGAGCGTGGTCCACCGTGGCGGCAAAGATCATCACGCCCTGACGCTCGGCGGCAAGCTCCACCACCTGCTCGATGATGGCCCGGGTCACCCGTTGGTGCTTGCTCAGCAGCTGATTGACGTCTTTCTCGGCGTATTCGCCGAAGCGGTCACTGGGCAGTGCAGAGAAATCGTATTGCGCCACCGCCGCGTTCACCAGCTCGGGTTTGGTGAGGTACCCCCGGTTGATCATGAAACTCAGCGGCAGTTCGTAGATGCAGTGCTGAAACGGCTTGTCTTCGTCACCGCGCACAAAGCCCCGGTAGTGGTAGCGGTAGATCCAGCCCATGGCGAGGCGGTAGGGAGTGGCGGTGAGCCCTAGCACTTTTAGGGAATCGTTCTGCTGGCGCAGCAACTCGATAATGCGCTGGTACTGACTGGTGTCCTCTCCGCTCACCCGATGACACTCATCGATGATCACCAGCGAGTATTCGTCCCGGAACTGGTCCAGATTCGCCGCCACAGACTGAACGCTGGCGAAGGTCACCTGATGCCGGCTGTCCTTGCGTTTGAGCCCGGCCGAGAAGACTCCGCCCGTTAAGCCATAGCTCTGGTACTTGGCGTGGTTCTGCTCCACCAGCTCTTTCACGTGAGTCAGCACCAGAATCCTGCGCCGGGCCAAACGAGCCAGCTCGGCGATGACCAGGCTTTTGCCCGCGCCGGTGGGCAGCACGATGACGGCGGACTCATCCGACTGGCGGAAATGCCGAATCGTGGCGTCGACCGCCTCCCGCTGGTAGGGGCGGAGCTTGAAGGTGGAGCTCATTCTCAGGACTCAATCGCTTTCAGAATAAAGAATTTGCATGTTAGCAAATGCACCTGCATCTCGGGTCCACCGAATCGAGCTGCCCCGCACTCAAAGAGAACTACCAGCAGTTTGAACGGATTTGTTATCACCAGTGCCTGTTGCGCGAGCCGACTTGTTGAGACTGAAACTGAACAGGAATTGATTTTACGCAAAAATATAAATGACAATCACTATTACCTGTACCCGATTTTTGTTAGTATCACCTGCAAATCAACAACGTATGCACTTCGCATTTTTTGGAGTACTCACATGGCAGTTATGGGCAAACAGGGATTCCGCCGCTCAATCCGGCATTTGGTAATGGCTACCGTATTTGCGGGGCTTTCAACTCCGCTACTGGCAGAACCCGTTGAGCTAACCGATGTTCTGGATCGAAAAGTGGAAGTTGAGCTTCCAGCTGAACGCGTGATGTTGGGCTTTTATTACCCCGACTACATGGCGATTGGCGGCGACGATGCTCTCGATAACGTTGTTGGCTTTTCGAAAGACGTCTGGTCTGTATGGAACCCCGCAAGCTGGGAGCTATTCAGCTCTGAAGTACCTCGCCTGAAGGAACTGGCGGACGTTGGAGAAGTCGAGGCCGGAACTTTTTCTCTGGAAGAGGTGCTGTCGCTCAATCCAGATGTCGTGGTACTGGCTGAATGGCAATACCAGGCCCTCGGCGTGGACGTTAATCGCATTCAGTCGGCTGGAATCCCTGTATTGGTGGTTGATTACAACGCCCAGACACTGGAACGCCACATGAGAAGCACAGAGCTTCTTGGCATTATAGCCGGCGATACAGAGCGCGCTGACCAGATTTCTGCCGAATATCGCGATATTGTTGAAAATATTCAGTCACGCATTGAGCAAAGTGGCCAAGACAAACCAAGAGTTTATGTGGAGTTCGGCAATCAGGGGCCGGATGGCTTGGGCTTTACCTATGGTAAAAACATGTGGGGCGCAATGATTGCCATGACTGGGGGAGAAAATATTGCCCTGCCCTATGTCGGGTGGTGGGGGCCCATGAATCCTGAACAGGTACTGTCCTCCCAGCCTGAGGTCGTTATTATTGCTGGCAGGGAAACCGAATTGGGCAAGAATGACGAAGCCATGGTCATGGGCATCGACATTCCTCGAAACGAAGCACAACGGCGCTTGCAGGGCTATACCGAACGCACCGGATGGGAGTCGCTACCCGCCGTGCAGAACCGCCGCATTCACGGCGTTTATCAAGGGGCTTCACGCTCTATTACCGACGGCGCCATGGTCGAATACTTCGCCCAGATCACCTACCCAGAACTGTTCAGCGAGCTAACACCGCGCCAGACCTATCTTGATTTCCACAAGCGCTATCTACCTGTGGTTCCGGAGGGCACCTTCATGGTCTCACTCCCTGAAAGCGACAACTAAGCGTCGCTCATGAGCACCTTTGATGTTTCTGTCAAGGAGACGATTCAACGCCAGCGTATCCTGGAAAGGCGTCGCTGGCGCATCATTGCGGGGCTCGCCCTGGCCGCACTCGGCACACTGCTCCTGGATATAGCAACAGGCCCCTCCATGGTGCCTCTGGCTGATGTAATCCGGGCATTGTTTGGTATGGAAGTGGCCGACATGACCCGGGTTATCGTCTTGGAACTACGGCTTCCCATGGCCTTGATGGCGCTGGTAGTGGGAGCGGCCCTGGGTGTGGGAGGCGCTGAAATTCAAACGCTGCTCAACAACCCCATGGCCAGCCCCTATACCTTGGGCCTGGCCGCCGCTGCCGGCTTTGGTGCATCACTGGTCATTGCAATGGGAAGTTTCGGGCTGCCATTGTTGTTAGCGGTCCCTCTGGGCGCTTTTGTGATGACCATGGTGGCATCCGGGATCCTGTTTTTCTTTGCATCCATTTCCCATATGACCTCCGCCATGCTCGTTCTCACGGGTATTGCGCTTCTGTTTCTTTTCCAATCGATGCTGTCGCTGGTTCAATACCTTTCCGCGCCCGAAGTCAGTCAGCAGATTCTCTTTTGGTTATTTGGCAACCTTACCAAGACAACCTGGACGACACTGGCCGTTACGGCGTTGGTCTCGTCCGTTTGCATAACACTCTTGATGCGGCTGTCGTGGCAACTGACAGCACTACGCATGGGAGAACAGCGGGCATCCGCTCTGGGAGTAGATACCCGGAAACTGCGCATGGCCGTTCTTTTTCTGGTCGCCTTGATGACGTCTGTGGCCATCAGTTTTGTCGGTGTCATCGGTTTCATTGGGCTGGTAGCGCCGCATATTGCCAGAATGCTCGTGGGTGAAGACCAGCGCTTCTTCGTCCCGTTATCCATGGTCACCGGTGCGGCCTTCCTTTCGGCCTCGTCGGTACTGTCCAAGTCCATTGTGCCAGGAGCCTTGTTCCCGGTCGGTATCGTTACCGCCTTTATCGGCGTCCCTTTCTTTTTCTGGATTATCGTGAGCCGTCGCTGATATGAATACCCTCACACTTGAAGTCGCCAGCGCTACCATTCAGCGTGGCGATACCTGCACGGCCAGCAATGTGTCCCTGTGTTTCGAGCCGGGCCAGATCTACGCCATTCTGGGCCCCAACGGAACCGGAAAGTCTTCCCTGCTCAAAGCCATGTTCGGTGAGATCTCGCTGGAAAGCGGGCAGGTGCACTATGGTGATTCCACGCTTTCACGCCTGCATCTTCGCCAATGGCGTGCTCTCATAGGCTACATGCCCCAGGGAAACGATGTGGATGTCTCCCTGACGGTCCTGGAAGTGGTACTGCTGGGTCAGCTCGACGCGCTGCATTTACACGTGGGGGATGATCTACTCAGCCGTGCACTGACCATCATGCAACAAGTGGGCATAGCCCACCTTGCGCACCGGGATATTCAGACCCTCAGCGGGGGCCAGCGGCAACTTGCCTTGTTCTGCCAGACACTGTTGCGCAATCCATCCATTCTGCTACTGGACGAACCAGTCAGCGCTCTGGACATGCATCATCAACTGTCTCTACTGGAGCATGTGAACCGCGAAACCCGTCAACGCAAACTAATTACCGTAACGGTATTGCATGATCTGAGCCTGGCTGCCCAGTTCGCCGATCAGGTCATCCTTCTGGGGGATGGTCGCGTTCACGCACAGGGCACCCCCCATCAGGTACTCGAACCCTCCATGCTGAGCGAACTCTATCAAGTGCCGGTCGAACTACTGCACGATAGCGCCGGCATTCCGGTGATACGGCCGGTAAGACACAACACCAGTTTGATGGCAACCGGGCAGGCTGGCTCATGAACGGGACAAAAATTGCCATCGCCACCTGTGAACAATGGCCCAAGCCGCCCAAGTCTCTTAGGTGCCTGAGTGATGCACTGACAAAACGGGGATCCGAGGTACGTTTTGCGCCGTGGCAGAACGCCTCCGCGTTCAAAGGAGCAGACCTGGTGCTCCCTCTGGCTGCATGGGATTACACCCAGAACCCCGACGACTTTTTGAATTGGCTCTCGGGCCTTCACCGCCAAGGCATCACCGTACGGAACTCACCAAACCTGATCCGCTGGAACCTGAACAAGCGCTATCTGCAGTCTCTGGCCGAGAGCGGCATTGCTACGGTGGCCAGCGTTCATCTAACGCACCCAAGCTCTGACGATCTGGCGCAAGCTGCACTTCAACTGGGCGCCGACACCGTCGTGATCAAACCCGCTTGTGGTCAAAGCGGCAATGACGTTCAAAGACTCAATGTCGACGAATTAGCGGGCATGCGAATACCAGGGTCTTCCGATCACGGTGTTTTGGTTCAACCGTTTATTCACTCGGTGGAGAGCGAAGGCGAGGTTTCAGTCTGCTGCATGGGCGGCCGCTTTGCCCATGCAGTGCGACGCCAAACGGCTGACAATGAATGGCGCGCAAACTCACGATATGGCGTGAGTATCGAACCGTTTAGCCCTCCCCCACACCTGAAAAAACAAGCTGAACGTCTTTTGGCCTCACTGCCCGAAATACCGCTGTACGCCCGCGTCGATTTCTTTTTTACCCATCAGAAAAGCTTTATTCTCAGCGAACTCGAGCTGATCGAACCGGCGCTGTTTCTTGAGCTTTATAGCGAAAGCGTGGAGCGGCTTGCTGATACGATAGAAAGCGACGCCTCGCCAGAAGCGTAAACCAGGCAATGACGCAGCAGTCACCACTCTCTATAGCCCAGTCCAGTCACTCAACCTTGCGAGCCACAAACTGGACAACAGCGCCGTCACCACTGTGAAACTCACCCTCCAGAATATGGCGCTCCGTTTCCCGGGACAGCAACACTTCGTCCTCGGCGAACATGGCATCCAGTTCCTGTTTGCTGAACATCATATCAGGGTTACCCGGCCCGCCGGTGCCACGGCCAATCTGGTCTTCGGTGTAGCCTTCAAGAATCAGATAACCGCCGGGGCGAAGTGCTTCACGGGCCACTTCCAGTGAGCGCTGGCGAATGGCCGGTGGTGTATGAGCAAAAATCATCACCACCGCCTGGAAATACCCGGGTTCCGGGGTGAAATGCGCCAGATCCGCCTGCACGGTTTCAACGGTAACGCCCCGTTTCTCTGCCAGTCGCCTTGCCTTGCGCAGGCCAACCGACGACAAATCCACACAAGTCACGGCATGCCCACATTCGGCCAAATGCACCGCATTGCGCCCCTCGCCTTCTGCCAGACACAACACCGGGCCCGGCTCGTCGGCCAGATTCAGAGCCTTGCACTGCTCCGCCAGAAAATCATTCGGCGCTTCGCCGTAGACATAGGTGTCGCGTTCGTACCGTTCATCCCACATAGCACTTCCCCCTGAACTTTACCGAAACGAGAATAATCAGCATACTCATTAAAATGCAAAGCGCATAAAGATATAACCGTGAGCACGATAAGTAAAACCCTACACGAGCATCAGTAGCGGGCCTCTGGTTAGCTCGCGTATCATACCGGCCATTGATCACACAGCCGGAGACCACCCATGCCGGCCACCACAACCAAGGAGACACCGATGATCTGGACTGTATACCTGTCTGGCGAGATTCACACCAACTGGCGTGAGCAAATCCAGGAAGGCGCCGAGGCCGCCGGTCTGCCTGTCGAATTCATGGCACCGGTGACCGACCACGATGCCAGTGACGCCGCCGGCGATGTACTGGGTAAGCCAGATGTTGGTTTCTGGCGCGATCACCAATCCTCCAAAGTGAACAGCATCCGCACCAAAACCATGATCGAGCAGTGCGATCTTGCCGTGATTCGCTTCGGTGACAAATACAAGCAATGGAACGCGGCCTTCGATGCCGGCTATTGCGCCGCACTGGGCACGCCTTACATCACCCTGCACAGCGAAGACATTGTGCACCCGCTTAAGGAAGTAGACGCGGCGGCCATGGCCTGGGCACAAACGCCCGAGCAAGTGGTGGAAGTGCTGAAATACGTGATCACGGCCCGCTAAGTACCCATGAGCTACTTCCCCGAATCCGCACCCTGCCTCTGCGGCAGTGGTGCCCGCTACGCCGAGTGTTGTCTGCCGCTGCACCAGGGCCAGGCCGCCGCCACGCCCGAAGCCCTGATGCGTTCGCGCTACGCCGCCTTTGTGCTGCAGATGGCCGATTACCTGAAGGCAACCTGGCACCCGGATACCCGGCCGGCCACCCTGACCCTGGACAACTCGCCGGACTGGGCCTCACTGCAGATTCTGGACAGCCACGAAGACGGCAACCAGGGCATGGTGCACTTTCGGGCGATTTATCGCGCCGGGAGCGGCTGGGGCTTTCTGGAAGAAAAATCGGATTTCATCAAGGAAGACGGGCGCTGGTATTACCTGAAAGGTGACACCAGCGAAGGCCAGCTTAAACCAGGCCGGAATGACCGGTGCCCCTGTGGCAGCGGCAAGAAGTACAAGGCCTGCTGTCTTTAGCCGGCACGGAGCCCTGATTCATGCGGTGTCCGGTCAGAATGCGCTGGACATCACTTCCTGCAGATCCTGCTTGAGCTCTTCTGGGGCCGTGATCCAGAGTTCCTCATCCGCCCCCGGGAACACGCCCACCTCGATACCATCGCGGGTTAGACCAGGCACCCATTTTCGGAAGAAATCCGGCAGTGAAATCGCCTTTGCCGAGAGATCGGTGGCACCGGCGGCATAATCTTCGGCAAACTCACTGCTCGGCCAGACCGGCAGGTAAGCCACACCGTCTTCCTCGGCAACCATTTTCAGGAACTGGTTGTCCGCATTCACCAGTATCCAGATGTCCCGCTCCTCAACAACGGCGTCCAGGAAGTAGTCGTACCGCTCCTCGCCATCCAGTTCGAGAATCTGCTGCAGGTCGTTGTTGCTCATGAATGGCTCCATTGCCGTGTTGGTGGTTCGGCGACAGTGTACACTGAGAGCCACGCCCAACCATCAATCTGCCTCGGTTTTCCACATGAACAACGCCGCCCCAGAGCCACCAACAACACCGGAACCCGATCACAACGGGCTATCCCGCCAGGAAGCCAGTGCCCGCCTGGAGCAATTTGGTTACAATCAGTTGCCCACCTCGCCCATGCCAAGCGTGGTGGAGCTGTTTGCGCGGCAATTCCTTAGCCCCTTCATTTACATCCTTCTGATCGCCTCTGCGGTGTCATTTGCACTCGGCCAGACCCCCAGCGGGGTTTTCATCCTCATCGTCCTGCTGATCAACGCGATTATCGGCACCGTTCAGGAGTTTTCGGCCCAGAAGGCGGCCGCCGCATTGAAGCAAATGATGAAAGGCACCACCCACGTGCTTCGGGACGGCCAGGTTGTCACCGTTGAAGTTGAAGAGATCGTTCCGGGCGATGTGGTTCTGCTTTCCTCAGGCGACAAGGTACCGGCGGATATCCAGTTACTCAGCGCCAGCAGCCTGGCCGTTGATGAATCCATGCTAACGGGGGAATCCCTGGCGGTTGCCAAGAACGCCGGGGCGGAAAGCGACGACAGCACACCGCTCACAGACCGCGTTGACCAATGCTTTGCCGGTAGCATCATCACCCACGGGCGCGGGCGGGGCCGGGTAATCGCCACCGCCTCGAACACCCAGCTTGGCAAGATTGCCCAGGGCGTTACCGGCAAAACCTCTGCCGAACCGCCCTTGATGATCCGGATCCGCAAGTTCACCTACCAGCTGGCCTTCGGCATTCTGTTGGCCATTGCCGCCCTGGCCGGCCTGATGATCCTGGATGGCGGTTATTCCATCGAAGACATGATTCTGATGAGTATCGGCCTCGCGGTGTCAGTGATCCCGGAGGGACTGCCGGCTGCGCTGACCGTAGCCCTCGCCATCGGCATGAGCCGGATGGCCAAGCTCAACGTCATCATCCGCAAACTGGTAGCGGTGGAAGCCCTGGGTTCCTGCACCCTCATCTGCTCCGACAAGACCGGCACCCTAACCGTTAATGAACTCACCATTCGCAAGGTCATGCTGCCTGATGGCCGCCAGTTCGATGTCACTGGCGAGGGCGTAGCCCCGGGCGGGGAAATCAAAGACCCAGCCGAAGACGCGCGCCCAAGCGTGACCGACCCAGGCCAGGACACACTCCGGGAACTCTGCGTTGCAGGCGTACTCGCCAACGAAAGCCATCTGGACTACAGCGGCGGCGAGTGGGTTTCCCAGGGTGACATCGTGGACATCGCCTTCCTGGTGATGGCCAAGAAGCTGGACATGTCCATCACCGACCTGCGAACCCGGCAGGAACAGGTAGCCCTGATTCCCTATGAATCGGAAAAGGCCTACAGCGGCGTGGTCAACCGGATGGGCGATCAAACCGTCATCTACGCCAAAGGCAGCCCGGAAAAGATGCTGACCATGTGCAACCGGATGGCGACCGCAGACGGCTCCACCGAAATCGACCAACCCGCCCTGGAAACCCAGTTCAACGAACTGGCATCCCGGGGCTACCGGATTATCGCCCTGGCGAGGAAAACCTCGTCAGCTGATGATCACGAGATGGCCGACATGATCTTCCTCGGCATGGTCGCGATGATTGACCCGCTCCGCCATGAAGCCTTCGACGCCATCGAAAAGTGCCGCACCGGCGGTATCGAGGTGGCCATGGTCACCGGCGACCATCCTGCAACCGCCAAATCCATCGCCCTGGAACTGGGCCTGTGCAGCGCCGATTCAACCGTGGTGACCGGCCCCATGCTGGATGAAGCCAGCACCCGGGGCCAGGCGGCCGTCGACCAGCTCATTCGCCCGGCCCGGGTATTCGCCCGCATCGAACCGGCCAGAAAAGCGCAGATTGTGGACAGCTTCATGCGGGACGGGCATTTCGTCGCCGTTACCGGCGATGGTGTCAACGATGCCCCGGCCATGCGCCAGGCTCATGCCGGCATCGCCATGGGCAAGCGCGGCACCGATGTCGCCAAGGAAACGGCGGACCTGATCGTCACCGACGATAACTTTTCCTCCATCGTCGCCGGCATCGAACAGGGGCGCGTGGTTTACAACAATATCCGCAAGGTGATCGGACTGCTGGTTGCCACAGGCTTCTCGGCTATCCTGTTATTTTTCCTCTGTGTACTGACCGGCCTGCCCATGCCCATGATCGCCGTGCAACTGCTCTGGCTGAACCTGGTGGCAAACGGCTTCCAGGACGTCGCCCTGGCCTTTGAACCAAAGGAAGGCGGAGAATTGTCCGTAAAACCCCGCTCACCACAGGAGCCGGTGTTCGATAAACACATCATTGAGCATGTGCTGGTGGTGGGCACCTGGATGGGGCTGGTTGCGTTCATGAATTTTCAGTGGACACTGGACCAGGGCCAGACGATTGACGAAGCCCGCAACCTGACACTGATGCTGATGGTGCTCTTCGGCAACATCCACGCCCTGAACAGCCGCTCGGAATCCCGCTCCCTGTTCAAAATCCCCCTGCTACGCAACCCATTCCTGATGCTGGCCGTGCCCCTCGCGCAACTGGCCCACATCGGCGCCATGTACACCCCGGGGCTCTCTGACGTGCTGCAGATTCAGCCGATTTCATTGCAGCAATGGTTGCAGCTGCTGGCTTTCGCTTTGAGCCTGCTGGTGGTGGAAGAGCTGCACAAGGTACTGATCAGGTGGCGGCGAACCAGCAGCAGCGCTGCGGGGTAGGCACTGACTCGCCGTCATGGCCCCTTCGGGAGCGCCACTCAATCGGAGATCGAACTTATTGAATACCGTTCGATTCCAGCCACTGGCTGATCTGTGCGTGGTTCATGGCACCACTCTGGCGCGCTACTTCCCGGCCATTCTGGAACAGGATCATCGTGGGTATACTGCGAATACCATACTGACCGGCCGGCCCGGGGGATTGCTCGGTGTTCAGCTTGGCAAAGCGCACTTTACCGCGCCATGCTTTTGCAGCCTGCTCGAACTGAGGCGCCATCGCCTTGCAGGGGCCGCACCAGCTGGCCCAGAAATCCACCAGCACCGGCACATCACTGCGCGTTGTATGGGCTGCAAAGCTCTGATCTCCCAGCTCCAGAACCTGATCCGGCCAGAGCGGCTGTTTGCAGGCACCGCAATTGCCGCCGGCTGACAGCTTATCGGCGGGTACGCGATTCACTTTGTGGCAATGGGGACATACAAGGTGTCGAATATCAGTCATTATCAATTTGCCTATGGTTGCTTACTGGTTTAAACCATCAGGGCAGAGCGGAAGAAATCAACCCGAGTGCCGCGCCCAACTCGTATTATCAGGTTGCGTTGGCCCGAGGCTGATGCCCGAATGCGTGCTCAGGCTAACTCAAAAGCCCATAAGGCCGCTCCAGCGCGGCACGCACCTCACCAAGAGAAAACACCCTGACAAACTCCGCAAACCGCTGCCCTTCGAACCACAACTGGACAACAGGCAGAGAAAAGATCCCGCGGGCCGCACACAGTGGGCCCGCAGTTGCCTGGCAATCGATATAAGCGGTGACCAGCCGCGGGAACTCTTCGCTGACAAGCTTTTCCAACTGGGGCTTGATGGCCTGGCAGACGCCGCAGCTTGCTCCCCCGTACAACAGTAGCACCGCAGGGCTGGACTGGAGCAATTCCGACAACGCCTCTTCCGAGCAGATGCTTTGCATGCCTCAGTGATGCCCGCCCGGCCCATGGGCATGGCCATGGGCCAGCTCTTCCGCATCGGCATCACGCACTTCAATGATGTTGATATCGAAGGTCAGGGTTCTGC
The DNA here is from genome assembly GCA_013393545.1 of Alteromonadaceae bacterium. The sequence continues at coordinate 28,432 of JABXHG010000001.1, read as the reverse complement.
CGGCCATCGGGTGGTTGGTGTCCACATCCGCAAACTTGTGGCCGACCTTGGCAACCAGCACATGGCGCGGGCCCTGTTCGGTCTGCACCTGGGCGATCATGCCAGGCTTCCACCGTTTGGCGCCGACCAGATGCTTGATCGGCACCCGCTGAACGGCATCCGGCTTACGCGGGCCATAGGCTTTCTCTGGCGTGACGGTAACGCTGAAGACATCGCCTGCCTCGCGGCCTTCCAGGGCTTCTTCCAGGCCCTTGATGATGCCGCCATGGCCATGCAAATAGGCATTGGGCTCACCGCCCCGGGAGTCTTCTACAACATTGCCCTGTTCATCACGAACGCTGTAGTGAAACAGGACGACTTGGTTTTTTTCGATGGGCATAGGATTCTCTGTGCAGGTTTTAAACAAGCCATTATAACCGCCAACTGCACTGGCATCAGTGCTGGCGCTCATTGATTAACCTCGGCGCAGCAAGCGCCGATAAAGCCGGTTGTTCCAATCCTGAACAATAATCTGCGACCTAAACAGCTGCCACAGTTCCCAGGAATACACGACGACGAGCAAAGCAACACCCGCCCAAATCAACCCGGCCGAGAAACACACAATGGCAAGAACCAGAGCCCCAAGATCAAGCAGCCCCAGTTGCCAGCGCCCCAAGTAAAAATGGTGCAGGCCAGCGATAAAGAACCAATTCAAGGCAGCGTATGTATCCGGGTCTTTAACCGCTTTCCCGGCTTGCCGATAGAATTCGGCTCTTCGATCTTCTGACAGCTCGCGAATCGCCTTCCTGAGCGACTCTTCCTCAGCCTCAACTTCTTCTTGTTTCAACATGCTCTATGTCCCATGCGACCGGCTCGATGCATTTGCAGATCGAGTCCGGCCGGTTGCACCTTCTAAGACGGTGAAACGTTAATGCCAGCCCTTTGCGAAGACCAAACTGCCGGATGGCTTCCTCGGAATAGGCTGAACAGCTCGGTTCAAAATTGCAGTCAATGCCGAACCATCGAGTGCCACCGCCCGTGCGGCGGTATAACCCGACGGCCTTCAGCGCCAGCGTTTTCAGCACCGGTTAACGCCCCAATGTAACGATCACAGCTTCACGCTGCCAAAACAGCCAGAACCGCTTCATCTCGAGAACCTGGAATACAACCTGCCAGCCTTCAGCGGCATAACGGTTCAGTTCGGCTTCAATTTTCTTCAAAGGCAAGCCAGAGGAGCCAAGCAACAAAGTGCCACAGCCACCTTCTGCGATATGAACCATCTTGTATTCGGTAAAGCGTTGAGCCGTCATAACATCTCCTTTTAAGAATTTTGACTCTTTTTCCCTATTGGGCCTTCAACTTACGGTAATGTGCACAGGCTTTATCTCGCTCCCGCGCCACCCTCGGGTCACTACTACCCATGGCTGCAACCGTCGCCGCACTGCAGGCCTGTCGAGCCTCTTGCACCTCAGAGAGCGCTGTTGCGGAATCTATGCGGGCGACGGTGGGTTTGAAGGACACAGCCGCATTGCAGTACATGTTTCGAATATTCAGCTGCCGCTGGCCGTTTTCACCAGACTGCTTCAATTCCGAACACAGCGCGTGGAACAACCGGGAAGCCTTGGCGGTACACTCAGAAAACCTACTGATATCCTGCCGGTAGTTGGCGCAAACGCTGTCCTGACGCACCCGCCAAAGCTGATGCTGGTAAGACACCGGCACACCCTCGTATTCAACGACGACGGGAGTAACCTCCAGGTTTCTGGTTTCATTGAAATGATTGGATACCGTCGAGTGTACGGTATTGAGGTATGCGGAAAACGCCAAGCTTATCGGGTCCATGATTTAATACTCACCCTCCTCAAAAGCCTTTACCGGGCCTGGGCCCGTTTCGCAGCTGGGGTTTTAGACTCAGCGACCAAGCCCCGCACATGGCGATTATGTGCCCGATCTGTTGCAAACGATGCCTTCAGACGGCCGGACGCCACTTTTTTCAAAGCCGCTGCCACCTCCTTGGCACTCAACACCCGGTCCTTTTTGGATTTGATGTAGCGGACATACCCGAATCCCCGCGTCACGTTCTCCGGCATGGGTGTTTTGAACGTGCTGTCACCCACAAACACGACAACTGAATGCATCTGGTGATCACTGAGCCCGAGCAGTGTCTGCAGCGTTTTCACGTGTTTGTAGTTTTGGTGCAGTGGGTTCTGGAACTTGCGGCTGGAACGGTAGATCTTCTGGGTCCAGTAGCGCTGGTGCGGGCTGCCGAAAATCCAGCCCTTCATGTTTTTGGTTTCGACAACGAAAACGCCAAACTCTGAAACCAGAACGTGGTCGATCTGCGTGGTGCCATCGTCCGTGGGAAGGGTAACGTTCTTGATGAGATGGTAGCGGGATTTATCCAGGAACAATCGGGCAGATAGGTTGACCAGAAACTCCCCAAACTTGCCCTTGAACCAAGGCGACTTGAGCACTCCACCGATGAAGAAGAGGGGTATCAGATACCATAGCGCCGTATAAATCGGCTGGAGAACCGGGGTGAAATCCATTGTCCGAACGTCCTTGTTTTGCTTCCGTCAATCAAGCAGCTGATTGAACCATAAATCATTTTTTCGTTTTAGACACCAGGAGTTTTGTGTCGCCCGTTCCTACACAGTGTAAATCTCGATGCCTCGTCATGATGAGCAGTAATCCAGATTTCACTTCGTTGGTCATGCGCATTGTTGAGACAACTTTGGAATCGTTCGGGACTGTCCAGCTAAAACGCTATGCCACGCAAATCGAAAGCGCCATCCGTGAACTCGAGGAGACGGGCAACAACGCTTTGCTACTGAAAGCCAGGCCAGACATTCGCCCCTGAGGAGCCGGGCGAACACCCGTTTTTCTCGGGGGAGCTGTTTGCGGCGTTGAGCTGACCTTCAGCTTTCACGGGCGGTGGAAATACCGTCGATTTCGGTCACCGTTTTGGCATCGGCTCGCTCAATGATTTTCAGGAGGGTGGATTGGATCGTTTCATCTTCCCGGGCATCATCTCCACTTACGAACGTCTGCTTCTGAGGTTCCGCGCCCTCTTCCTCGGTATATGAAATAACAACTTCGCTGGCTGAATCGGGCGTTTTACCAAAATACTCCAGCGAAACTAAGGGATAGCCGTGAAAGCCCTTCTTAACTTGCTTTGCAATACGCTTTTTTGCTTTATCCACATTCATATTAAGGGCCTGTAGCTGCGTTTTTTATCGGAGTGCTCATCAGCACCCACTCGATACCATTCGCCAATTCTATGCCCTTAAACCCATCCAACATAGGCCTATCCCGGTTTTCCGCGGTTCCGGCTTTACTGCTAGTATTCAGGATCACCATCCGAGACAGGGACAGCTCAAACATTATGAACAGCAATTACAAAATCGCTCTACTCATCGACTGTGACAACGTCAGTCACCAGTCCATCGAAGGGGTACTCCAGGAACTTGCCAAGTACGGTGCCGTGAACGTCCGCCATGCGCATGGAAACTGGAATGGCCCGCAACTGAGTGGCTGGATCGAAAAGCTCCACGCCAACGCCATTCGGCCAGTTCAGCAATTTGCCTACACAACTGGCAAAAATGCCACTGACGCCTCCATGATCATCGACGCCATGGATCTGCTCTATAGCGGAAACGTCGATGCCTTCGCCCTGATGACCAGCGATTCAGATTTTACGCCACTGGTCATGCGCATTCTTGAGGCCGGGCTGCCGGTCTTTGGCTTCGGCGAGCGCAAAACGCCCATGCCCTTTGTTAATGCATGCTCGCAATTTATCTACACAGAGAATTTACGCGAGAATACCGAAGAACCGGATAGCATCACCACCGGCGGCACCCCGAAACCAACCTCAGAAACCAAATGGGGCCGCAACCAACTGCGGGGCGACACCGTCCTGGTGCGAACCCTGAGAACAGCGGTGGAACAAACAGCCGATGACGATGGCTGGGCGCATCTCGGCAAGGTTGGTCAGTATATTTCCAATAACAGCTCCTTCTCCCCTGTGAACTACGGGTATAAGAAGCTCAGTGATTTGGTCCGGGCCAGCGACTTGTTTGAGATCGACATCCGGGAGAAAAACGTCGTCTATATCAAAAGCCCGGAGAAATAGATCTACCCCGTTTTCTCTATGCTCTATGCCGCTGCACCTTCAAGGTCCCAGGCCGGAACAGGGCCGTACTCAGCACCAGAACAAACGCTGTCAGTACAAATACCTTATTCACAAACCAGTTCGTGCGCCAGATGGACCACTCCGGCTCCGCCAGGAACCCAAAAAACAGAGTGGTGATGATCAGGATCTCAACCACAGACATGCCAATAGCCAGCAGGCGCGTATACCGTGGCTTCGCCAACAACGCCCAGGCCAGCCAGAGGTGCGCAGCCGGCCACAGGTCCCAGTAGATATAGGTTGCCCAAGGCTCATTGCTGGCCAGCGCAAAACCAACCGGGAACAGGTATTTGATAAAAATGGTCCAGGCCACGAGAATCACGAACAGATGCGCGAGAAACCTGGCCCATGGGCTCTGACCATTTTCAATGTGCGATGCCATTACCGCGCTCCTGTTGGCGGGTTCATCCGAAACCGGGCTGTATATTGCGATCCGGATCACAACGGAAAAAACATGCAATACGATAAGCCACACCCATAAAGCAACTCCCGGACGAGAACTGCGACTGATGAGCATAAGCCTCACCCACCAGAAAAACCAACTCCCGCCACAGAAGGGCATGGCAAAACCAAAACGCATCTACCTCGCCGGCCCGGAAGTCTTCTTCCCGGCAGAGGAACACAGGGCCATCGTCGCCGAGAAAAAACGCCTGCTCCGTGAAGCCGGCCTTGAGGGTGTGGACCCGCTGGACACGGAACTGGCATTCCCGGAGAACGAAGCAAAGCCCGAACGCGGCCACCGAATCTACCAGGCCAACCGTGAACTCATGGACAGCTGCGATGCCATCATCGCCAACCTGACGCCCTTCCGCGGCATCAGCGCGGACCCGGGCACCGTGTTCGAAGTAGGCTACATGATTGGCCAGGGCAAGCCCGCCTTCGGATTCACCCTGGACAGCCGACGCTACCGGGAACGGGCCGGCGGAACAGACCGGGATGAAATGGGCCACGCGGTTGAGGACTTCGGGATGAGCGATAACCTGATGATTGAGGGTGGCATCCGGGAATCCGGTGGGCGGTTATTCGTGGCTGAGGAGCCGGGGGAGCATCGGTTTTTCTCAGGGGAGGTGTTTTGGCGGAGTGTTCAGGCCGTTGCCTATGCGTGGACCTGAAGGAAGATAAATCCGTTACTGTATTCCCAATTAATCAAACCGGCAGTTCAATAATCTCACCAGCCACACCGTGATCGGCACGAGACTCTTCAACAATGTTGCCTTGTTCATCTCTGGCGCTGTAGTGGAACAGGACGACTTGGTTCTTTTCGATGGGCATGGAGTTCTCTGTGGTGGCTCAGGGTACGCCATTATAAACAGCAGTAGCTTTCAATATAGTGGCCGAATGTTGTCATATATGACAACCTAAAAGAAAAAGGAAGACCTAGCGCTCGCCAAAGAGCGATTAAAGGAGGTCAAGAAATCATGAATTTCAAACAGTTTAAGCAGAACGCACTGAAAAATCCCAAGGTTCGTCAGGAATACGATGCTCTTCAGGAAGAGTTCAGTCTGATAGACCAGTTGATCACCATGAGAACAAAAGCGGGTCTCACCCAAGAGGACGTTGCAAAGAAACTCGGAACCAATAAAAGCAACATCTCCAGGCTTGAACGTGGCCGAAGCAATCCAAGTTGGGAGACGCTAAACAAGTATGCCGCAGCGTGCGGTTTTCGGGTAAAGCTTGAAGCGATTGAGGAAGACCGGGCGTCAGCATGAACTGGCGAAGAGCAGCAAGCCGGGGAAGACCCTTTATTGCGCTGGTATAATATGCCAATAAAGCCAAGACAGGATCACATCCATGGCAACGCGGAACATAGTACTAACAGACCACCAATCAACCGTGGTAGATCGCCTGGTTGCTTCCGGCCGATACCAGAATGCCAGCGAAGTCTTGCGAGCCGGACTGAGAATGGTGGAAGAAATCGAATCTGCTTACATCACCAAGATGAACAAATTAAAAGCCGCCATTGACTCAGGTCTGGAAGATGGTGAGCAAGGTCGAACAAAAAGCTTCACTGCAGATCAATTCGCCACTTACCTCTCCGAGCGCACAGAAAAGATTATCGACGACAAACGAAATACTTGAAGCCAATGAAACCATGGAAGGTTATTTTCACTGACGCTGCAACAGGTCGACTATGGCGACATTGAACCGTTGCCACGAATCGAATAGTCTCGAAAACATCAATAACAATCAAAGGATGGAACCCATGGCACAAGGATCCAGTGTCGCGACCTTCACTCAAACGCCGCTCGCCCAGAATCAAGTTCTCAGTGCACCAGGGCGCTCCCTGCTGAAACAACTTGAAGGCGCCCGCCTAATGCCTTACGACGACCAGACCGGCCTTGCCATTACCCAATGGGTGGCGGGTGCCACGATTGGCGTAGGACACCTGATTGATCAGGGGGAATGGCACAAATTCTCATCAGGCATTACCCAGCAGGAAACCGAAATGCTCCTGGCTCAAGACGTCGCACCCTTTGAACGGGAGATCAGAAGAGTTGTCACTCGCACCCTGTCGCAAAGTGAATTCGATGCTCTGGTGATCTTCGCATTCAATATCGGAAGACGGGGGTTCTCCGGTTCATCTGTTGTTCGGTTGTTGAACAACCCGAAAGCGTCTACTGGCTATGCATCGCTGGAAAGCGCCTGGAAAGCGTGGAATAAATCTCAAGGCAAAGTCATGCAAGGCCTGAAAAACCGTCGCGCGGCCGAGTGGAAACTGTTTGATCAGGGAGTCTACCAGTGAGCGCGGTACCCGGTTTCATTCGTTATCTCGCATTTCTGGGCATCGCGCTTTTTTCATCAGCGGGCCAGGCCATCGATAACCCGGATGCACACAAGTATCTGGAGAATTTTCGGGCCGAGGCGTCTTCCTATGAGCAGGCTATTTACGAGGATGCTCAGACCACCTCAGACTCCATTGAAGCGTATCACGACTATATCGAATTTCTGGAGGAGACGCTTGCAGCAGCCGTGTTCGGGTTAAATGCTGAGCTGCCCGCTTCTGAAAGGGAAGCATTTAAAGACGCTCAAGCCGCTTGGGAGGCATACCGAGAAGTAGAAAAGGCGTTTGTTGCCAATGTCTGGACACCACAAAATTTTGGCAGCTCGTCGTCTTTTTCGCGGCTCACCTTTTATGCTGAGGTCATTCGCTCCCGGATTGAATTAGTGCAGAAATATCGGATGCAGTTTTAGCTTCAAACTCTTGCAATATGGCATGCCATGCTGGGAAAGGTGAGGCTGCGTGAACCATTACCAGGCTGGCTGCCTCCTGTTTCGACTCAGGAGTATAGGAGCGTCGTTTTCTGGTCATCAGACACCTCGCTGATGGTGGCGATCTTACAACCTACGTTGGTGTCCAGAGTCATTGAACCACTACATGTTGACGCTATACTACGGGCGACCCCATTTCTTAAACCCTAGCGAGCCGCTTTTAATCGTAGATGGCCCGCTCTCTCGCATCTCGTTTTCGATCAGGGTCTTCCTGACTTCTCGTGGCTGAAAGGGCATCAAGATAGTCAGCGGGAACGCCTGTTTCTTTCGCACCAACGATGACATGATTCAAATACCAGGAGTGAGGCAGCAAAGATGGATCCGTTGACGTTGCACAGTAAGTAAAAGCGTCAAGGGAATTCCCGAGCGTATCCGTAACCGTGACCCACTTTTCATCGTAACCAAGGCCCAAACCCTCAGCCTTGTCTAGCGGGCCTTTCTCGTCGCGCGGAATCTCAAACAGTGCGCCAATGACGAAGTCCTCCGGATTTCCGGTAAACAGTGCGTCGCATTTTGCGGATTTGTCTTTCCTGCTCCACTTATGAAACCGAAGGGCATGCTCAACGAGCGTGAACATACCGATTCGCTCCGCGCTTGGAACCCTCGCTCTTAATCTGAGGAGAGACATATTCGAGCCGTAAGCGAAATACTTCATGCTGCCTCTGTGTCTGCACTATTCACTCAGAACCTACAGTCATCATCCTAGCAAAACCGCCGACCAGCTTAATTACCCGCTCCAGCATCGGGTCTTTGCCTTCCTCGCGCCCTTTTCGGCCAAGGTACTTGAGACGGATGTGTGGCGGGATGCCGACATCTTCGTATATCTCACCGTCGTAGGCCCGGTAGATTTCATTGGACAAGGTCAGGTGCCAGCCATTTGGCAGATGGCGCTCGAGCGTGTCGGAAAGGATGCCCTGGACCGCACTGAGGTCCGCAGCCGGTTGCCGCCATGGCTAACGGCGCTTGCGAGATAATCCTCATGGATCACGTCACGCGCCGACTCTTTGAGATCGCCCAGGTAGCTGGTGAGCTCCCGGTCATCACAGGCATCTTCAAGTTCCCGTGTCAGCCGCCTGAAGAGCGCCGGCTGGGCACCTGCCCTGTAATGCCCCCAGGGTGAATGCAGACGAATATGGCCATCCTTCAGGGGCCGTAGCATCGCAACCATGATGGCAAAGAGCGTTTCCTGTGATGTGTTCGCGTTAATCTGGGGAAGATAGTCATGATGCGCCCGGTCCCAGGCCACACCCTTGAGTTCAAACAGGGCGTATTGCTCGTGAAAGGTTCGCCAGAAAACGTCAAAGTTGTATTGCGGATCCTTTGCCCTGTGCCTGTGACTTTCAGTGACACTGGCGGGCAATCCTTTCAGGCGACGGAATCTGATGCGTGCTACGCCCGTTACCCGATGCGCACTGAACGCCTGGCCACCAGGCGATACCTCCAAATCTTCGTAATAGTGGCCAAGTTCTTCAATACTGCCCGCATGAATCTTCAGGCAGCTGATGCTGGTTTCTTCAAAAAGGGTGTACCAATCTTCCTCGATCAGCAACACAGTGCCATAACCCTGGGAACGCCAGACACCCTGCAGGCTTGTAAAATCAGGGCTGGAAAGAGAACTGCCGCGGCGTTGGGCGGGTTTCATAGAGGACTCCAGATCCATGCGGCCGGCATTGTGACTCTCCCACTCTGACAGTTAAGAAGATAACTGTTGTCTGGAAGTGTAGCGCACAGGAAAAAACCCGATCTGAAAGCCAGGTCTATTCAACTCAATGCCGGGTAAGATTCAGTGGTTCCATCCGTTTTCAGAGGCCCCATGGCAAACCCGCCATCGGATTCACTCTCGACAGCCGGCGAAACCGGGAGCGGGTCGGCGGAACCGACCGGGATGAAATGGGCCACGCGGTTGAGGACTTCGAGATGAGCGATAACCTGATGATTGAGGGCGGCGTCCGGGAATCCGGTGGTGAGTTATTCGTGGCTGAGCAGCCGGGCGAACACGGTTTTTTCTCGGCCGAGCTGTTTCGGTGCTGTGTTCAGGCGTTTGCCTGTGCGTGGACCTGAAGGAAATTAGATTTGTTCCGCTTTCCCCTGGAAGACTTCAGAAAAACAGTACAGGAGACACCCCGAACCGCTTGCCGAGAGCTTCCATATGTTTGCGGGTCAGCTTCTTTCCTTCAGCACCATTGAGAATTTTGCTCACGTTGCCCTTTGAACCCAACTCCGGCAGGTCAGCAACTCCAAGACCGTATTGGTCCATCAGGGTTTTCAGAAGAGCAATTCCCGTATCCGTTTCAGCGACAGCCGCATTGAAGTCAGAAAATTCGGCGGCCTGATCTTCCCAACGTTCAATGCTGACAGCGAGGATCTCAATTAACGGCCTATTGGTGTCGTAATCGTCCACCAACTGATCCATCAGCTCCAATGCTTGCTCGTAGTCGCCCTGATTCTCGATATGAGCCACAAAAGGGACTTGGGCCAGCGCGTCTCTGATCTGAACAAAAGCAGGCGATAACATAGGCCTCACTCCTTATTGCGACGGTACTTGTCAGTCAGCCGGTCGTATTCGGCGTGGCTGCAAATGTGCTTCACATACATGCGGTTGTCACGGAATTCGATGAAGGCAATCATCCGTAAATTTTTGCCGCCGATATCGATAACCCACCATTTATCGCGATATTTGAAATTGTCCAATGACGGGAACACCTGACGTAACTGATCAGGCGTTTCAAATCTCCCATTTCGCAATGTGATGTAGGTATTCACCAATGCCTCCCGATCATTGGGAAACTGCTTGGCGGCATCATTGAACGGCTTCCTCGAAATTATGTGCACAAAACTTCCTTGTTTCTTTTTTTGAAACCATAGCACAGAGTTTCCAAAATAGAAACCCGATCCTTCTCTCCTTCGACAAGCACACCGCCTGTAGATCCGCCACAAAACACCCAACCTACACCCACGTAAGCAATCTCCTACAAAAACCAACGACAATGTCTTCTGGCAGGCCAGATTAACTGCTGTACACTTAAAACTGTCAGGGATGGCAAGCCGCACGGAATGCCGGCTCAGGGACGACGACTTCACAAACGAGGTTGTCCAACGGACCAGGGCTACAGGGAAGAACACAGGGATGACGCGCACGGGAACACGCGATGCCTGAAGGATCAGGCCAGAGGGCGATCACGGAATGGCGACACCACAAGGAACGTGGTTCTCTGTGTTTTCGCCTTCCACCTCTCTCCGAAAATCACTCCTGCAGATGTTCTGACCGCTTTCCGGCCAACTGGCCTCCCGGCTGACTTCCAACAAATGCATTTGTTTTCAGGAGTTACCCATGAAAAAACAATCCATTCTGGCTACTCTGGTTCTGCTTTTCTCCCTCGCCATGAACCCCGTTTGGGCGGAAGAACCCGCTGCCGTGAACATTAATACAGCAGATGCCATGGCTTTGACGTCCCTCAACGGTATTGGTGAGGCCAAAGCCGAGGCCATCGTGACCTATCGCGATGCCAACGGCCCGTTTGAAAGCGTAGAGCAGCTGTCTGAAGTAAAGGGGATAGGTGCACGCACGGTAGAGAAAAATGCCGAGCGAATGGCGGTTAAATAACTCTGCTGTTGCGGGGCGCCGGGCGCCCCGTTCTTTCCCTATAGCGCCGCGCGCCTGGCGCTGTTAGTCTTGCCTGTTCGCTCAATTCATTAGCTTGCTGGCAAATCCGATGATTCAAGGCGCATTCCTCATTGCTTTGGCCGCACTGTTATGGGCCACTACCGGCATTGTTGCCAAGTTCCTTTTTACTGGCTCCGATCTGCAGGCCATCACTCTGGCCTTGCTGCGTTTGCTGGTGGCCATGCCTTTTTTTTGGCTCTTGATGCGTCGGGAGCAAAAACAGCTGCAGGCCGCCAATCCCGGCCAGCCTGTACCCGGTAGTTCTCTGCGAACCCTGAATCTAAAAACGCTGTTACCGCTGGCCGCCATGGGCCTGTTTCAGGCGTTTTATCAGGGCAGTTACCTGCTCGCCGTGGATCTGACCGGCGCCGGTATCGCCACCCTGATTTCCCTGTGTCTGCCCCCGGTACTGGTGGCCATTCTTGCCGCGCCGTTGCTGGGCGAAAAGCCGGGCCTGCTGACCGTACTTTCGGCCATCGCTGCCATCATTGGCACCAGCATGCTGGTAGTCAGCGACATGGAGACAGCCGGTTCACTAAGAATCGCAGGTATTCTGATGGCTCTGCTGGCGGCTGCAGTCTACACCGGCTTCACACTCACCAGTCGTTATAATTCAGCCGGCATGCCAGTGTTTACCACCGCGTTTATCTGTTTCTTTACCGCAGCACTGATTCTTTTGCCCGTCGTCGCGTTCAGCGGTGGTTTTGAGGGATTGAACACTATGGGCGCCCACCACTGGTTAATGGTGGCATACATTGGTGTTGTGCCCACCTGCCTGGGCTACCTGCTGTTCTTCAAGGGCATGCAGAACACACCGGCCACCCTTTCCAGCATTATCGTAACGCTGGAGCCGCTGTTCGTGGCCTTGCTGGCGTGGATGATTCTGGGCGAGGTGCTGGGGCCAACCGGCATTCTGGGCGCGGTCATTCTCACCGTTGCCGTGATTATCGCCTCCCGTTACGGCAAAACGCCAGGCACTAGCGAGGAAAGCTGATGCCGGGCGCCATACAAACACTGAAACCTGGGAGCCTCTGAGCTCCCTGACCAATCAGCTGTCTTTACGCTGCTTTTCCAGCATGTTGGGCTGCAGGATCTCGACCCAGTAACCGTCCGGGTCCTTGATGAAGGCCAGGCCTTTCATCTTGCCGTCATCAGGCTTTTTCACGAAGTCCACGCCCAGCTCTTCAAAACGGTCACAAGCGGCATAGACATCCGGTACCGCAATGCCAATGTGGCCGAACCCCTGAGGTTCATCATTGCCGTTGTGGTAACTGAACTCCGGATCGTTTTCGGTGCCCCAGTTGTGGGTCAGCTCCAGCATGGCTTCACGACCGAAAATATAGGTGGTGCGGTGGGCGTCATCCGAGGGAACGGTTTGCGCCTGCCGGTCATCCAGGTAACCCAGAAAATACAGGGTGAATTTCATTTCCGGGAAGTCCAGCTTGCGTATCAGGCGCATACCCAGCACTCGCGTGTAAAAATCCATGGAGCGCTCAGGCTCTTTGATGCGCATCATGGTCTGATTGAACACGTATCCTTCGGTCTCCGGTACCGGGTCTTCGTGAAGGCCCGGCGCCTGTTCAAAATGCTTGGGCATGTCGATTTACCTTGTTGTTCGAGGATTCAGCTACTATTTGTGCGCGTCCTGAGAAAAAATTTCAAGCCTGTAACGCCCGGCGCGGTTCAACCCTCCGACCGCAGCGGGTAAACTGCCGCCCCCCTGAAAAACGGAGTTCGCATGGCAGAAGACACCGAAGACAGCTATCAGCAACAGGCTTCCAGCAAACGCCTGCTGGCTTTCGGTGTACTGTTTCTGTTGCTGACTGGTGCCGGTCTCTGGGCCGTATACGACCGCTTTGCCGGGCGAAGTTTTCAGTTCGACACCCGGCTGTTGAGCCCGGGCTTGTTGGCGGCGGTGGTTGCGCTGCTGGCGGTGTATTTTATTTCCGACGGCCTACGGCTTTACTACACGCTTAGGGCGCTGGGTCACCGGTTGCCACTGCCGAGCATTTTCAAACTGGTTTTCATTAATCTGTTTTTCTCCAATATCACTCCCATGGCGACCGGCGGTGGTTTTGCCCAGATCTGGTATCTCACCCGTAATGGTGTACCGGTTGCCCGGGCGACGGCCGCCACCACTATCCGAACAGTTCTGGCAGTGATCTTTATTTTCTCACTCACACCCGTGTTTCTATTGACCCTGCGAGCACTGGATGGCGACATCTGGTCCTCGGGAATCGTCACGGCCCTGGCGGTGTTTGTCACCTTGTACCTGGGCTTTTTCCTGACATTACTATTTAAAACCCGCTGGCTGATCGCTCCCCTGAGCAGCATTGTTGCCGGCCTGAGAAAAGCTCACCTGATCAATGGCTGCCGACACGACCGCTGGCAATTCAAGTTGCGCCGGGAGATGCTGCGTTTTTCCGAGAGCTTTACCGATTACCTGAAGGGCGAACGTCGGTACGTGCTGCTTTCGGTGCTTTTTACCGCCCTGTTTCTGCTCAGCCTGTTCAGCTTCCCGGCGTTGCTGATTCACGGCCTGGGCTATGAGGTGAATTACCTGATGACGCTGGGGCTGCTGGTGGTCACCACCTTCATCATGTATTTCTCGCCCACGCCGGGCGCCTCGGGCATTTCCGAAGGCGTGTTTGGTGGTTTTTTCCGTGACATACTAACCGGAAACCACCTGGTTCTGGTGACCATTGCCTGGCGCTTCATCACCATTTACTTGGGCATGTTAATCGGCCTGGTTGTCATGCAACGGGAACTGATCAAAAACCACCGGGACACCTGATGATCAGAAGCAAGCCACTGAAATTAATGTTTTACCTCTGCCTGCTGATCATTGCCTTTCTGGTCGGCTACAAGCTGTACCTGAATTTCGTCAAGGAAGACTTCAAGGCCCTGCACACCGAACAGGTCGAGCGTATTCACACCAACACCCCACCCGGCAGCGACATTCGTTTTGCCGTGGTCGGCAACATCAATAATTCGGTGGGCATTTTCGAGCGTCGTATTATTCCGGAGCTCAACAAGGCCAATCTGGATTTTTTGGTGTCTGCGGGCAATGCGGTCAGTGGCGGCGGGGAGGACAAGTATCGGGCACTTTACGGGACGTTACAGCGTCTGGAATTACCCTATCTGCTGACATTCGGCCCCAATGAATATGACGATTTTGGCAGTTTTCGGTTCTATGACCATTTCGGCCCTCATTTCTACAGTGTACGCACCGGCAATACTCGCCTGATTTTCCTCGACAGCACCGGCAAAACGCCCTGGCAATGGCAGATCCGCTGGCTCAAAGACACGCTCAACCAGGACACCAGCAACGCCCGCATTCTGTTTGTCGGCCACCCGCCGGTAAAACCGTCCAATGAAGCGCTGTTCGCTGACGAAGAGGATTACCTGCAACCCGAAGCGTTCCGGAATGCACTGATGGACGTGGTTAAAACGCGGGATATTGATCTGGTGTTTTCCGCCAACCAGGCGCTGTATGACCAGCAAACCCTCGCCGATACAAACTTCATCACCACCGGTGGTGCCGGAGGGCTGGTACTGAATACCGATCGCAGCTTTTACCATTACGTCGATGTGCGGGTCTCTCCGGATGGGGAAATCAGCCATCAGATGCAGCGGCTCGATGTCGGCCAGCATCCGGTATTGGAAAAGCTAGAGGCGGCCTGGTTCTTCGTTTATTCGCTGTTTTACACCGGTTTTGTCAATTTCATCCTGATTCTCACGGTGTTTTTGGCGATCACCATCAAGCTTTACCAGCTGATTTTTGTCGGCAAGAATTATTACCCGGATTACGACCTGGACCCTACCCCCTGGCTGGAAAAGCCCTTGCGGGTGGCCATGTTCACCAACAACTATCTGCCCTTTATCGGCGGCGTGCCCATTTCCATTGAACGGCTGCGCCGGGGCCTGGAAACCCTGAAAGATACCGTTGTGGTGGTTGCCCCCCGCTACAAGGACCAGCCGGAGCAGGAAGCCAATGTGTTGCGGGTGCCCTCACTGGTGGCCATGGGCTCGAACCGGGAATTCCGGGTGGCCAATATTTTCTTGCGCCGGGTTCGCAAACGGGTGCGCTGCTTCCGTCCGGACATCGTGCACCTGCACCATCCGTTCTGGCTCGGCAGCCTGGGGCTTTTCATTGCCCGGTGCCTGAAAATTCCCGCCGTGTACACCTACCACACTCGGCTGGAGCACTACGCCCATTTTGTGCCGCTGCCCGGCATGCTGTTTCGTAACCTGATTTCCCATGCGCTGATCAAGCACTTCGCCAACCGGTGTGACGGCGTGATTGTGCCCACCTATTCCACCGAGGAATATCTGCGCATGATCGGGGTCACCACCCCCACCTTCGTGCAGCCCACCGGCATTGAATACGAGCGATTCCAGGCGGTACAGCCGGCCGAGGTCGAAAAACTGCGCCAGCAACTGGGCCTGACCAATGAGAAGGTGTTTGTCAGCGTGTCCAGGCTGTCGAACGAGAAAAACATCGATTTCATGATCGAAGCCATCGACAAACTGCGCCGGGAAACCGATGCGCCCTTCCGTTTTCTGATGATCGGCGATGGCCACCAGCGAGACCGATTGCAGGGCAAAATCGAAGCGCTGGAGCTGACCGACCATTTCCAGCTGGTCGGGCCGGTGAAACCGGAGGACATGGCCCTGTGGTACAACCTGGGCGACGCCTTCCTGTTTGCCTCGAAATCCGAAACCCAGGGCATGGTGATCCTGGAAGCCATGTCGGCCGGGCTGCCGGTGGTGGCCGTGCGTTCCAGTGGCATCGAGGATGTGGTTCGCGATGGCTATAACGGCTTCAAGACTCCGGAGAACCAGAGCCAGTGGCTGGCCCGCGCCCGGCAGCTGCTGGAAAACGACAGCCTGCGCGATCAACTCTCCGACAAGGCGCGGGATTTCGCGGCGGATTATTCGGTGGAACAATTTGCGAGGGATGTTCGTAGCATTTATGCCACCACTTTGGCCGCCCATGAAAAACGCAGGCAGGCCGAGCGGCTGTCGTGGCTGGGCACTAAAGGTTAATCGTTTTACACTGAAGTCACGTAAGGTAATCAGACGGCAAGGTTTGGGTGTGCTTTCCAAAAACCGCTACAAGCACCCGCAAGCGGGTCCGGCCAGCAATCATAGATTGCTGTCGCTAAGCGGCACGGGAAGCTTCGCTTCTAAAACGTTTGCTTAGCCCATGTGCGCTTATTTCAGGCCATCCATGGCCTTCAAAATTTTTGGAAAGCGTACCCACACCTTCCCTGATCCTGATTATGCCGCTTATGTGATTTGGAGAACTCTGTGACCGGTATCCCTGTAGGCATCAGCACCTGTTTGCTGGGCAAGGAAGTTCGCCACGATGGTGGCCACAAGCACTCACGCTATTGCACGCAAGTGCTGGCGAAACACTTTGAATTTCGACCAATCTGCCCGGAACTGGAGGCTGGTCTGGGCGTGCCCCGGCCAACCATTCACCTGCGCAAGTATCCTGAAGGCATGCGCCTGATCCAAACCAGCGGTAACGCCGACCATACCGACGAAATGCGCGGATTTATTGACGAGGTGCTGCCGACGCTGGGCAACCTGCGCGGTTACATCCTGATGAAGAAATCGCCGACCTGTGGCATGGAGCGGGTGAAAGTGTACACGGAGAAGGGCAACCACATCGACAGCTCCGGCGTGGGGCTGTTTGCCGAGGCGTTGATGGAAGCTTATCCGCTGATGCCGGTGGAAGAAGAGGGCCGGCTGAACGACAGTATGCTGCGGGAGAATTTTATCGAGCGGGTGTTTGCCTATGACGACTGGCTGCAGAACGTCGCGGGTGAGAATCTGAGCAAGCAGGCGCTGATTGAGTTCCACACCCGCCACAAGTTCACGCTGATGGCCCACTCGGAGAAGATCTATCGCCAACTCGGGCCACTGCTGGCGGATCTGAAATCGGAGCCGCTGGAGCAGATTGCCGACCGTTATATTCACCTGTTCATGGAAGCCATGAGCCAGAGGGTGAGCCGGGGCTCGCATGTGAACGCCATGCAGCATCTTCTGGGTTACCTGAAGGACAGCATGTCTTCGGAGGAGAAATCCGTGCTGCTCGAGCAGATTGAAGCCTATCGCCGGGAGGAGGTGCCGTTGGTAGTGCCGATGACGCTGCTACGCCTGGCTCAGCGTAAGGAGCCGGCGGATTACCTGACCAGCCAGAAATACCTGACACCCTACCCGGATGAGCTGGGGCTTCGTAACAACGTTTAACGGATTAATCACCGAACAGCAAAAAGGGCAGCCAGGCTGCCCTTTTTTGGTTAACACGGTCGGCTTCAAAAACCGTACAACAACGACAAGCTGGTTTCCGTATCGGTACTGTCGATGCCTTCCGGCGCATCCGATACATGCTTGACCCGGAACGCGGCTTTCATCGACAGATTGCCCACAATGTTGCTCTGCAGTGAGGTTTCCGATTCGGAGATGGTGTTGTTCTCGTCCAGTCCGGTCTCGGTGCTCAACTTCTGGCGGAACAGGGCATTATCGGACAACGCGTAATCAAACCGCGCGGCCAGCCGGGCGATGGCTTCATCTTCGACATCGTCACCCTCTGCGTTAACCTGCTGCAATTTGTTGTAGCGATAACCGACACCCGCCGACAAATCCAGGAATGACCGTTCACCGCTCTGCCAGACTCGATTGCCGTAGCCGGTGGTGGCGGTGGATTCAAAGTCGTAACCGGAAAAACGATCATCTTCCCAGGCGCCGCGCACAAACCAGTACTGGCTATCATCGAATTTATAATCGGCTTCCAGGGCCGCCTGGTATTCCTCGGCGGTGGTTTCGTCATCCGCTTCAGTGTAACGGGTGCTGAAGTCTCCGCTATTACGCCAGCGGGCGGTTTCCTGAGCCAGAGCCAAACGACCGTTGATCTTGGTTTCCTCGGTGTTGCCAGACGTCATCAACACACCGAGTTCGGCTTCGCCGGTCAGGTTGTTCTCGTCCGCCTGTACCAGAGGGGCCAGCGCAAGGCAGGCAACGGCCAGTGAAGTCTGAATCCGCATCGGTTCTCCTTTCGTTTTCAGGGATCAATTCGGCTCGGTGGTACGTTCACGAACGCCCAACAGACTTCTGCGGGCCTGCTCCTGCTGCTCCGCCTTCTTGCGCGCCTTGCGCTCGGCAATAATCCGGGCCGCTTCGCCGCCCACGTGGGCTTCTCCCCGGGCTTCGGCGAGGCGCATCTGGTGTTCACGCTCACGGAAACGGGCTTTCTGCTCTTCGGTCAGCGATTCGATGCACTGGTGGCAGCTCACGCCCTGCTCGTATTCCGGGCGCTGTTTGTCGTCTTCGGTGATTGGCCGGCGGCAGGCGTGGCATTGGTCGTAATCGCCCCGCTCTAGGCTGTGGTTCACGGTCACCCGGTCGTCAAACACGAAGCACTCGCCCTGCCACAGAGTCTGTTCTTCGGGCACGTCTTCCAGGTATTTCAGGATACCGCCCTTGAGGTGATACACCTCATCAAAGCCCTGTTCTTTCAGGAACGCCGTGGATTTTTCGCAGCGAATGCCGCCAGTGCAGAACATGGCGACTTTCTTGTGTTTCTGCGGGTCCAGGTTTTCCTTCACGTACTCGGGGAATTCCCGGAAGGTATCGGTGGCCGGGTTCACGGCGTTCTTGAAGGTGCCGATTTCCACTTCGTACTGGTTGCGGGTGTCCACCAGCAGTACTTCGGGGTCGGAGATCAGGTCGTTCCAGTCCTTGGGGTCAACGTAGGTGCCTACGACGCGTTTGGGGTCGATGCCCTCCACGCCCATGGTAACGATTTCTTTCTTGAGTTTGACCTTGGTGCGTTTGAACGGCTGGATGTCGACGAAGGATTCCTTGTAGTCGATGCCTTTGAAGCGCTCGTCGCTGGCGATCCAGTGTTTGACGGCGTCGATGCCTTCACGGCTGCCGGCGATGGTGCCGTTGATGCCTTCACCGGCCAGCAGCAGGGTGCCATGCACGTCCTTCTCCAGCATCAGATCCAGCAGCGGCTGGCGCAGCTGTTTGTAATCGTTCAGGACTGCGAACTTGTACATGGCGCAGACCACAACGTTGTTGCTCATAGTGTTTCTCCTGCGGGCCGGATCGTAAATCCGGAGCATGGTTATTGAAATTTCCGAAGGCCGGGAGTTTAAACAAGGGCAGGGATTATTGAAATGAGGAAAAGACGCAGAACTTTGCACAATGATCGAGATTGACGGACTCCGACGGAGGGCCAGGAGCCCTCCGTCGGTCACTCACTAAGCGCTCGGTTGCCAGGAACTGGCAATAGAAGCCTGTATCTGGTTCTCCTCCTGTGGCGTCAAATTCATTTCACCACCAGAAGGCTGGCCAAATCCCGCCATGGCGGTCACCAGTTGTTCCAGTTGGTTAGCGGAGATCATGGCGTCGTCAGTATGAACGCTGTCCAGTTTCTGGGCATCGGCGCTGTACCAATCATGAACACGTACCTGGTCATCGCTTCCCAGAACACTTGTGACCAGATCATCACCATCGCGCGAGAACCACAACTGTGACTCGTCGATGCCTGACGCGAAGTGCAATTGGTCGTCTCCAGCACCGTTTGACAGGTTATTGATCGTGTCCTGACCATCACCGGAAGCGAATTGGTAGGTATCATCGCCCTCGCCACCCAGGAGATAGTCATCTCCCAAGCCACCAACGAGCATATCGTTACCTGCACCGCCATCGATGAAGTCCGCGTCGGAGGAGCCCAGAATGGTTTCTGCGGATGCTCTGGCATTCACCACGTTCCCGAACCCACGCTCGTCGGGCAATCCTTGATAGTCTGGCGACCCTTGTGGGTCCGGATTACTCAACCCAAAGGCCCCGAAGATCTGATCCGAGGTGAGCTGACCACCGGGCCCAAACTCAATCAGGTCAATGGAATGATCACCACCCGAGAAGAAGTCCTGGATGGTTACCGAGTCCGATCCTCCGCTCACCTGAAGCACCAGGCTGTTGCCTGATTTCATCAAACCACTGGCCACCTGATTGAAGGTGATGTCTTCGAAGCGCAGGGTGTCATTGCCGCCGCCCACGTTATCGATTACATCCTGACCATCACCGGAACTGAACCGATAGGTATCGTTTCCACGCCCGCCGATCAGAGTATCAGCCCCAAGCCCACCACTCAGGGTGTCATGGCCGTTACCACCTTCAAGTCGGTCATTTCCGGCACCACCGGACAGGGCATCGTCCCCATTGAAGCCCTGGATAAGATCAGCGCTTGCACTGCCATCCAAGGAACTATCGTCACCGGATGTACCCTCAACAGTCTGGGAAGATCCGGAAGGAGGTGTGGGTTCAGACAGGCCAAACGCGCCGTATATCTGATCCGAGGTGAGTTGACCGCCCTCCTCGAACTCAATGGTTTCGATAACAGCATCACCACCAAGGAAGAAGTTGGTCAGCGTGACCTGATCCGGGCCCCCATCTACCTGCAAAACAAGATCGTCACCGGATTTCATCAGGCCGGAGGCCACCTGGTTAAAGGTAATGCCGGCACCAAACCTCAACACATCAGTGCCACCACTTTCCCTGAGGACATCCTGGCCACCGGTGAAGATGTAGGTGTCATCTCCAACTCCACCCTCAAGCCGATCATTACCTGAACCGCCGTCCAGTGTGTCGTTGCCAACACCGCCGATCAGGATATCATTGCCTGCGCGGCCGGTTAGTACATCGTCACCACCCAGTTCAGGCGTTGGGGTCGTACCTGGATCCGGGTCGGTGCCTTGATCGCCACCGTCACCAGAACCACTGTCTTCACCAGAGCCATCTCCGGTACCATCACCGGGATCACTTGTACCGCCAGGCATCTCGGACAGAAGGCTTGCGATGTCACCGGCCATGATGGCATTACCGCCATCGGTAGGCTGGACGTACGCAATCGCGTTATTCCCGCCCAGAAAGTGATCCGTCACCCGCACTTGCTGGCCGAGGTCGCCGTCGACAAGAATGACAAGATCGTTTTCATCCTGATGATAGCTTAAGCGGTTACGGTCAAGGCCATCCAGGAAGAACACCCCATCAGAGCCACCGCCCTGATTGTCGACAACATCCACACCCTGGCCGGCTTTGTAGTAGTAGCTGTCGTTGCCAGCACCACCGATCAGCGTGTCGTCGCCGTCTTCACCGACCAGGACATCATTGCCATCGCCACCAATGAGCACATCATTGCCGCTGCCTGTGCCGCTGCCGTTCCCGCCATAGAGCTGATCATCGCCTGCATCGCCTTCCACCTGGTCGTCACCGCCCATGCCGAACAGCGTATCGTCACCCGCGAGGCCTTCAAGCAAATCACGACCACTCCCGCCGGCCAACTGTTCTCCTTCACCGGTACCAGTGACGACAGAATCGTATTCACCGTCGGTTTCACCTGCGGCAACGCGTTGATTAATCTGGGAGGTCGAGATCATGTAGCCGCCGTCCGGCTGCACCCAGTCGATCGCGTGATTTCCACCGAGGAAATGATTTACGACTCGAACACTTCCCTCAGTTCCGTCGTCTATGAGGAGAACAAGGTCATCTCCGTCTCGGGTGAAACTGATCCGGTCTTCGGTGGCACCGCCCGTGAACATCACGCC
Source organism: Alteromonadaceae bacterium (assembly GCA_013393545.1). The sequence continues at coordinate 6,705 of JABXHG010000001.1, read as the reverse complement.
ATCGCTGCCACCATCGGCATTGTAGATAGTGTCATGGCCCGATCCGGCTGAGTAGACATACATGTCATTGCCGGTGCCGCCGGTGAGTGTATCGTCCCCGGCGCCACCATTGATCTGGTCATCGCCCGATCCACCGTTAACCACATCGTCTCCAGCCCCGGCCTCGAAGAAGTCGTCGTCAGCACCACCGTCAAGCTGGTCGTTACCGTCGCCGCCAAACAGGCTGTCTTCGCCTTCCCCGCCGAGCAGCACATCCTGCCCTGCGCCCCCCTGCAGCGTATCGTTGCCGATGCCGCCTTCAAGGGTATCTGCGCCATCACGACCGACCAGGTTATCAACCCCTGCACCGCCAATCAGATGATCATCACCCTCTTCGCCGTCCAGGTAATCATCACCCGCTTCACCATGGAGTACGTCATCCCCGGCGCGGCCCCAGACCTGGTCATCACCGTCGCCGGCAAAGACTTCTTCATTCAGATCCCGGTAACCGAGCAATGTGTCTGCGCTATCGGTGCCTACCGTGACAGAAGCCTCTTCCACATCCAGAGCGGACCATTCGGTTCCGTCTGCAAATACAAAGTGATTGACCTTGTAGTGATTGGTCGGCTCCTGGAACCAGTTTTTTACCAGGATTCCATCAGTGCCATTGGCATGGCTGATTTGCAGGTCTTTCCCGACTCGAGTAAAGGCAAGATCTTCGGCAGCGATATCCGGGCCGAACTCCAGCGTGTCATCAGAAGGTGCAACGTTGCTGTACGCTTCACCCTCGGGGGTTTCGATCAGAATGTCCTGACCATCACCCAGGTTGAAGCGGTAGGTATCGTTACCGTAGGAGCCAAACAGCTGATCGGCACCGGTACCGCCTTCCAGAACATTACTCGTTTCCTGCCACGGGTCAGTATTGGCGACCAGGATATCGTTGCCCGATCCGCCCACCAGCGTATCGGAGCCCTGGCCATGAAGCTCGTCATTGCCAGAGCCACCATCGAGAAGGCCCTGGCCTTCCAGGTAGTCGTCGCCCTCGCCGCCGGAAAGCTCGCCGGTGCCGTACAGCTCATCGTTGCCGGCCCCACCACTCAGCGTGTCAGAGCCACCATCACCGAACAGAACATCATTTCCGGCGTCACCGTTCAGTGTGTCGTCACCACTGCCGCCGTGGAGGACATCATCACCATCACCACCAGACAACAGATCAGCGCCGGAACCGCCAAAGAGTTCATCGGCATCCTGGCCACCATAAAGCTCATCGGAGCCATCACCACCGTGCAACTCATCGTCGCCCGCCTCACCATGGAGAACGTCATCGTCCTGCTCTCCGTGGAGGGTGTCCGCGCCGTCCCCGCCGTAAAGCGTGTCTTCCCCGGTGTCCCCCCTGAGTTCGTCATTTCCAATGCCGCCAAACAGCTCATCCTGACCCTGGCCGCCATCGAGCATATCGTTGCCGGCACCACCCTGAAGGGTATCAGCACCTTCATGGCCGTAGATCTCGTCAGCGCCGTCACCGCCGTTGATCGACTCATCAAGGTCGAAACCATGAATCAGGTCGTCGGCCCCGCTGCCTTCAATGGCTTCAGCCATCAACTGGTCAAAATTCCAGGTGACGCCATCGGAGAACTGGACCGTTTCGAGGCTGGAGGACTGCGGATTACTGCCTGTGCCGTCAAACTGGTGTTCGATCAGCACCGAGTCCCCGGTAGATGGAATAGTGATTCTGAGGTGATTGCCTTCCTTGCGGATTACAACCTCCGAAGAGGCTATGTCGACAAACTCGATTCGGTCTTGGCCTTCGGAGTCGTTTACCGTGTCAACGCCATCGCCCTTACCGAAACGGTAGACATCGTCACCTGCCCCGCCATCCAGCTCATCGTCGCCCGAACCGCCGATCAGAGTATCGTCAGACGAATACCCAATCAGGGTTTCATCCTTTGCCGTGCCTACAAGCACACTTGCCAGAAGGTCCTGCTTAGACCATTTTGAGCCATCAGAGAATTCGACCCCGGCGATCCCTCTTCGTGAATTCCCCTCATTCATAAAGAATGACTGAATCGTCAAAGTATCCTCTGAGCCATAACTTATGATCAGATCCTGACCGACTCGCTGCGTGCTCGCCTGGTCTGGCGTAATACCAGAGCCAAATAAAACCGTATCGGCACTCGAATCATCATTATCGTTGTTGATTAAGACATCTTCTCCATCACCTGCTTCGAAGAAATAAACATCACTTCCTCCACCGCCCGTGAATGTGTCGTTGCCTTGTCCACCGTCCACAAAGTCATCAGTTTCATAGTCGATGATGTCATCATTTTCTTCTCCGCCGATCAGGATCTTTGCCTTCAGTTCTGATGCGGAGAAAGTTGTGCCATCTGCCAACTCAACGGTGGCCAGATTAGCTCCACTCTCGTCAAAGAAGTTATTGGCGGATACTGCATCTCCCCCGTCGATATGAAATTGGAGATCATCACCAGTTCGTTTTAGACTCAACGAATCATTTGATATGCCTTCACCAAACAAGAGAACGTTTTCATCCCCGCTATCATCTATAATAGTGTCTATACCATCGCCAAGCTCATAGCGGTATGAGTCCGCTCCCTCGCCTCCGTTCAGGGTATCATTCCCTCCACCCCCAATAAGAACGTCGTTGCCATCCCGGCCATTAAGTATGTCATCACCGTCCCGGCCATAAATTGTGTCATCTGAACTGTTGTAGCCCTCAAGAATATCTGAGGAATTCCCACCAATAAGCGCCAGGGCCTTTACGTGTTCGACGTCCCATGAGGTATTGCTTCCGAGAAAAACGATCTCATCAACTGCTTTGTAGGTTGTGCCTTCATTTTCAAAGTACCCTTTTACAGTTACCTGATCGCCACTCTCACCGACCTTGAGGATTAAATCCTCACTCTCTCTGAGGACCTTGATATCTTCCGGGTCGATTCCACTTTCAAACTTGAGCTTGTCTTCGCCATTAATGCCACTTCGGTGATCAATAACATCTGCGCCATCACCCACGCTGAAATAATAAGTATCCGAGCCCCCGCCACCGTCCAGCGTATCTGCACCAGCGCCGCCCGTAATAATGTCATTACCTGCGCCACCGTTGATTTCATCGTCACCTTCATCCCCATGGAGAGTGTCGTTGCCATTGCCTCCATTAATCAGGTCATTTCCAGCGCCCCCACTAAGAATATCGTCGCCTGAACCACCCTCTAGTGTATCGTTCCCGTCACCACCGAAAAGAAGATCATTCCCATCCCCTCCGTTCAGAACATCCTCTCCGGCGTGTCCACGGATAAGATCGTTGCCTGACTCCCCGTCAATCGTATCGTCGACTTCGGTGCCATCCAGCACCTCATCATCAGAACTGACGCCACTACTATCACCACTGGCACCCTCTGGCGCCGGGTTATCTGCATCAGGGTCAGACAGAACACTGTCCTCAGTTACTGGGTTAGCATCTGTCGTAATTGTAGAGCCATTAGGCCAAAGGACATGCTGTTTAACTGCTCCACTGGGAACTTTTGGAGAACCATCAGCTCCTGATACGGACGACATTACGTTTCCATCCACATCCGTGTAGTAGGTGATTGGCCCGGTAAGCGAAGTCACACCCTGCGTCCAGGCGGACTGATTGCTCAAATCCAGCGTCCCTGAACTGCTGTTGTGGCCAATCAACTGGCCGCCGAACCAGGAAAACTGATCAATTGTCCGTCCCAAGTAAGAGCCACTGCTCATTATTCCCGAGACTCTTCGGCCCTGATGTTCCCGGCCTTCCAGCGCCAGTTCCTGCAGGTCACCTTTCGACAATATGGTTCCATCAGCAAGGGATGCATCAGAAAGCTTCAGGAAGGTGTTGTTATCCATAACGACGGTGTCGCCATCGCCGTAGCGGAGATAAGTTCTGGTCGCACTCTGCTGGATTTCAACGTACTGCATGTGGACACCGCCACCAAACTCAATTCTGTTCGAACCTGACGTGTCGCGTACCAGATCTAAACCGTCTCCAGAACTGAACTGGTAGGTATCGTTACCCGAATGTCCGAACAAGTAATCGGTGCCTTGACCACCGCTCAGAGTGTCATTGCCTTCCTGTCCAAGCAACGCGTCTGAGCCTGCGCCACCCCCGAGAAAATCGCTTCCTGAGCCCGCTTGAAGGTGATCATCACCATTACCACCATAGAGGCTGTCTTCTCCGATTCCAGCAAGCACAGTGTCTTCGCCATCATTGCCATAGAGAGAATTCTGGTCTGAAGACGCCGCATTCAGGGCATCCTGAACCCAATCGTCTCCATCGCCACCGTGGAGCAGATCGCTTCCGGCCTGACCGAATAAAGTATCGTCACCATCGCCACCGGACACAACATCATTGCCTTCACCTCCTTGGACTTCATCAACTCCGGCACCCCCACCAAGACTGTCATTGCCGACTCCGCCCCAAATCGTGTCGTCGCCATCGCCCCCATTTGCGCGATCATCGCCTTCCATACCCCAAATCTTGTCAGCGCCTGAGCCGCCTTCAATCAGATCATCTCCCTCACCACCGCTCAGGCTATCATCGCCGGACTCGCCGTAGATTCTATCGTTACCCGCGCCTCCAAATACCGTATCAGCCCCATTCCCGGCAAAAATCTTATCGTTGCCACTTGGCGTGAAAGCCGTTAACTGGTCATCATCACCCCAAATACTGTCAGCACCATCACCGCCATAGATTGTATCGTCACCACCGCCACCAATAACTTGATCGTCGCCAGCTCCCGAATAAATGGTGTCTTCTCCATGCATGTGCTGCGGCAAAGGTACGTAACGATCCTGCAAGCCCTCGGAGAGTCCACTGCTATCCCGAATATCGCCTCCAATCAGATCGTCGCCATCACCCGTGATAATGATATCTGACCCTGCACCGCCGGTGACCTGATTGTTCCCGTCTCCAGCGTCAACGTAATCGTCATATTGGTCTTTATCGAGCGAAGAATCTGATTGCAGCTCGATGCTAGTTCCATCTCCTCTCAGCATATATCCGTCTGCAAAAACATAGTCATCTCCAGACCCGGATGTAATTCGATCTCTGCCGCTGCCACCCGCGAGGCGGTTTTGACCTTCGCCACCCTTTATAACGTCATCTCCTGCGCCGCCCGAAATCCAATCACTACCTTCACCACCTTCGGCGTAATCATTCCCGCCACCCCCGGCATCAAGGGAGTCAATATCATCCATGTAAATGTGGTTGGAGAGGTCACTTCCAATAAAATAATCGTCCCCTTGACCGCCTACCAGCAAATTTTGGCCACCAAAGCCTTCAATATAATCGTCTCCACCTCGACCATAAATATGGTTATTACCATTGGACCCGACCAGAACGTCATTCAGGTCACCTCCATCAAACCATAAGTCTCCATCATCAGGATTGTTCATGAAGCCCTTAGCATCAAAGACGATTTCTTTTTGATTTAAGCCTGACTGGTCAAGACTATTCCCCAAGTCGTCCGTTTTACCAACCGTGGACTCACGACCTTCGTAGCTTCTATTAAAATACTGATCGGATTTTTCAACACTTCCATCGTCAGTTATAGAGTAAACATCCCCTATCACCCCATCTCCAACGACCAGAACATCACTCGATTGTTCAGGGGGAGTGATCTCATCTTCACCCTCGGGCCCATTTAAAGAGATTCCAAACAAACCAGGAGATTGATCCCAATGGATAATAGTGACAGATCCTCCGCCATTTATATTTATGGTAAGGTCGTAGTCGATTCCATTTGCAGATACAGACTTCGTATAGGTATTTCCATAATCATCTTTAAATGATAGGTTATTTGCCCCAGAGTCAACCATCAAATTCGCGCCACTTAGGACAACGCCATCCACCTGAATCTTATTATTCCCAGACTTGTCGTAGATGTACTTGTGACTTGTTAGATCATCCAGAACGAAAGTATCGTTTCCATCCCCGCCATCGAGAAACTCTTGGCTGACATTTGCCAGTATTACGTCATCTCCGGAGCTGGAAAGATTATGGAGTAGAAAAGCATCATTTTCTAGAACTATATCCAGTTTATCAGAGTAAGAGCTGACAATGCTTTCCATTTTCGCAAGAGTTTCATCTGCAATATGGCCATACCAAGCCTCAATCGACTCGAAATTGACCCCATCACCGCGTAGGAGATTTAAAAAATCTAAATCTTGTGAAAATTGCTCAAATAAATTTGGAGTAGTCCCATCTACAAAGATTTTATTCTCCGCTAGCTCCTTGATCATGTCATTTGCAATATTCTGCATCAGATCAGAACCAAAACCCGCATCAACACTATAGTCTTGGAAGATATCCAGCTTTTCCATGGCAGGATCAAACTTGGCCGAAAAATCACTAAAAATATCGGCTGCGCCAGCCTGTAAATCACCAAGCGCTTCTTGCTGGAGCGCTTCCAATTCGGATATTGCATCCTGGTGCTTCTGCCAGGCCTCTAGCGCTTCTTGTTGCGCTGCAGCGGCTTCTCCCTGAGCTACGTAGTTGCTGAGAATTGCTCCTATACCACCTAACACCACTCCGATCGCTCGCGCCTGCGGCGCTGGAACCTTACTAACCCGGATTTCTCATGAGAAGGTAGCGTAAGGAAGGAAGAAGCGGCTGAAAGTGTTATGATTTCAAGCTCCTACACAAAAAACCAACACTAACCGCCGCTATCCAAAATGGTACCTGAAAAGCTGACC